>CAYNNU010000001.1:0-46233 GCA_964398645.1 uncultured Spirochaeta sp.
GTGAAAAGGTTGTTCTTTTTTGTTCTTATTGTGTGTGTCCCGCTTAGTGCTGTAGCTTTTGAGACTTCATATTCACCTGTATCATATAGTACTGAATATACTTCCTGGGGCACCATGACGATGGTTCAGAGCTTTTCGGTGGGTTATCAGTCTTTGTTTGGTGTTCATTTCTATCATTTGCATATGTGGGATGAAAAAGAATATCAATTGGAAGATGGTGGGCCGGTGTATACTATCCCATCCGGGTCCTGGGCGGGCTTGTTTCTTACCATGCAACTGGATTGGCACCAGTGGTATCTTCGCAGTGGCCCTGGGTTTTTTCATCGCAGTTTTCCCGATGATAATGGTAAGCAGTTAAACTTTCTGGTAAAACTTGGTGTACGGATATATCCCTGGTTATCTCTAAGTTACTCTCATATTTCCAATGCCTATCGGGGGGTTATAAATCCAGGCGTTGATCATTTTTCAGTGAATTTGCATCTACCATCCATGCAGAAGGGAGAATCCTATTTTTAAGCAGTTTTTGTACAAACGTACCTTTTATCATGTTTTTTTGTTACTCTTTTTGCTTCCTGTGAGCCTAATGGCCCAGGGTCGGTATGGTTTTCATCTTCAGGTATACGGCGAACCCCATGAAGCAGATAATCCTGTCTATGTAAATATTGTGCCGATCACAATAGAAATTCCAATTTCTCGGCATCTAGCTTGTAAGATTGCAAGCATTGGGAGTATTCGAATCGGTAGTGAGGTGGGTGTTGGAAATCTAGGGGGCAGTTTTGGAATCCCGTGGTATCTGCAATCTTTGGAAGATGGTCCTGATGGTTTTTTTGTTGGGCCAATTGTATTGATTTCAAAAAATCAGTATACGCGGGAAATTGTTATTTCATCGGCTATTGATCTCGGGTATTCGTTTCTGCTTTCGGATCATATTTCTCTTTCTGCCGGAGCGGAGATTGGCTTGAGTACGTTTTTTCCACCGGATGACCCTATTGCAAATAGACCTCATTTTGGCCCTGCAGTATATCTGTATTTTTCTCCATAGCCTCAATTGATTGGTTGACAGCAATCTTGACAGTTTTTATGATAACAGCCTATGAAAAAACGATTGATTACTGCGGCATTGCCGTATGTGAATAATATTCCCCATTTAGGGAATCTTGTTCAGGTTCTTAGCGCTGATGTTTTTGCACGTTTCTGCCGTTCACGTGGGTATGAAACAATGTATGTATGTGGAAATGATGAGTATGGTACAGCTACCGAAACGAAGGCTCTAGAGGAAAAAATTTCTCCTCAGGACTTGTGTGATCGTTACCATGTGCAGCATCGCGACATATACGACTGGTTTAATATTTCTTTTGACCGTTTTGGCAGGACATCTACAGCGGAACAGACACGCATTACCCAGGAAATCTTTCTGAAGGTGTATGAACATGGATACATTACTGAGCACACGATTCAGCAATTGTACTCTGAAAAAAGCGATATGTATCTTGCCGATCGCTATGTAGTCGGAACATGTCCAAACTGTGGTTATGATGGCGCTCGGGGTGATCAGTGTGAAAATTGCGGAAAATTATTGGAACCAACTGATTTAATTGATCCACGGTGTTCACTCGATGATTCTGTTCCCGTTTTAAAAAATACAAAGCATCTGTATTTGAATCTTCCAGCGGTATTACCTAAGCTTCAGGCTTGGATGGAATCAGCTTCGGTAAAAGGTCGGTGGGCCAAAAATGCTGTTCAGATGACTCAGGCCTGGATACGGGATGGTCTGAAGGAACGGGCAATTACCCGGGATTTGAAATGGGGGATTCCTGTACCGCTGGAAGGATTTGAAAATAAGGTTTTTTACGTTTGGTTCGACGCACCTATCGGGTATATATCTATAACTGCTGGCTTAACTGATGAGTGGGAAGGTTGGTGGAAGAATCCGGAAAACGTTGAACTGTTTCAGTTTATCGGCAAGGATAATATTCCCTTCCATACAGTGATATTCCCTGCATCTTTACTTGCCAGTGGCGATGATTGGACAATGTTGCATCATATGAGTAGCAGTGAATATCTTAATTATGAAGCAGGAAAATTCTCCAAGAGTAAAGGTATCGGAGTGTTTGGGAATGACGCGCGAGAAACCGGAATTCCTGCTGATGTGTGGCGTTTTTATTTATATTACAATCGACCGGAAACCTCAGATTTTATGTTTACCTGGGATGACTTTTTGGGGAAGGTGAACGGTGAACTTATTGGAAATTTTTCAAATCTGGTGAATCGGGTACTTACGTTTTTGAATAAAAATTTTCAAGCAGTAGTTCCGGCCGGAGATGACGAGAGTGCTGACCCTGAAGGATATACAAGTGAACGAAGCGCTGAATTTCAAGCTGAAGTTCGGCGTTTACAGGAAGAAATGACGGAAAAACTTGAGTGGGCCGAAATTCGTGATGCATATCGTATCTTTTTTCAATTATGTGATTTGGGTAATCGTACATTTCAGGCAAACGAGCCATGGAAAAGCCGGGTTAATGATCCCGCATCGGCAAATAGGCTTATGCGAGATCTTGTGTATCTTGTACGTGATTTGGCAATTTTAGCCGAGCCTTTTACACCTGAGGCATCAGCTCGAATCAAAGCCATGCTTGGGCAAGAAGGCTTGAGTTGGCAGGATCTAGGCAGCAAGACTGGCCTTGAGTCTATTCAGCAGCCTGAAATTCTTTTTCATACCATTGATGCAAAGGTGATTTCTGAATTACGAGACCGCTTTTCTGGCAGTCAAAGTGAGCGGGCAGAGCGGGAAAAAGCAGCAAAGTCACAAAAAAGCAACGAGGATACTGA
Source organism: uncultured Spirochaeta sp. (assembly GCA_964398645.1). Taxonomy (GTDB): domain Bacteria; phylum Spirochaetota; class Spirochaetia; order DSM-27196; family DSM-8902; genus Spirochaeta_B. The sequence goes on from CAYNNU010000001.1 coordinate 2,830, forward strand.
AAATGCGGAAGAGCAACTTTCGCCCGAAGAGCAGTTTGCTACAAAAATTGATTTACGAGTTGCAAAAATTCAGGCTGTTGAGCGACATCCTGAAGCTGATAAGTTGTATATCGAAACACTTGATGATGGAAGCGGTGAGGATCGAATTATCGTGAGCGGTTTGGTTCCGCACTATTCGGTTGAAGAACTTATGGGGCAGAATATTGTTCTGGTGAAAAATTTAAAACCGGCAAAATTGCGAGGAATAAAAAGCCACGGGATGCTTTTGGCAGCTGATGGAAAAAATGATGATGGCGATGATGTAGTTGATGTCATTGTTCTGCCGGAAGCCAAGGCCGGGGATCGTATAGTTTTGCAGGGTTTTGAAAATCAGCCTGTGCCGGAAAAAAAGATTAGTATAGATACATTCTTTTCCATTCCCATTCGTGTAGAAGCAGGACGGCTTCTTGTGGGAGACAAAGAATTATTGTGGGATGGGAAACCAATTTCTCCACGTGTCGTTGCTGATGGAACGGTTGGGTAATCTATGAAGATTTTCGCCGTTTCTCAGGGCGAGTTTAGGGATATGATCAGCCGGTATCTTACAACTCCAGATGCCGCTTTTCCATTGTTGCAATCACATTGGTGGGGACAGTTCAAATCTCGTTTTGGCTGGATGCCCTTGTATTTTTCTGTTGATGACAAACCCATGCTGGTTTTACAGCGAAAGATATGGCGAAAACAGCGTATTTGGTACATTCCCTGGGGCCCAGCTTGGTTTCAGAATATTCAGGGAGAAAGACTTGCTCTGGAAGGTATTGCCAGTGTAAGCAAAGAGTTGGTTGCTGCTTCTGCTGGCTCACGTATTTTACCCGTATGCATCCGTTATGATTTGCCCGGATACAAAGAAGAAAAAACTGAACTTGATCAAACAGAGACTGAAAAGCTTCCGGACAGAGTGCATTTGCCCGATCAAATAATACAGGTTCCATCAACTGTCCTGCTGAACCTAAAGCAGGACTGGCAGGCAATTTTGGATGGGATGAAGAAAAAAACGCGCTATAATATTCGTTTGGCTCAAAAAAAAGGCGTGCAGGTACGAGTAGGAAGCCTAGCTGATCTTGATTCATGGTACGAGATATATCAAGAAACTGCTAAACGGGATTCGATTGCAATTCACAGTAAAGAGTACTACGCACAATTCATGCAAATATCTCAAGCAGAAGACGAACAAAATAGGGCCGATAGTTTTCCCCATGTCGAATTGTTATTAGCTGAGCATGAAGGCGACTTGCTTGGGGGGATTATCACGGTTCATTATGCCGGGCTAGCAACCTATATGTATGGAGCCGGTTCGAATGTTAAGCGAAATCTAATGGCTTCGTACGTGTTGCAGGCTGAAGCAATACAACGGGCTCAGGCTGCTGGATGCCATACCTATGATTTTTTAGGCATACCTGAAAGTGATGATCCTGCGGACCCAATGCATGGCCTGTATCGATTCAAGACCGGTTTTGGCGGAACAATTGTGCATCGTATGGGCTTGGCGGATGTTTCTTTGCGAAAATGGAAATATCGGGCATTCAGCGCTGCAGAGCGCATTCGTTCTTGGTATTATCGCACTTGGCGAAAAAGATAAGAGAAGCTTGCTCTGCCTTTGTTATTGGATATCTGCCGTTTGATTTTTTAGATTCTTTGCCAGCCATGCTTTTGCAATTTTTCTGAATTGCTCACCCCGGTCAAACTCATTTTTGAACATATTGAACGAAGCTGCTCCAGGTGAAAGGACAATCGTGGCGGCTGAGTCGTTTGCCAAAGCTTGTATTGCCGCTGCGCTGAAAGCAACCTCTAAAGATGAAAAAGGTCCTTGATACGGCATTTTTTTTGCCGCATATAGCTTCATGATTCGTTCACTTGCCGATCCATCGAGAAAAAATATCTTTTTACAGTGGCGGTGAATTTCAATAAATGGTTCGATATCTAGGTTTTTATCAGCTCCACCGGCTATAAGAAAGACATCAGAATTCAAAGATTGCACTGTTGTTGCTACTGCGGGTGGAATGGTAGCTGCGGTGTCATTGATAATACTAAGTCCGTTGAAACTGCCGATATGTTCCATTCTGTGGGGGATTCCGCGGAAGTCAGTAAGCGCTTTTTGAATTGTTGCCGGTTCCATACCAAATTTTTGTAAAACAATAGCTGCAACCAAAAGATTTATCTGGGGACCCTTGTATTCGGGAGTGGGTGGAAGTAATTGCTCAGCTTGATCTTGGATTTCGCTTAGAGAAGTGACGTTTCCGCCGGCGTTTTGTGCAAATTGTTTGTTATCACCATCGGTATGTGGAATAATCAAATAGCTGTCGCTTTTTTGATTTGTGCAAATCAACAGTTTGTCATCGATGTATCGTTGCATATCAGGGTAATAGTCCTGATGATCCTGCATGATGTTGGTGAGAACCGCAATGTCAGGGGAAAACCGCCAACCATTTTGCCAGCTGCTTGTGAGTAATAAATCTCCCAATTGAAAACTGGAAAGCTCAAGCACTACAGGAGCACCTTCGTGCCCGGCTGGAAAGCTGAGCGGGCTGGTTGTAATATTCCCCCCCAGCAAGGCTTGTGGATAGCGTTTTTTCAGTCCCCAGTGAATTGCCGATGCGGTTGTTGATTTTCCCTTTGAACCTGTAACTGCAATTACTGGACCTGTATGTGATTGTAAAAAAATGCTTATGTCAGTTTCAATAGTGCTAGCAAGTTGTAATAAAGACGCAGTGCGTGGTATGGCTGGATTTTTTACTACTAAATCGCAGTTTTTGAAATCTTCTTCGCGGTGTTCACCAAGAACAAAGCGAATTGGAAGACCATTTAATTGTTTGATGGATGATGCTAATTCACTTTCGGATTTTAGGTCTGTAACCGTGACTTGGGCTCCATGCTCAGCACAATATCTGGCACTGGCAAGTCCGCCTCCATGTAATCCCAGCCCCATTATTGTTACGCGTTTATTCTGTAGTTGTATCAAGTATTTCAAACTCCTTCTGATTTTGCTCGTTCAGATAGGGTTTTATCTGTATTGAGTTCCATTCTTCTGCCAAGGAAGGGGGAACCATTTCTTTTAGTTCCTTGAATAGTGGTAAAACATCGGAGAATTCGTGTTCTTTGAGAGTTTGCTGTATTTTTTTTATGTGTTTCTCAAGAAAGTTCGCTGTTTTCCAGACAAAGGGAAGTATTTTATGACGCCCATTTTTTCCTAGGTGGATGGCTGTATGGCAAATAGCCTGATACTTACAGGTGATTGGATAAAAAGGGTAGAAGCGTTTCCCCGGAGGGGTAAATAGTTTTGAAAAGAAGCGGGTAAGGTCTCGGTCAATCCAGATGCCTTGTACAAAGTACCCACGTCCGGTTTCACCAATCCAAGTGTCGGAAATGCTGTGCCGAATTTTTGCAAGCTTGCCGCTTTCACTGTTTTTTATTGTTTCTAGCGGGATTATATCGCTTTCCAGAATCAGGTCAGTGGTGGAGTATGCCGGGGCAATATCGTTAGTTCCTTCCTGTTCGATCGTATGAGAGTTAGGACGAAAAATGAGATCGAGGCGTAACAGATATAAAAAAGGGCTGCCATTGACACTATAACTGCGAAAAAATGTTGGTCGGAGGGAATCTAGCGGGTTAAAAAAGAACCGTAATCCATGGAATAAGCCCGGGACAATTTGGGCAGCATTTTGAATTGCAGTATGTAATCCTTCACGTAAAGCTGGTTTTGGTTGAAGCAATTTTACATCATGGTGAATGGGTAATGCAGGTATGTGGACAGGTTGAGGCAGTCGAATGAAAAAATCTTCACTCTGGGAAAAATGTCTGCTAACCTCTGGCATGGTTTCTTTCAGTTGTGCAATATCAGTTGTTATTTCCGCTAGTTCATTTCCAAGCGGCAACCATTCCTGTGAATAATCCATTATAAATACTATACACAATAATTACTTGCTTCGCCAATTGAAAGAGCCGAGAAAACGCGTTATTCTTATTACAAGAGGGATATTTATGTATTATACAGTGCGTTTTCGGTTATTTTTGTACCTAGCGCTTTTTTTATTAACCGGGATGGTATTCGCCGAAGAGTATTGCGCTGTGGTTTCCTATGCACAGGGAAATGCGGTATCCGTATATCGAGGTACCCAACAGGCATCCTTCCAATTAGCCAATGCATCGATACAGGGAATGCCCCTGTTTCCAGGTGATATTCTTGAAACAGCCAGTGGTTCACAGCTTGAAATTCATATATATCCGGAGAATATCCGGATTTTACTTGATGCCAACACCAGCCTGCAGCTTTTCCCTCCACATAGCGAATCCAGTCAATCTGAAGAATTGCAAAATGAATACTCGCAACATCACTTGGATCTAATGTACGGTAGAATATTTATTCGAAATGAAGAAGGTAGTTTGCCTTTGGTTTTTTCAAGTGGCCCAGCTGTTGCCCGGGCTCTTTCGGGTGTAACCGGCGCGGAGTATCTTGTTAGCAGAAATGCGCCATCAGGTTATGCAGTGGTTTTGAAGTTATTTGCGTTCACAGGAAGCTTGGAAATTCCTGGCGAGGGACTTAGCGGTTTAGGTGCGGAAGATGAGTTGCCGCTTGTCTTGGCTGATTACCGACAGCTTTCAGCTGGAGTGCGTGGAATGAATTCGGCCCAGGGAGATGTGCTTTCTGTATCAAATACGGAAGAGGCATTGGTCGGATATTGGAAACAACGACAGTTTCAGGCTGATTATGTTTCACCAGATGAGGCACTTGCCAGCTATAGTCTCCTTGATTATGTGGATATTTTGAAGGATGATCCGACACAGCTACCATCAACCCGACTACCAGTTTTGGATTACGATCCAGCTATTGCTACAGTTGGTGATTTTGGCAGTATTCAACGGGAGGTGCAGTTTCAGGCAGCCGAGCAACGGCTGTTCACCCCCAACACCACCTTGCAGAAGGTGGGTATAGGAACCTTTATTGCAGGCGCTGTAATTGAGGTAATGGGAATTTCGGCTTTCTTATTTGGTGACCTGTTGCTTTCGTCCGCAATTCCAGATGAATCATCACGCAGTGGATTCAGTTTAGGTTTGCTGGTATCTGGCGGTGTGCTTTTTGGCGGCGGTGTTGCTAGCTTTCTGGTAGGAACGGTCTGGTAGAATTCAGCCGGTCGATTCTTTTTTGTTCAATCTGAATAGAAATGTTTTTGTCCTGTGTTGGAATTACAAGCCCGGTTTTTCCGCCTTTAACCCGCTTGAGATATTTCACCCGTGTATAGTGTACTTCCGCTTTCCCACCTGAGCGGGCTTTTGAATACCATACAGCTAAGTTTCCAGCGTCTAATAGCGTTTCTAAGGGAACTGATTTTCCTTTTGCCGGTCGAATAAATACATACGCCCCGGAATAGTCTCTAACGTGTAGCCACCAGTCGTTTCCTTTTACATAGCGTCGCAATAGGGTGTCATTTTCCCGCGCTGTTTTACCTACAATAAGAGCGCAGTCACCGCTGATAAATTGTATACCAAGTGCTTTGGAAAAGGTGTTTTTCTTTTTGTCTGCTCCTTTTGTTTTTTTCTCGTGTAAAAGTACCTTTGGGTCTTGGTAGATACCTTGAATCTGTTTTTCGGTTTCAGTTAGTTGTGCGGAAACTTCAAAGTAGAGCTCTTGGTTTCGTTTTGCTTTTATCTGGGCCTTTTTTGCTTTTTCAAAATATTGATTTGCATTTTCTGCAATACTACGTGCAGCATCAAGTTGAATTTCAATCGGTCTGCCCTCAAAATCTTGCAGGCAGGCTTTCTGCGCCCCTGGCTGAAGTGTTTCCAGATTGCTTAATAAAATATTTCCAAACAGGCGATAGTCAGAGATTTTTTGATCAGAATTTACAATTTTTTCCAGCCCGAAGAGTTGCTTTCTGAGACGTGCTGCTTTTTGCTGGAGTTTTTGTAGAGCACTTTTTTGTAATTGTTCCAACAGTTCATTTTGACTTTGATTTCGATACTCAGTATCGATGAACTGGTTGAATGATGTATCTTGCGGATAGTTTCTAACAGTGAATGCTTGTGCATCAGGTTCCGATGTAGGTGCTGTAATAATAAACTGCTTGGCAGTTATTTCGTTTGATGCCGGACGGCGGAAAAAGGCATCCTGAATAATTAAATTTTCATCTGTGAGTAGAATATTCGCCCGGCCTCCCCATAAACGGAAAAAGAGAAAGTACTCTTGTTCATGGGCAGAAATACTTAGGCAAACGATACGATCATTGTTGATATGCTCAACAGAACGTATTATTCCGCCTTTAATGCGGGAAATTAATAGTTGTGCAAAGCGTTGTGTTTCTTTCTGCTTTTTCGGTGGAAATTGAGTACTATGAAATCGTATCATTTTGTCCTGTAGTGAGAAAAGAATGTGTTCTACAGTGCCAGTCTGCGTATAGATTTCCAGTACAAGTTGGCGAAAATCAGGTTGTGTTATGTTTTGAATTTTACTGTTATTCAGTTTCAGTTCATCTAGAATGAGATTGATTTCCTGCCAGTTTAACGACATGCTGAATCCTTAATCAAATCATTGTGTCTAGCAGCATTGAGTAAAAGGCCGGCTAAATAAAAAGAACCGCATGCAAGAACCCCTGTTCCATTAGAGGTGCAATTAGCCATTGCCGTATGAAGGGCTTGTGCTGCATCTTCAACAATTATTACATTTTCCCGCGGTAGATATGTACAAAACTCATCAGCAATTGCCTGTGGATTACTTGTTTTGAAGGTTCCAGGCCGGCAAACGATTATCTTTTGAAAAAACTTGCTGATTTCTAAGGCCATTGCTTGAATGTTTTTTCCTTCGACTGCGCCAAAAATCGCGGTTCCACCATTTGGCATGGCTGGCTGTATACTTTGAATGCTATTTCGAACGGAATCGGCTGTATGTGCGCAATCAATAAAGATAGGCGGATGTTGGGAAATAGCTTGCAGCCTACCGGGCAGAAAGGTATTCCTGATACCAGATTCTAGTATATCACTTTCTATTTCAGGGTGTAAGGTATGAACCACCAGGCTTGCAAGGGCGGCGTTGTAGGTCTGCATTTTTCCCAGCATTTTGCTTTCCAGATTCAGTTGAAGACCGCTGTGAAATACGGCTATTGGTTTTGTCTTTTCTGTTTGAATTGTTACATGGTCAGAAATGTGGAATGCTTTGCTGCTAAAATGAGCACAGCGATCATCAAAAACAATCTTGGCTTGTTTGGGAATATTCCCGATAAAGGTGGGGGCATTAGAACGAATAATACCAGCTTTTTCTGTGGCAATATTTGTAATGCCTGTGCCAAGGATGTCACTGTGTTCATTTTCAATGCTGGTGCAAACATGTGCTGCTACCTGCGGTACAACATTGGTTGCATCTAATCTGCCTCCAAGCCCTGTTTCCAGCACAACATAGTCGCTGTTTGTTTCTCGGGCTAAACAAAAAAATGCAGCTGTAAGTAGCTCGAATGTTGTTGGTTGTAGAAGGCTTAGTTTTCCGCCTTCGCTATTCGTTTCATGATGCATTTTTTGAATAATATGCAGAAGCAGAGTATCTATTTGATCTTCCGATAGCCGCTTATTAGGATCTTTTTGTAAAATTTGAAAGCGTTCTCGATAGTGTAGCACATGAGGGGAAGCATATACGGCAACTCTATAGCCAATGGCAGCTAATTGTTGGGCAATAAATGCTGCTGTGGAACCTTTTCCTTTAGAACCTGCAATGTGGATAGTTTTTCCGTGCCGTTGTGGATTATGCAAAACTGAAAGAACCGACAGCATTCTATCAAGGCGGTATTCACGGGCAGCAGGAGTTTTCCGTTCAAAGTTTGTGAGAGATTCAATCCAGGCAAAGCCTTGGTCAAGGGTGAGAATCTGCATGTGCTTACAGGCTTCTGTTGCGATCCCGGATTGCTTTGGAATGGGCCGGAAAGCCTTCGTGATCCGCTAAGTCGATAACTGCCTGGGAAAGGGCAGAATAGCCAGTTGGTTCTAGATAGATGATAGAACTGGACTTCATGAAATCACGCACACCAAGAGGCGAAAAGGTTTTCGCATTTCCGCCGGTAGGCAACACTGCATTTGGTCCGGTAATGTAGTTTGCAATAGAAAATGGAATATGTTCACCCAAAAGAATTTCACTTGCATTACGAATTAGTCCAGCGGTGGCCCAAGGTTCACTTGTTCGAATTTGTAAATGTTCTGGAGCAAATTCATTTACAATTTCAGCGCCCTCCTGCAAGCTGCTAGCTAGAAATATTCCCCCATAATTATTAAAAACATCCTGCAAAAATGTTCGTCGCGGCTCTTCGATTTCTTCTATTAGATCAGGGATGATCTCTGCCACAGCTTCGGCTACCGGTTCACTAGTAGAAATGAGGATAGCAGAAGAGTCAGAACCATGCTCTGCCTCGATTATTAAATCCAATGCTGTTGTGTAGGGGTCAGCGGTTTTATCAGCAAGGATAATTGACTCAGAGGGACCTGCCGGCATTCCAATATCAATATGGTTGCTCAGTAAGCGTTTTGCCGCAGTAACGTACATACTGCCTGGACCTTGTATCTTTAGAACCCGGGGAAGGCTTTCGGTGCCAAAGGTTAATGCCGCAATTGCGTGAGGGCCACCGATACGGTAAATCTCATCAACGCCGGTAACAGCGGCAGCATATAAAACCGCCGGGTCAACGCTGCCGTCTTTTTCCGGAGGGGTAACTAGCACAATTCGAGGAACACCGGCTAATTTTGCCGGTATCGTTTGCATATATACCATTGATGGGAAACTTCCGCGCCCGCGGGGAACGTATAAGCCAACAGAATCAATTGGGCTATGGCGCTCGGCAGCCATTACACCTGCCTGAATCTCCATAAACGGGCCGGCGCCTGGCACTTGGCTTTTATGAAACTTTGTAACGTTTTGAATTGCATGATCGATGGCTTGACGGATTTTTGTATCCAGTTTTGATTCAGCCGCATCAATTTCTGACTGCTCAACCCGTAAGGGTTTTCCGCTTATGTCTACTTTATCAAGTGTAAGTGTATAGGAACGGAGGGCTTCATCACCATTTGTGCGGACTGTTTCAACTATTTCTTCAATTGATGATGAGATACTACTGATGTCGAGCTCTGAACGAGCAAGAAAGCGATTTTGTTCTGTTTGACTGAGATCTTTCCATCTGCGTACCTGCAATTCCATACATTGCTCCTTTCTCGTGTACTATAAAGATCATTGCTGATTCGGGCAATACATCCACTCCTACAGCTTTTAGACAGTATGCTTTCTTGTTTCTGAGCTTGCATTTTTTGCTTCTGTGCTTTACTGTTATTTGATTGATAAAGATGTAATGGAGGAATGAATGGTAATAAGTCCAAAGATTCGAAATAACGTGTGTTTAAATTGCCATCCACAGGGTTGCAAAGAGTTGGTAGACCAGCAGATTTCATATATGAAAAACCAACATAATTTGCCCGCTAGTAGTTTCAAAAAAGTAGTGGTTATTGGAGGATCAGCTGGCTACGGTCTTGCTGGGAGAATAGCCCTTGCATTTGGCTGGGATGCAGATACTTTAAATATTTCATTTGAAAAAGAATCTAGCGGAAAACGACCGGCAACAGTTGGTCTGTATAATACAAAAGCATTTGAGCAACAGGCAAAAGCAAAGGGTTTGTATGCTGAATCTCTATATGGGGATGCATACAGCGAGGAAATGAAACATCAAGCTGCTGAAAAAATTGCATCTGATTTGGGCAAGGTCGATCTTGTTCTGTATAGCATAGCTTCACCGGTTCGTCCCAAAGAAGATGGGGGGCTGTATAAATCAGTATTGAAACCAATCGGTCAAACCTATACTTCTCAATCGATAAACCTTGATAGCCGGACTCTAGACACAGTTTCTATTGAACCTGCAAATGAAGATGAGGCAGCAGAAACAATTAAGGTGATGGGCGGAGAAGATTGGCAGCGCTGGATAAGCGTTCTGCAAGAGAAAGGAGTGCTAGCCGATGGTTGTATGACTTTAGCTCTTTCATATATTGGCCCTGAAATTACTCAGGCTGTTTACCGCGAGGGGACTATTGGGGGTGCCAAAAAACATTTGGAAGCAACTGCAGGTAAAATTACGAAGCAGCTTGCTTCCGAGAATGGAAGCGCATTTGTTTCTGTAAACAAGGCTGTTGTTACCCGTGCAAGTGCGGTTATTCCTGTTGTGCCTTTGTATATTGGTGTTCTAATGAAAGTAATGCGCCAAAAGGGACTTGAAGAAAACTGCGTTGAACAGATGTGCCGGTTGTTTGCTGAAAAACTTGCAAGCGATCCTCAAATTGATGCAGAAGGTCGAATTCGTTTAGATGATTATGAAATGCGCGAAGATGTGCAGAAAGAAGTAATGGACATCTGGAAAAGACTGACTAATGAAAACCTCGAAAAAGAAGCAGATATTGATGCTTATGAGCAGGAATTTTTGCATATTCATGGTTTTGGTTTTGATTCAATCGATTATTCACAGGATGTACCCTTTGAGCTTGGATATTCTGATGATTGGGTGCGTTAGTTCGTATCCGGCGGAATATTCATGAGCTTTGAGGCATATGTTTTGGGAACCGGTGGCACAATGCCGCTTCCTGGACGTTTTTTAACTTCCGTTCTATTGCGTCGGGAGGGTGAGCTGATTCTGTTTGATTGTGGAGAGGGTACGCAAGTCGCTCTCCGCAGGCTCGGCCTTCGTTGGAAGAATATTAGTACAATATTTATTTCACATACCCACGCTGATCATGTAACCGGGTTACCCGGCATACTTATGCTTAGTTCTCAGGTTGAACGGGATCAACCGTTGCATATTTATGGTCCTCCGAGAATTCGTGAATACATTGAATCCAGTCGCCGTACTCTGGAAATGTATATTAACTATGAAATTGTTATTCACGAAATATTAAAACCTGATGTGCCAGCTGACGTTCATTTCGGCGATGGCTACCGGGTTCAATCGTTTCCTTTGTCGCATTCCCGCGTTTGTCTTGGCTATACCCTTATTGAAGATTCACGGCCAGGATTGTTCTTTCCTGAAAAAGCCCGGGAATGTGGAGTGCCCATAGGGCCTTTTTGGGGAAAATTACAATCAGGTGAATCGGTTGAACTTTCAGATGGCCGAATTATTCACAGTACGGATGTGCTGGGCCCAGCACGTAGTGGTAGAATATTTACGTATGTAACCGACTCATTACCCATTTCTTCCATTTCTACTTATATGAAAAATGCAGATTTGGTAATGTGTGAAGGTATGTACCTTGATGCAGAAAAAGATACCGCAGAAGAAAAGCGGCACATGACAGGGGTTCAGGCAGCAAAGCTTGCGGTCGATGCTGGTGGAGTTAAGAAATTAGGCTTATTTCACTTCAGCCCCCGATATACAAAGCGCGAGATTTTTGCCATTGAACAGGAAGCCCAGGCGATTTTTTCACCGGCTTTTGCCGCTCGTGATGGCATGCATATTGACATTCCCTTTGAGGATTGATTTTTAATGATTGAATTCGCATCGGTATATAAGAAATATGGAAAGATAATCGCTATCGATGGAATAACGTTTTCGGTTTCTCAAGGTGAAACCCTTGCATTGCTTGGCCCAAATGGAGCTGGAAAAACCAGTCTTTTAAGAATGATGACCGGTTTTCATTTGCCTGATTCAGGTGATGTATTGCTTGGGGGAGAATCAGTGGGCCAAAATCCTTTGGCTGTAAAAAAACGAATTGGCTATGTCCCAGAAATAGTTTCCTTGTATCAGGATCAAAGGGTTTACGAGTTTTTACGCTTTTGCGCACGAATCAGAGGCGTGTCTGCCAAGCAGGAAAAAATGGCAGTCGAGCGTGTCATTGCACAATGCGGGCTACAAAAATATGAGAAGCAACTGATAAGAAATTTGTCGAAAGGATATCGGCAGAGGGTCGGCTTGGCTCAGGCCACTGTTCATAATCCAGAAATATTGATACTTGATGAACCGACCTCAGGGCTCGATCCAAATCAAATAATTGATATTCGGAATCTGATTCACGATTTTGGCAAGGAAAAGACGGTTCTTATTTCATCTCATTCTTTACATGAAATTGAGTTGTTAAGCAGCCGTATGATTATTATTAACCATGGAAAGCTGGTGGCAGAGGGTAGTAAGCAGGAAATTGCATCAATTATTCAGCAGGATCGAGCATTTCAATTCGAGGTATTGCATGAGGATGTACAAAAAATTTCAAACCATGTTGAGCAAATCAAGGGCTATGTAAAACATGAAAGTCATAACATTCAGTCTGGCCAATGTGTGTGCAAGGTGTATGTGCAAGCTGATATAAGCAATCAAGAGGCAAGCGGAAATATTTTTGATTGGGCGGTTGAACATTCAATTCGGCTGATAAAACTAATGCCGCTTGAAACTGACTTGGAACAGGTGTTCGCGGCGGTAACTGGAAAAGCGGGAAAGGAAAATGAATAAAGCCACGGGCATCCGATCTTCAATTATTACGCTTGCTGCACATGAAAGCCGGAAATTGTGGAGTTCCGCCGCGGCTTATTTTGTGCTCGTTTTTGTGTTGCTGTGTAGTGCAGTTTGGTTTTTTTTGTTACATAATTTTTTTGCTCGCGATGTAGCATCTTTGCGTTCCTATTTCGCAATATTGCCGATTCTCTATGCAATTGCCATTCCTGCCGCAGGAATGCATATTTGGGTTCAGGAATTTCGCTCTGGAACATTTGAATTACTTGTTTCCTTTCCTGTAACTGAGTGGGATTTGGTAATTGGTAAGTTTTTGGGAATTATGTCAGTCGTATTCACTTTGGTTTTGTTGTCAGTTTTAGTCCCACTTTCGGTATTACCCTTTGGCCATTTTGATATCGGGCAGATTTTTTCAGAATATTTTGGAATTGTATTAATCGGCATGTCTTTTGCTGCCTTTGTATGTTTTGTGGGTGCTGTTTGGCGTAGCCAAATAAGCGCGTTTCTCGTTTCCACCCTATTTTTGCTTGGAATAAGCGTTGCAGGCTATGTTGTATCTTATGTGGAGCTCCCTGATGCTCTTGCTGCAATTATTCGCTATGTATCTTTTTATCAGCGCTACACTGCTTTTATGAAGGGGATAATTGATAGCAGGGATGTATTGTATTTTGTATTTTTTTCATTTAGTGCTCTTTTTGCCAATCGATTAGTGCTTTTATTTCGGCGGTGGCAGTCGTGAGTACTATACCCAATTTGAAAAAGCGTATTGTTCGCAATAACGGTATCGCTTTTATTATCATTGTCTTTCTATCTGTTTGTTCTTCCTTTGTATATCTGAGTTTCGATGTTACTGATGCAAGTTTATATTCTATTAGTTCATATACCAAGCAGGTATTGCATCGGCTTCCTGAAGGAATCGTGGCGAGCTATTATGTATCTTCTAACCTGGAGAATATCAGTTCCGTTCCTGCTGAGATCAGAGATATTCTGATGGAGTATCAACGTTTTTCTTATGGAAGATTGATGATGCAAATTGCTCCTTTAGATAATGCAACAGACCTATCCATGATTGAACGTTTGGGAATCCAGCCTCAGCAGATTGACCTTTCAGATTCAGTTCGTTCTGATAGCCAGATGGTTTTTTCCGGGCTTGTTATTTCCTATCAAGAACGACAGGAAGTAATTCCTCTTGTTTTCAACTCGCTAGTTTTTGAATATGAGTTTACAACAGCATTGCAGCGTCTAATTACTGGGAAGAAACCTGAAATTGCAGTGGTTTTTGGCAACAATGATTTTTCGCTTTCAACGACCCATCAGTATGCACATCAAGAATTACGTCAACAATTTAGTGTAACCGAATATACACGGGGCCAGAGCATTCCTTCGACAATAGATGCGGTATTCCTTATTGGCGCAAAGGATCTTCGACGCAGTGATATTGTATTGATAGATAATTATTTGGTGCAAGGTGGCAGTGTTCTTGTCGCTGCATCAGCAGTCCATGTTGATATACAGCAGAATTTAGCAGAATTTGTGCTGCCTGAAAGTCATCCTTTTCTTGAATGGCTTGATTATCATGGAGTAAGATTGCGTAGGGCACTAGTTCTAGACCGTGAATGTAATCCGATATTAGTGCAAAATGTTTCAGAGGGGATAGAGTATCAAGAAATGGTGCCGTATCCCCATTGGATTCACATATCCGGGAATGCTGGAAATCCAATGCAATTGCTTACTGAGCGCTTTGCCGGTTTGGATGTATATTGGACGAGTCCGATACGTCTTGTGCCCGCGCAGGATCGTACTATAAGTCCATTGTTGCATACTGGCGCATCTTCTTGGATATTGGAGAATGATCTCGCCATTGACCCCCATCGAGCAGGCGAATCTAGGCAACAGACTGGAGATTTTGATGGTAACTATATTGTTGCTGGTCTTGTTGAAGGCGTTTTTCATTCGTGGAGTTCTTTCCATTCAGAACCTGGCACTTCACGTTTACTTGTAGTAGGAGATGAAGACTGGACTTCTGATCTAATGAATTATTCCAATGCTTGGTACAATCTTGCCTTCCTGCATTCAATTGCAGATTGGTTTGTTTTTGACAGTGATCTGTTGGCTATTCGTAATAAAACCCTGCGGGATACTCGCTTGCATAGGATAGAGAATCAGGACATTTTTCGCATGCGAGCCCTAGCTGTCCAATTTTTTCATATTGTTCTGTTGCCCTTGGGAATACTAGTTTTCGGTTTTTTGTATTCACGAAAAGCGCGAAAATAATGACTGTTGCAACGCTGTGCGCTATCATTGCATATGAGGATTGCGTGCAATAGCTGATCTGTATTTATCTGGGTCGGGTTTAAATGCAATCACTGTTTCTTGTGATTCGTAGGCTTTTTGCAAGGCTGCATGTGCTTCCCTGATAAGTCGATCTGGGCTAATTAGTCGTTCATTTCGTGAGCTAATGCCGCAGCGGGCCGTTTTCCCCGGCCAAGCATTGATAATACTGTGGGCTTTTGTCAGTGCTGATTCAGTATTGTAATCTGGCAATATGAGTGCAAATGTATTATCCGGCAGTGCAAAGACAGAATTGGCATGCTCAATTTTATCTATTAACCAAAGATCAACTTGGTCAATGAGACTGCTCTCCCTTGGATTAACTTGAAAGAAAATGAGACTCAAATTCCGTTCTTGTTCAGCACTTTTTTGTAATTGATTCATCAATGAAGTACCAAATTGATTTAGTTGTGGTTCTTTTGCCGTTGGTTGGACGGAAGATGGGATCGGAATGGTCTGAATATCATCGTGGTAGGAAAAATTCTCTGTCTGTGTAGATCCTTCTTGCACGACGTTTTTGCGGCTGAGAAAAAAGATTGCCAAAAAGACGATGTAGCCAAACAGGAGTGCTCCCAAGCTACGAAAAAGCAAGATGATACTTGCATTAGATATCGTACGGTACCGCATTTGTACCGGTAAGTTTTGTTGGTGATCAAAAAACTGGCTACTTTTTCCCTTAATGTCGGCGCTCAGTACGTCGCCACCAATAGGTGCGTTAGTTTGCCATGAAAAAACAGGTCGCCCTGTAAGTCTGCCAACCCGGACATATTCGATTGCTGGATTACTATTGGTAAATTGCTGAAACCATTCCAGAAAATCCCGGCTGTTCTTTTGTTGTTGTTCTGATTCAGCAATTACTGAAAAAAATCGATTCCAGTTTTGTACAAAGGTATTGTATACTTCCTTTCCTTGGTTCATTCCCTGCATTCGTGCACCACTGAGCAATAGTATCATAAGAAAAAATGCGGCTGCCGCGCAGGCAATTGTTACTGACCAGAAAGTCTTTTCTGTTTGCAATGGCATATATGAAGTATAGAGAAAAGCGGAAAAATGTCCAAGCTTGCAGGCTAAATCTTTTCAAATTGAAGCTTTTACAGTTGAGATTGAATTGCCTTTTCAATTTCGCTAACAATCCATTTTCTGCTTGTTTCAAGCAGAGCCTTTCCCTGGCTTTCCGGCAGGCTATTATGCCGAAAGTATGCAGCCGCTGGAAAGACCGTCATCCATAATTGTAGCGATTTTTTATCTTGATCCGTAAAAAAACGGGTAAGATTTTGTTTGGGCAGTTCAAGCTCTAATAGATTTTTTGCATAGGTTTTTAAGAACTGTTTCCAGTTTTCTGTAGCTTGATTCCAACGGGGGATTCTTCTGATGCAATTTGAATGCTTGCTGCCAGCTTGTACAACATTTCCCCAGTAAGGCGAAAAGTTTTCTATCGTTATGGGAACCGAAGTTAGAAGTTGCTGAATTCGGTGTTTATATCCCCGCATGCTTGGTGTTTGGTAAATGGTGGTTTGTGTCTTTCGGTGGAAGTCCGCCTCGGCATTGTGAAAAACAAAGTCTGCTAATGCGCTTTCACATGATGAAAAGCGGTTTTCCTTTGATCTGAAATAATGATATAAGTAAGTACCGTTTGCATAGGTTTTTCCGTTCGGGTAGCAATAATCAGCACCAAATATTTTCAGTTGTTGCACGTGTAAGATATGTGCTAATGAAACAGCAGCATGGGTAACGTTTCCACCAGAAGTATCAATTTCTGGAAATGTGCGCCACGTATTATGTACATATTGGCTAAAAGGGTGGCCACTGGAAAAAAAGAGGGGTTGATGAATTTGTCGACTGAGAGTAGGTGGCGATGCCAAGTCAAAAAGCACCGGTATCTCTTGAGGAAATTTGTATAAAAAGTGATGGTAGGTTACTGTTTGGCAATCAATTGAGAGAATAATATCTGGGGTGATAGAATTATGGAGTAGCCAAGGTAAGGCAGTATCGGTGGCTATGCAAAAATGGTCTTTGGCCAGTTTGCTGATTGTTTCCACATTGTTGTCGAGACTTGGACCGGCTGCGATGATCATAGCTTTTTTTTGTGGGCTTAATGTGAAAACCGAACGTTCTGCAATTGCCAGGTTCGCAATAGTGTTTGACATCCACCTTTTCCCAAAGCGTGCTTGAACAGAATAATCATCAGAGACTGATTCGATTGTATTTTGTACAACCAGTGATACAGCATTAAATGCCTGCTCGGCCATGCTGCTTCGGCTTCGTAGTGGAACAGAGCGAACATCACCCATGAGAGCTGGTATATAGCGTTCTAGTAAATAATTTCGTAATTGTTGTGGATCTGGGTCGATAAAAATTCGAACTCTTGAGTCGATAAAAATATCACTAACATCTATAAACGAAAAAATACTGCGAAAAACGTCATAATCAAAATCAATAATTATAATTGATTCAACCTGGGGATTTTGTAAGAGCTCCCGAATATGGTAACCGCCACCAAAACCAAATACGATTACAAACCCTCCATCTGATACGTGCTCTGTTAAGCGCTTGGCCTCTTTGATAGGGTCGAATAAGGAGTGAAGAGGGCGATCTCGGCCATCCTGGTTTACAACAGGAATAAGCATACCATTTTTGGCCGCCTTGTGTTGCACATGGGGGTGAGGGTGCGCCTCGCCAATAGCAGTAGCCTCCTGCAGATTGAAGCCGGAAATAGCCAGTAGGTTTTTTGACAGGGTTTCATTGGGAAAATCACGCATTTTGGTATTCTGATATTTTATTGCTGCAACGCATCCAATCGTCGTGTGCTTGGGAAATTGCCTGATTTCGCGGCATATCTTCCAATTTGCAGTGTAAGGCAGGATAGGCGGTGTATACAAGCAATTCAAGGCCGGCTGCAGGATAATGAGGCAACATTCCAGTTTCAGCCCAGGTATTCAGGCAGTTCCGTACTTCTTCGTTCATAAGGTGAATCGTTGTGCTTGTGGTGTTGTGTAGGGACTTATCTTGGCTTTGTAGATTTTTTAGACTAGTTGGGATTGTGTTTGAAAGAGGATGTTGGTTTAAGAATTGCTGTACGGTAGTTTTGGGTAAATTCGAAGCACTGTATGGGGATGTCCATAGGTCTCCAGCTTTGTTATCACAATAGCTAGAGAACCACTTCCGATAAATTTCCAGACTGCTGCTGTCACCCCTGCTTCGAATATAGCTTTGGGTTTCGAGCGGTAAGAAGCGATGATTTCGCTCTAAGCTATATTTTTGAGAATAATGATTTTGTGCGTGGCTTTTTCCGTTATGGGTTCCAAGGTCGAGCCCGGCAAAAAATATTGGCTGCAATTGTGCACTTTTTAATGCAGAAAAAGCAGAAGCAGTAACTGTTCCGAGTATGGGGATTGGAAGCGAAATTGCAGAATCGAGTAAGCGACCTTCAGGAGAATTTTGATCTCCGCTTAGAATGATCGGATTTTGTATTTCTGATGGAATTGCCGCCTGGGGACTGCAAATAATCGGGATGCTGGAAAGATTGTAATTTGAATTGTGCGATAGTAAGGAATTAAGCATTTGAGCAGCATGAAACCCGGCATCGGTTGCCGTAATCGAGTCTGGGATTATTCCTGCTTTTAAAAGTGGTGAGAGCGCAGATGATACTACATTAAGGTGAATCTTACTTCTGAATTGTTTGAGTGTTGGCAGATCAGAATCAAGACTTGGTCCTGAGGTAGCAATTATTGGAGGACGAGCAATAAGATGTTCCGCGCCTATTATTGTTCTTTTGATCTTGCGGGCGGCGTGTAATAAAAATTGGCGTCCAAAAAAGCCAATTGTGGCTAATTCTTTTTGATTCATCTGAATGCTGTTATGAATGATTTCCATAACTGATGGAATGTTTTTTTCCAGTACACGGCAACCAGGAGGCCAAAATAGCACTTTTAGGCCAATAAGGTCACTGTAATGCAGATTCATGCGAAGAAAGGCGTAGAGCGGGTTATTTTGAAATGGATTCCACCAGGAATGCGGAAAATCTGGTTGATGGTTGGATACGTAAATGCTGATAATTTTTGCAGATGGAAAACGATTTTTGGCAGCAGCACTCACATATCCGTAGCCATCACCAACTACCAAGATGGTTCTCGTAGAAACATAGTCTGTATTATTCTGAATAAAGCGTTCTGCTTGTTTTTCCGGGGCATATTTAGAGTGAATGCTCACCCCATCGACGGAGAAAGGGGCTTGCTTATTCATGATACCGAAGATACCAGCCAATCAAAAGAAATGTCAGGATACATGTTTTCTAGATTTTGCTTAAGGGCGGAAATGATTACGGATACGGCAATGGAAGTGTTAATTATTCCTATGCGAAGTTTTTGTGTTCCGTGATCTATCATAACTATCCCAAAATAACGTATTGCCATGGCAATTGCACTGCTGATTTCATCGAGAATTCGGGGTTTTGATACGAATGGATATGCTTGAATTGCAGAATTCAAAATAGCGGATGTTTCAAAATTGAGAATTAAGCTCGGCTGGGCTGTCGAAAAATCACTTTGATTATGAAATACGATAGGGATTTCTCCCTTATTCCAAAGTATACGATCTGTGATTATTAATGATTGCAAATGTGAGCCAAGCATTCCAAGAATAAGCGCAATGGTTCTTACATCTAAAGATGCGTCAGGAAATACAAGAATGAGTACTCCGATCAGATCAGCTTTTTGTTCTCCGGCAGTCTGATTGAAAAAGGGAAGGCTGATAGCGTTTTTTAAATTGTCCCATTCAGATTGACTAAGTAAGCCGGAAAAATGGGATGCCTGTTGGCGGGTATATGCTTTCAGGTGCTTATGTTGATTGCTAAACAGTTTATGTGCTTTTTCCTGATTGATATACATTTTTTTAATGCTTGTAGGGTCAAAACCGATTTGCGCAGCAACTCCTAAGTTAGTTGTGGCATCTTCCTGCAATAATAGTGCAGCTTTGGGAAGCTGCAATTCTTCTATGATTGTTGAAATTGCATGCACAATGGAAAGGCGACCGCTTGGGATGCGTGATATTTTGCTATTTAGAAGATCAAGAATTACTTCTGGTTGATCAATAGTGTTTGTTTGCGGGATATTGCTGGCGATAAGATCATCAACGATTCGATGGGTACTTTCCGCTTGCATTGCGCGTTGTAATAGAGAGGGACGATTTTTCGGTTCAGCAAGAACCTTATGCATCAAACCCATTGCGGTATCCTGATTTGATCGATAGAGAAGGGCCCTTATAGGCCCAATTCATCGAATAGCCGTTTATATACGGCGAAGTGTTCACTGCGTGCGAATTCCTGGATTTTTTCTTCCGGAAGGCTTTCCAGTAATTGGTCCATATAACTCAGGATGGATCGTATCTCATCTTTTAGGCTGCTGGGCAAGTCATCATTTGAATTTTGCGGTTCATTGGCAGGGACCGGTGCGCTGTCTTCGGCGGTTTCTGTCTCAACTTCCAACGACTCGCTAGTGCCCAGGTCGATTTCTTCTTCGATTTCTTCTGTTTGACTGCCCTCTGGTGCTTCGATTTCTAACTCAGCAAGATCTTCGTTAAGATCGATGTCATCCGAATAATCATCTTTATAGCTATCTATGTCGTCAAGCTCATCATCAATTTCAAGGCTTGCCATGCTTTGAATTTCTTCTTCGCCACCTTCGTCAGAAAATTCAACGGTTTCAATAGGATCTTCAGAAATTTCTATATCAGCCTGATCTTCAAAATCGGGAACTATTTGCTCTTCTTCTTCCTCTACAGAAAATTCAGATTCATCTACACCGGCTGAAATAATACCAGGTTCAGTTTCGTCAATTGCTAAGGAATCTTCTAAACCTGCCTCATCCATATCGAAATCAAAATCTGGTTCGTCACCTGTTCCAGTTTCTTCAGTAAAATCAGCTGTATTTAAGATATTATCTAATTCGTCA
The DNA here is from genome assembly GCA_964398645.1 of uncultured Spirochaeta sp. Taxonomy (GTDB): domain Bacteria; phylum Spirochaetota; class Spirochaetia; order DSM-27196; family DSM-8902; genus Spirochaeta_B. The sequence goes on from CAYNNU010000001.1 coordinate 23,591, forward strand.
CCTGTGAGGGCGATAGTTTCATCTTCATCTTCTTCTTCAAAAAAGCCGGTTGAACTATCATCTTCTTGTGGGAGGGGCATTTCAGCAGCTTCATCAGGTGAGCTAAAGTCTTCATCAAAAATATCTTGTTCTGCTTCATCGAAATCTACAGACGGTTCATCAATTTCTGCTGCTGCCCGGTTTGATTTTAAATCGGATAGTTCTTGTTTCAGTGAGGCTAATTCAGAACGGATACTATTTAGTTCGTCTTCAATTCCTGAAAAAGCCTGTTCGGAAACAGCTTCCTGTTCAGTATCAACGATGATCTCATCTTCAGGTTCAACCTCTATACTAATATCATCTATATCTAGGTCTGCCATATCTTCGTTACTATTCTCCAGCAATTGTTCATCTTCTTCGTCGAGCGGGTTTGGAAGAGTGTCATTTGTGATATCTAGATCAATTGTTTCCGGGGTAAAATCATGCTCAGGTTCTTCAGATCCCATTTCTTCAATTGGATCCTCAATCTCGGCTTCGACGGAATCGTTTTCAAGAAAATCATCGAGGTTGACTTCTTCCGAATTGGATTCAATCCCTTCATTGTCAATCTCAGAACCGCTGGTATCGCTCTCAGAGCTTTCTATTTCTTGTGGCATTTCATAGGGGTCGTCATCAAAGTCGATATCAATATCAAGAAACTCTTCATCGTCGTTTTCGGTTGAATCATCATTTGAAAGGGCGAGGGTGCTATCACCTTCGTCGGAGCCTAAAAAGTCATCCAGACTGATTTCTGTTGTTTCTTCTGAGCTTCCATCATCGAATTCATCCAGATTCACTTCTAGAGCATCTTCTTCCTGCTTGTTTGATCCACCGTCACTCAATAATGATGAATCATCGTCCAAGTCAACTTCTATTTCGTCCGGGGCACTTACTTGAATTTCCTCATTAGGATCATCTAAATCATCAATTGAAAATGCAAGATCATCAGATTCATCAAAAGAAACTTCTTCTATTTCGATATCATCGATTGATTCCATATTTGTTTCGGCGCTTTCAATATCCAGACTTTCTTCGAGTTCTGTAGTTTCACTTCCTTCGATATTTTCAAGAAGTGTTTCCTCTTCTTCTGATAAGGCTGATTCCTCAGTATCGAATGAAAAATCATCGAAATCATCTGTTGATTCAGTTAGTTCTTCAGTATCAGTGGAAAAATCCATTTCATTGGCATCTTCAAATGTGAGATCATCAGAATCGGTTTGATCTGAACTTTCATCTGCTAATGCGTTTGTATCGTTGGAATCCTGGATATCTTCGGGTTCACCTTTTACCCAAACACCGTATTCTTCCAGTTCATTACTGTTCAAGGCATCATTTCCGGATGTTGGGTTTTCTTCCGGCAGGTCATCAAAAGTATCATCAAAAGCCATGAAACGCTCCTAAAAAATCAAGGTACTGTTGCTTTTACTATCGGAAAAGCTGTGCCTACCCTTAACATATAGAGTATATTCCGTGCTTGGGCTTGTCAACTCAAAGCTCTATTATGTGTGTCAAGTACTGGATGCCTATAGCCGACTATATACAGGATGAGGTTTCAGAATTTTTACTTGGCTCTTGTGTGTGCAGCGGTCTCTTTCTTTCTGCTGGAAGTTATTTTCGGTGGAAGTGGATTAATTTCGTATAATGAGCGTACAGCCGTAGTACAGGAACTGGAAGATAACATTTTAGAATTGCAGCAGCATAATGAATCACTACAGGCAGAGTGTGATTTTTTACGGGATCAACCTGAATATGTGCTAGCGTATGCCTCACGTGCAGGTTATACCCGTGAAGACCAAGGGATAATAAAGACAACAGCAGATTATTCTTCCACTGTGTTCTGGGAGGTCGGAAGTATACATTATATTCCATCCGTGCCAGCTAGTAAGAGCTCGCTCTTGGGAGCGCTGGCATGTGTCATTGGTATTTTGGTATATTTGTTTGCATCGCTTAGCAGGGAAAACCTGCAGGGTGCTAGGGTGTATAACTTTTCCGATAATACGTATTCAACAACTTCAAACGAAGAAGAGCAGCAGAACATCGGGGCGCATTCTGTTCAGCCCGGGATTGTTCGAATGAGTGAATAGTCAGCAATCGATTGATTGCTAACTAAGAAGAACGGTTTTCCATGTACAACTTTTGTAATACTTTTTCCCTTTTCATCGATTAGTTGTCCATGTAACTTTTTGCTATGAGTTGTTCCTGGACTTAAAACATCAATTGTATCTTCCAAAGAAAACGAATTTTTTACTTCAAGACGGTATTTTCCCGGGGTGTTGGTATGATGAATAATACCTGCAAAGCGAGTATTGAGATTTTTTTCACTGCTTTGTGACCATGCGGGAATATTTTCTCCGGCAGGGCCAAAATACATTCCTGTATCGTATCCCCGATGGGGCAGTTCAAGTAATAGTTGCTGGATACTTGCAGTATTACTTCCAGGCTTGTGTAACTCGCTATGATATGCAGCAGTTACTGCACCAACATAATATGAAGATTTCATTCTTCCTTCAATTTTTATGCTATCTATTCCGGCATCCTTCAATTGTTGTAGATGGTCGATCATGCAAATATCCCGGGGTGAAAAGATGGTGGTGTAGCCATCATTTTCAGCAGCGCTAAAGGCAGGGGTTCCTGGGCGTTTTTTTTCTTCAAATTCGCGATAATACCAACGACAGCTATGGGTGCAGGCCCCCTGATTTGCGCTGCGCCCGGTAAGCCAGCTAGAGATAAGACATCGGCCGGCATATGCAATGCAGATTGCACCGTGAACGAAAACTTCAATCTCCATTTCCGGTAGCGCCTGTTTTATTGCCGCTATTTCATCTAACGTTAGTTCTCGTGCAGCAACAAAGCGGGTAAAGCCCAAATCGTAATACATGCGTGCAGCCTCGCTATTGGTGCAGTTGGCTTGGGTGGAAAGGTGTAGCTGGATATGAGGAAAGCGCTTTTGCAATTGTCGTGCAACTCCAAGGTCGCTCACAATAAAAGCATCGAATGGTAGGCTGCCAATGGAGTCAGCGCTCTGCTCTATGCGGTCAATATCTTTTTGATGAACATAGCGGTTAATTGCACCATATAGTTTTCGAGGTTTTATTGTATTCCATTTTGAAAGGTCGGATTGTGCTTGGTTCAAATCTTCTACCGACCATTTTTCCGCGCCGGCACGAAGTGAGAGTTCCGGAACGCCTATGTAAACTGCATCTGCCCCAAAGGCAAGAGCGATGTTCATTTTTTCAAGGCTTCCTGCCGGTGAAAGAAGTTCCATATATCACCCCTTAAACCTATATAAACTAACAAACATTTCTTCAGGTCGCATGCCTCCATGTATCGCCGCAAAAGGAGGATCGATTGCTTCTTCTTGATACTCAATGGTTGCTGGTTTTGCCGCAATGCCGATAAAGCTTCCTAGGCGGCTACGCATAATTGGGCCTAGAAAATCAGGACCGAATAGATGTAACTGTTCAGCTTCTCGTGGCGTTAAGAGGGTGAAATCTTGACCTGCTTTTGTACTTGCAAAATACTTCTTAAAGTTGGATTCGTGCCCAGGAATTACATGAAATATGGGAACACTTGTTTCTCCGGATGGAGGGGCAATGAGAAAACGCATTATAGGATCCTTATCAGAAATGATATGGCGATTTTCTGGCTTGATGTCAATGAGTCCGTGATCAGCGGTTACTAAGAGACAGGCGGACTGTGGTAGGTTTTTAGCTAGTTTTTGCAGCCAAGAATCAATGAGAATTATCTGCTGTTCTGTTTCGTAAGAAGAACAGCCATACCGATGTACGATATGATCCAATGATGGGATGTAACAGTACGTGAAACTGCGGTCTGTTTTGCATTTTCGAATATGTTGTTGAATACTTTTTCCAGCTTGTGAAAGCTTTGTATAGGGCTTATAAGGAGTATTTCCTCTAGCCCAGACTGAAAAATCCTGTTGCCCGATTTTTGCAGGGAGAATAGATAGCATTGATGATTTACGGCTAGAATACCAGCTCTCAGATGGAATCAAATCTGAATATGAAAGACGTAATTCACTACATAGGGTTCCTGTGCCACGTTCTGTACCTGGTAAGACAGATATTGTACGTGATATTTCACGAAAGTAGGTATTCCAGCCTGAAACTCCATGTTCACAGGGCCAGCTGGCTGTTGCAAAAGAGGTTAACAAGGGAGCTGTTGCTGAGGGAAATCCAGTTATTAAGGGCAAGCGTTCTGATTGTGTAAAAAAACCACCTTCAGGGAAAAATCGAGAAAACGTATCACCAAGGCCATCAACTAAAACTATCACATAGTGGGTGTGCTCTCCAATAAAGTCTTCAACCGCTTCTGTTGCAGCAGTTGTCGTTTCAGCCGGCGGTCCACAAAGATCTCGAAGCGCGGAAAATACTTCTATGGTCGTGGGCTTTTGGCTTGAAAGTGGGTGTGAAAGTTCTTGAGATTTAAGTAGTGCATGAATATGCTGTATTTCATCACTGTAGTCTGATTCGGATTGACTCATGAAATTCCTTTATTCGTATCGTTGCGTATTTTGTAGCATAAGTTCACGTAAATAGTCAGCATATATATGAAAGAAAGCTAGACAGCATTGCTGACTATTGTCAAAAAAGTTTTTTTGTATTGCTGTTGTGCTTGGGTGGATAAATCGCCAGTGCCAGCTTTCAAAAGTATAGCCGGTAAAGTCTTTACTGTGTTCGGGATATGAGAGCGAAAAGCCAAAATCAGCTGCATGCTGTTGCAGCCAGGCGTAGGCTTTTGTTTCGGCAAAAACCGGATCTACTGGAGCAAAATCAATGGTAGTGCCTAGTTGATGTTGGCTATGACCAGGGATTGCAGATTCATGTTCAACTTCACTTGCGTTAGCTTGTGCTGACCAGTAATTGAATAAGTCCTCCTGGTACGAAAAAGATCTGTATGCGGAGGAAACGAGCAGTTCTATTCCGTCTTGTTTTGCTGCTTCAATGAGAGCAAGCAGGGCGGGAATGACGTCAGCAGACAGTTGCATATTTGGCTTGAAAGTTAGAATTTCAGGGTAGTTATCAAGAGATACTAAACGAGACGGGACATAATTCATATCTAAGCCATGGTTTTTATCAACTAAAATTGTGTAGCTTGCTGGTAATTCGAGAACTTGTTTTACCAATTCGAGAAACACCTGGGGACGTTGAAGTATTGTGTATTGCTGATATCTGGGTAAAGTGGATATGAGTTGTTCTAGTTCTTGTTGATCTATATCAAATGCAGGATGGATTTTTTCTGAAAAGTTATCTTGTTTTGCACAGGAATAAAAAACAAAAAGTATTGTCAGTAAAAGAAGGCTATTTCTTTGAAAGTGCAATTTCAAGTACTTCCTCCATTCTTTCTACTGGGTGGAATTGGATTCCTTTTTTTATGTAATCGGGTATTTCGTCCAGATCTTTGTCGTTTTGTTTCGGATAGATAATTGTTTTAATTCCATTTCGCCGAGCGGCAATGGTTTTTTCTTTTAAGCCACCAATCGGGAGTACTTGTCCTACTAGACTTAATTCTCCGGTCATCGCTAGATTTTTTTTCACTTCTTGTTTGCTAGCAAGACTTATTAGTGCTAAAGCCATGGTAATACCAGCGGAAGGTCCATCTTTTGGGGTTGCTCCGGCGGGAATATGTAGATGGATTGTGTTTTGCGCAAAAAAAGATTCTGAAATACCGAATTGCGTTCCAAGGCTTTGAGCAAAACTATGGGCGATATTTGCTGATTCTTGCATCACATTTCCCATCTGTCCTGTTAGGGTAATGCCGCCTTTTCCCGGATTTGCGATTGCTTCGATAACTAAGGTATCTCCACCAAAGTTTGTCCAGGCAAGGCCGATCGCCATTCCTGGTTTTTGAATACGCTTAACATCATCGGTGAATAGTGGTTTTCCTAAGAATTCTGTAAGTGTGTCCGGGGTTATTTTGATGGGAAGTTCAGCGGTTTGCTCAACCAGCTTTAAAGCAATTTTTCTGTGAATTTTATCGACGAGTTTTTCGTAATGGCGCATTCCTGCTTCTCGTGCATATTGCTCGGCGATAATTTGCAGTGTTTTTTTATTATAGAGAATTTTGCTGCGGGTAAGTCCAGCGCGTTTCGCTGACTTTGGTATTATATATTTTTTTGCTATTTGGACTTTTTCCTGTTCGATATAGCCGGAGAGTCTAATGACTTCCATGCGGTCGATCAAAGCTGACGGGATACTGTCCAAAGAGTTTGCTGTTGCAATGAATAGAATGTTGGAAAGATCGAAGGGGATATCCAGATAGTGATCCCGAAAGCTGTTGTTTTGTTCCGGGTCTAAAACTTCTAGCAGGGCTGAGCTTGGATCTCCCTGATAACTGGCTCCAAGTTTATCTATTTCGTCGATCATAAAAACCGGATCTTTTGTATGAACCGTTTTAAGCCCTTGAATAATCTTTCCGGGCATTGCACCTACGTAGGTTCGTCTATGACCTTTGATTTCTGCTTCATCTCGCATTCCTCCAACGGAAAAACGGAAGAATTCTTTTCCAAGGGCTTTTGCAACTGAACGGCCAATTGAGGTTTTCCCAACTCCAGGGGGGCCTACAAGGATAATATTTCCGCCTTTCGTGTCTTTTTTTAATTTTCTGATGGCAAGGAATTCGAGTATCCGTTCTTTTACATCCTCCAGTCCATAGTGGTCAGAATCTAGGATAGTGCGTGCCTGACTTATATCAATTAATTCATTTTCTGGGGTTTGCCAGGGCAATGAAAAAATGGTTTCCAGATAATTTCTGCTTACAATGAACTCAGAGCTGCTACTGTCCATGAGTGAGAATTTTTCCATTTCCCGTTTTACCGTCTCAAGAGCTTCGCCACTTAGGGGAGTTTTTTCAAATTGCTCTTGAAAACGTTGCTGGTCGCTTCCTTTGCCATCGGTTGGAATACCCAGTTCCTGCTTTATTGCTTTTAGCTCTTCGCGCAAAAAGTAGTCCCGCTGGCTTTTTTCTACTTTTTCGTTTATTTGCCCCTGGATTTTCTTTTGGATTTTGAGAACTTCTTGTTCCTTTTTAATAAACATAAGTACTGTTTCCAGACGCGTTCTGATATCCAAGGTCTCCAGAATAGCTTGCTGATCATTCCGATCAATATGTAAAATCGAAGAAATAAAATCAGCGATTTTTCCTGAATGATCAATGTTGGCCATATTCAAGCGCATCTCTTCGCTGAACAAGGGGTTATTGTCGCTAACCTGTTTCATTTCAGCTAAAAGTGAACGAGTGAGAGCTTTTTCCTCAATGGGATCACCATGTTTATCATCCAGATATTCTATTGCGGCAACAATAGGCGGGCCTTCATGGAGTATTTTTCGTATTTCAAAGCGTTTCAGGGTGGAAATGAAAAGGTTCATTCCTCCATCTGGTAAATTTATACTTTTTACAATTTTTGCAGCAGTACCAATGCGGGATAAATCTTCTCCGCTTGGGTTTTCAATATCTTCCTCTTTCAGCATTACAAGGCCAATAATTGAGTTTTCTTCCATCGCAGTCTTGACAGCTCGGATATCATCCTGTGAACTAATCATGATGGGAGTAAACAGGCCGGGAAAAATCGGCGCCCCATTTAGCGGAACAATATGCAGTCGATTGGGTAATAGCTCATCACTTGCTACAATATCTTTGAACATATTTGGCATAGATATAGTATACAAAAAAAGAAGCGGATAGTGAATGGAACGTAATCGTGTAATTCAGGCAGTTGTACTCAAACAGCATAGGATGGGTGAAAACCATGCTGGTATTCAATTATTGTCTCAACAGGATGGTTTGATATCAGCAGTAGCGCATGGTGTGTTTTCCCGTCGCGGTTATCTCAAAGGAAGGGTTGACCCTTTTACTATAGGTGCATTCAACCTGTATACCGATCCGGTAAAAAATCGCAGCAAAATTCAAGATGTTGATATCTTTTTTCAGCCTTTTCATTTGCGCCAAAATATTGAAAAAATGTACACAGCCAGTTTATGGGGTGAAATTATTCTAAAGAGTCATGGGGGCGGCGAGGCGTTTTCTGATGTATTCTCCTTAGCGAAACTGTTTTTGCAGAAACTCGATACCTGTAGTCAAGAAGATGTTCGCTTGCTGTCTATTCTTTTTCTTCTTCATTGGCTGCATATAGTTGGAAGCGTTGATGAAAATGCATTCGAGGGTATGGATGTGGCAATTCAGTCTTTTATACAGGGCTATACCTATGATATTCATGAAATTTCACTTGATGCATACCGTTTGGGAGTGCTTCATCAAAGAAGACTTCTTGGTTGGTGCTACCGTCAGACAGAAAAAGAGCTGGGGCAATCATTGAACACCTTACAAACTGGTCTGGGTATTATTGTGTAATAAGCTTCGTCTGCTGTTCTCAACTATGGGTTGTTCCGTTACAATAGAGTTGTATGCATATTATTGATACTATTCGGATAAAACGGGACGGTGGTGAATTAAGCCGCGAACAGATACAGCACTGGGTTTCTGCTTGCTCAGACGGAAGCATTCCAGATTATCAAGCTAGTGCTTTGCTTATGGCAATATATTTTCGAGGACTGAATGAACGGGAAACGGCTTGGCTGACTCATTCCATGATTCATTCCGGCAAAACCTTATCCTTGCCCCCGGAAGGCGGAATATATGTCGATAAACATTCAACGGGCGGTGTAGGAGATAAGATATCCCTTATTCTTGCACCTGCAGTTGCCGCTTGTGGTGTTTCTGTGCCGATGATGAGCGGTAGAGCATTGGGTCATACTGGCGGTACTTTGGACAAGCTGGATAGCATCCCCGGTTATCGTACCCGTTTGGATGAAAAAACATTCTTGGCAATCATGAAAGAATGTGGTTTTGCTATGACCGGACAAACTGATGATATGGTTCCAGCTGATCGGTATTTGTATTCTTTACGGGATGTAACAGCAACCGTAGAATCCATTCCTCTAATTACCGCCAGTATTTTAAGTAAGAAATTTGCCGAGGGTGCTGATGCTTTGGTATTTGATGTAAAAAGTGGCAGTGGCGCTTTTATGAAGAATGAGCAAGATGCCCAGGCGCTCGCCAATTCCCTAGTTCAGGCTGCCGGTGAGTTGGGTCGTAAAGCCTATGCGATTATTACGGCGATGGATAATCCTTTGGGCTATGCTGTGGGGAATTTTCTAGAAATTGAAGAAACGATTGCATGTTTACGCGGAAAGGGGCCGGAAGATGTTATGGAAGTTTCTCGTGCTCTTTCGGCGCGCATGATTTTTGCTGCCGAAAAAGTGGAAAGTATAGCTGAAGCAGCAGCGCTTTTTGATGAAGTAATTGAAAACGGCAAGGCTTTAGATTGTTTTTATCGGAATGTTCGTTTACAAGGCGGCGATGTATCAGCTTTGCAGAATATGCTTGGTAATCGCCGGGCAGCATTTTCGCAGGAAGTTTTTTCTGCTGAAAAAGGCTGGGTTTCATCGATTGATGCAGGTGAAATTGGTCGTGCCGGGGTAGCACTTGGTGTTGGTCGGAATACAAAGGAAGATGATGTTTCCCCGGATGCTGGATTTTTGTTTGCTGTACGTGTAGGGCAACAGGTGGAAAAAGGACAGTTAGTGTGCACCGTATATGGGGACACGAAGCAACAGGTGGAGCGGGCTGCTTTTTGTGTGTATGAGGCCGTAAAACTGGCAAGTTCGCCACCGCAGAAGCAATCTTCACGTATTCGAAAGGAGATTGCCCCGGAATGATATGGCAAAAAAATCCAATTAACAAAGAAAAGGTCTGCAAGTTAGCTGAGACCTATGGAATATCCACTCTGCTTGCAAGTGTTTTAGAGCGAAGAGGGCTAACAGAGCCGGATGATGTGCGCTTTATTCTTGAGGATGATATGCGCAGAATGCATAATCCTTTTCTGTTTCAAGATATGGAAACAACTGTAGATCGCATATTAATGGCAGCTGATGAAGGAGAACGGGTCCTTGTTTTTGGTGATAGGGATGCTGATGGTATGACCAGCATTACCCTGATGGTTTCAACACTACAGGACTTTGGCATTGAGGTTGATTGGCAATTACCGATGGGTAATGATCCATATGGCTTAACCCTTTCGGCTGTCGAAGAGTTTGCAGCAAACAACGGAACTTTGATCATTACTGTTGATTGTGGAACAACAAATGTGGCTGAAATAAGCCGCGCAGCTGAACTTGGAATTGATACCATCGTCGTTGACCATCACAATTTTCAGGAAACCATTCCCCCTGCTTATGCCATTTTGAATCCGAAAGAACCAGATGGGACTTACCCCTTTGAAGGTTTATGTGGCTGTGGGGTTGTGAGCAAACTTGTTTGGGCATTATATTTTTCACGTACAGCTTGGTACAAAGAAGCAGTGTGTTTGCTTCATGTAACCCCCGGTAACGATTCGATAATTGTGGAAGCTGTAAAGTTGTATAATTTGTTGGAAACGGAACGCATTCGCGAGGTATTTGTGCCTGGGGTTGTATCAATCCAAGATACCCGTTTGGTTCAATTTTTACAGGCTCAGCAGATTCTTGTCTATGATGCAGATATTCAACTTCGATTACTTTCACAGGTTTTTGGTAAAGGAATTGACTTTCAATTGATTGATACTGCAGCAGAGATAGCACAGGTTTTTCCGCGTCTTAAAGGGCAAAGCCTTCTGCGAATGCAGCAGAATAGCAAGAAAAAATTTCGTCCTGTTCAATCAGAAATGGATACATTTCTTGCCTTGTTTATTGCCTTTGTTTTTCGCCGCGATGATTTTTTGGAGCGAAAATTACAAGCATCTCTGGACTTAACAGCTATGGGTACCATAGCAGATATGATGCCTTTGATAAATGAGAACCGGATAATAGTAAAAACTGGTCTCCGCACACTTGCGAATACCCCACGGCCTGGTTTGCGCCGTTTGCTTGAGTTGCAAGGAATATCTGGGGTTGAATTAAGTGCACAAACCACAGCTTGGCAGATTACACCTGTGCTTAATGCCGGCGGACGTATGGGGCAACCGGATCTCGTGGTAAAACTTTTACTGAGCACCGATCAGGATGAAGTCATTCAGCTTGCTGATCAGGTTCGCGGTATGAATGAGCAGCGCAAGAAAATTGGTAATGATGCCTGGAAGCGTGTTTTGCCAGCCGCCCGAAAAAGTGTAGAAAACTTTCACAATAAACTTGCTGTTGTGTATGATGAGAAAATTCACCGCGGTGTTACAGGAATTTTAGCCGGCCGCTTGGCACGGGCTCTTCAGTTGCCGAGTATGGTAATCACTGTTGTTGAGGATCATGCAGTAGGTTCAATACGCAGCGCACATAATGTAGCGGTTACATCAATTTTACGTTCTGTTGAATCTGTATTTACAGATTGGGGCGGACATGATTTTGCTGCGGGTTTTAGCTTCCCGCTGGGAAAGCATGAACAGTTACTTTCTTTACTTGCAGAAAATGCAATGAGATTTCCAGCGGCAGAGCAGCAGGAAGATGTTGCATCTATAGATGCTGAATTGCCCTTAGAATACTTAGAACCTGGTTTAGGCGCATTGATCGAGGTGCTCGGTCCTTTTGGCCAGGATCATCCTCCTGTCTTGTTTTTGGCAAGAAAACTGCACGTAGAACAACTGGATATTGTTGGTAAGGCTGAGCAGGTACATGTGAAAATGTTATTAGCTAGTCCGAAATATAAATGGCCGGCGATGTTTTGGAATGCTGCAGATCGTGTGCCGCGTGATGTTCGTCGCGGAGACTATATTGATATCATTTTTCATTATGGAAAAAACACTTATCAGAATAAAACCATTCCACAATTGATAATCCAGGATTTACGCAGGAGTGAAGCATGAGTAGCAGGTCGCAGCGATTAGGCATTTCTTTTTTTGTATTTTTTGTATCTGTCTTCTTGTTTGTTTCTGCTGGCTCAGGCGAATTACCGGTAATTACATTGATGACCGATGCTATCGAGCAGGGTGGTGTAATTCAAGGTATTATTATTTCTGCAAATCAACCAAGCTACTCGATGGTACTTGTGGATGAAGAAGGAAATACATGGGCCTCTGTAGATACTTTTATGTACAACGATATGCTTAGCTTTGTTATCCCCGTCCCATGTAACACCCCTGCTGGAAACTATCATGTAAAAGGATCTGCAAAAGATGCGATGCATTTTTTTGAAAGTGAACCTATTCAAATCCAAGAGTTCGCCTTTTCATCTGAAGAAATATATCTTGATCGGGCTGTAACAAGTTTGATTAGGACACAAAACCCTCAGCGGGAGCAGGAGGCAAATGCCCTTTGGGCTATTCTGAATACAGTGGATCATGAAGCGGTGTATTACGGGGGAGCAATGCGTATTCCTGTAGACAATTACCGCCTAACAGGAACTTTTGGGGATCAGCGGGTGTTCCGTTATAGTGATGGGACTTCTTCGGAAAGCAGGCATTGGGGAGTGGACTTGGCCGCGCCAACAGGGACTCCAGTATTTGCTTCTGCGGCCGGGCGAATAGTTTTTGCTGGGGAAAGACTTATTACAGGAAATACCATTATTATAGAGCATCTTCCTGGTGTATTTACCTTATTTTATCATATGGATGAGCTTGAAATATCTGTTGGTGAAATGGTGTGTCTTGGTCAGCGGGTAGGTACTGTTGGTTCAATCGGTTTTTCTACGGGGGCCCATCTCCATTGGGAAATGCGTGTTTCAGCAGTACCGGTAAATCCACAGCTTTGGGTACATACGGACTTTATTCAGCTTGACATACCCATAGAATACAGGTGATACTGCCTAGCGCGTAGAGCAAGCAGCAATGCTGTAGTATGTGTTCCGTGGGGAGGTGATGAACTATCGCATTTATCAAAATTGATGACAGCGAAAATCTGGAAAAAGCGATTAAGCGTTTCAAACGGATGGTAGAAAAAGAAGGGATTATTCGCGAATGGAAAAAGCGGGAATATTTTGAAAAACCTTCAACCATTAAGAATCGCAAGAAAAAATCCATGGAACGGAAAATTCAGAAGAAGATTCGCAAGGCACAAAATGCCAAAAGTTACTAATATTGTTTCGCCAAATATTGGCATTCTTTTTAACCCGGGTTTTAACTCGGGTTTTTTTATGTACATAGATTGATGGAGATTAAGGCCTGTGGTATTCTAAAAATATGAAGTTAGTCCTTCGTTTAGCTCTGCTATCTCTCGTATTGTTGTACTCTTCGTGTTCTTCAGCACCTCCTGAATTATCCTATTTTGAAATATATCCTGTACGGGTGTTTCTTCCTTCAAGTGGGAATTATCATTATGAGTTATTTGCTGTTGCTAATGTTTTTTCGGAAGGTGGTTTAAAAAGTCTTTCAGAATTGTATATTGTTCATGATTCGAAGCAGCTGTATTGGGTGAGTCGCCAGGAAGAATGGGATCCTGTTGATATCCATGGTGAACATTGGATTGGAGTTGGTGGTCTTATCGCTGGTGATATGGATTCCCCAGTGGGAACTTATCGCGCAATTTTGGTTGATGTTGCTGGCGCGCAGGTTGAGCGAACATACACCGTTCCGTCCGTTCCTAGAAGCAGAGGACTGCAGCCGGAGATTGAAGTTGGTGATGCATTTTTTGAAATTGATAGTGTTCATGGCCGTCATAGGGTCATGGTAGAAAGTGCAAGCGGCGAACTTTTGTATGAGGAAGAAACCGAAGAGACCCGTTTTACAGCAGATGATTTTGCTTTGAATGATTCTGATGTATTTCGTGTAACTGTTTCAACTGCGCAGCCAAAATCGGGATATTTATTTCGTACTGGGCCGGTTGAGATTCGCTTATAGATTCAGGTGTTTACTTAATTTTTATTTTTTTCAATATTTCTTGCAGTTTTTCTTTGTCTATAAGATCTATTGGTCGTGATTCCACAAAGTCCATTGCCATGCGGCTATAATTTGAGCTACTTACAACTATGCCGCGATTAACTCCCTGGGATTTCATTTCTTCGTGCAGTGATCGTAATGTTGATTCATCCATCAAATCTGTAGATTGATAAAAACGCATGAGCTTTGGCATCTTACGGGCGTTACGCCATTTTGTTTGTCCCTCGACAGTTATCGCCTGAGCGCCGTTGGGTATTGGACTGATATCCCGGATAGTGAGGCCCATCGTTTCAATTATTTTTTTACAAATTTCGATAAAATCTTCCTGGCTTGCAATGAGGTAATCTTTAATTTTATCGTCTGTACGGAATTCTTGGTATTGAGCCAATTTTTCTGCTACATCACGGAAGCCAGGTTTTTTCGCGTAGATCTTTTCAAAATGCTCAATGGCAGCCTCTATATCCCTGTTTTTTTCGTACGCAGAAGCAAGGAAATATCGCCCATATAAGATTTCCAGAGCATTGGGATCTTCAGCCAGTTTTACCGCACGCTCCAATTCAGAAATTGCCCGATCATAGTTATTGCTTTGCAGGTAGCAAGCACCGCGTTCAATCAGAGATTTTGTTTTAAATTCAGGGGATTTTTGTGCTTTTTCAAATGCCACCAGTGCTGCAACATAGTCTTGCTGATCTTTCATCAATTTTCCTAGATAATAATAGGAAGCATAGTTTTCGGGACTATAGCGGATAGCAAGATCAAGTTCTTTTTTTGCCTCGACCGGTCTTTTTGCCCGGTACAGATGATAGCCCAAGTGGTAATGTGCATCACCAAAACGGGGATCAATTTCAATTGCTTTGCGGAAATAATTTACAGCCTTTTCGCTTCTTTCGCGGGTTTCAAAAAGAATTCCAACGTTATAATAATGTTTTGGTTTGTTGGGTTCAGCCTGGATAAGAAGTAAATATTCTTTTAATGCTTCTTCGTGCTGGTTGAAGTGCTGGAAGAGGTTTGCTATTCTATTTCTAAAGGGAATTTCTGGGCAATAGCCGCCAAATTGGCTGATTTGGTTCACAATTTTATATTCCATCAAGGCCAATTCTTGTTTTCCATCAATTTCATATGCCTGTCCTAAGAGGTAGTGGGCTTCCGGGTTCCTACTATCTTTGGATAATATATGTTTGGCATGTTTTATTGCTACACCAGCTTTTCCTTGTTTAATCAGCTCTGTTAATGAAGCAAGACGCTTAGGTGCGATAAGGGAGCGGACGATAAATATAGTAATGAAACCTATGAGCACTCCGAGAATTAGTATTAGTGTGACAGCTATTGGCATTTTTTATCTTGTTCCCTTTTTTTTATTGCTTACTGTAAGACTAATTACTTTTCGGGAATCTGTCAAATCGGAAGCAGCAGGAGAAAAAGGATAATGAAAGCGAATCGTATGATTCTTAAAGTATTATTGTTTGTTTTGGCTTTTTTTGTACCAACTGGTGCGTTTTCACTCGATTTTTTTGATCGAGGCGAAGAAGCTTTTATGCAAAATAATCCTGATGATGCAATCCCCTTGCTTGAAGTAGCAATTCAGAATGATTCACAAAATAGAAGGGCATATATGTATTTGGGCGCAGCATATCAACAATTAGGACAATATGAACGAGCGGTTGCAGTGTATCGTCGCGCGTTAGATGCCGGTCTTTCTAATCCTGAAGAGTTTTATTACAACATTGCACTTTCATCCTATAGAAATGGCGAATCACAGTTGGCAATTGATAACTATACACTGGCAGTTCAGCAAAATAGTACGTATAGTAATGCCTATCTTAACAGGGCAAATATGTATGTGCGAAATAGTGAATATGAAAAAGCTATTTCAGATTATCGCTTGTTTTTACAGCTTGTTCCCGAAGGTCAAACCTCGGAGACGGTACGTCGCATGTTAGTTGCTTTGGAAGATGAACAAGTAGCTGAACGATTACGTCAAGAACAGGCGCGAATTGCACAGGAAGAAGCAGATAGGCGGGCAGAAGAAGAACGGCGTCTGGCTGAACAAAGAAGGGCAGAGCTTATGCAATCAGTGCTTGATTCACTAGAAAACGAAGCCCAGGAAACTGATCAACTTGGTGCAGAAACCGAGGATTTTGAAGATTTTGATTTTGAATTAGACAGGGAGGATTGATGGGAATTCAAAAAAATACAGCTTTGAAGCTTGCTGGCATAGCAGGCGGGGCTTTGTTGATAATGATATTGGGTTTTACAACTGCTGCTGGAATTTCCCGTGTTTTTCATGGTGATGGTGATCTTCGTGAGAATGCATTGATTCTTGCCCGGGATTATCTTGATAACCAAGAATATGATCGCGCGTTAGATTTACTGGAAAACCTGTTGCTGCAAAATCCTCGTGATTCACAAGTAATTTCATTGCGGGATGAAATCTTGAGAGCAAGAAGAAGCGAACAGGAAAATGAACGACTGGATGAAATTGCCAGGCTGGAGGAACAAAGTAGGCGTTTGCGGGAATCTTTGCAAAGCCTTGGTGATACTAGCTCGATTGAACGCCAGAATGTTGAGCGCGAACTGGCGGAGCAGGAAAGGCGCTTACAGGAGGAACGAGCTCGTTTGGCAGCTGCGCAAGCTCAGGCTGAGCGTGAACGTCAAGAGGCCGCAGCGCGTGCTGAACAGGAAGAAGCGCGCCAGCGTGAATTGGAACAGATGCGTGAAGAAGATCGTCGCCTTGCTGAACAAATTGATGAGTTGATTGATGCTGGAAATGATGCAATGGCTCAAAAGGATTTCATTAGTGCCCGGGGTAATTTTAATGCTATTTTTGAATTGGACCCTGAATCTGCATTGGCTTATGCAAAAATTGGTGAGTCGTATTACGAACAAGATCCGGAAAAAGTTCCTGATAGGGAACAGATAATGCAAAACGTAAACGAGGCAATTCGGCGTGATCCTGATTTGTGGTTGCCATATTATGTTCGCGGTATGACGCATAATGCAACAAATAATAAAGAACGCGCACTAACTGATCTTGAAGAAGCGCGGGCATTAAATCCTGATAATGTTGAAGTTTTGTATAATCTCGGAAACGTCCAATATGATGTTGGTGATTATCAGGACGCACGGAATTCTTTTGAGCGTTGTGTATACTTGGATAATACACACAGTCGAGCTCTTTTCAATCTTGGGTTAACAGAACGTCGTTTGCGGAACTTGCGGGGTGCCGCAAATGCATTTGAGCGTGCAATCGAAATTGATCCAGAGATGGTTAATGGCTACCTTGCTTTGGGGCAAATATATCAAGCTCAGGAACGTTATGCAGATGCTGTTGAGAAACTGGAAATTGCGTATCAGTTGAATCCGGAACGGTCTACAACGGTGCTTGCCTTGGCAGGTGCGTATTTAGACAATGGTGATGTTGAACAGGCGGAGAATTTTTTTGCGCGTGCAATAGAACAGGATCCAGAAAATGCTGCAGCCTATCACAACCTTGCATTGGCACGGATAGCGCAAGAAAAGTGGGAGTCTGCTTTGGAGCCAGCAGCAGCAGCTGTTCGTCTAGATAGAAGAAGTGCACAGTATCATTTTACCGTTGGTCAAATTGCGGCACGTCTGGGTGAAAATGATGCCGCTGTACAATACTTGGAACGTGCAATCGAACTTGACCCAACTTACTTACGGCCCCGTATTGAAATTGGCAGTGTTCTTGTTGTTATGGGTAATTATGATTTGGCTTTGGATCATTTGCTAGAGGCAGAAAGAATTGATCCAAACTCATTCGAAGTTCACTTTAATCTAGGTGATGTATATCGTTTGAAAAATTTGTATCGCCAAAGTATAGAACAATATGAACTGGCTTTGGAGCAAAACCCCAATAGTGCCAGGGCTCGTAATAATCTTGCTAGAACATATATTGCTAGTAAAGACTTTGAACTTGCTGAGCAGATTCTACAGGAAGTTATCAATTATGATGGTAGCTTTTGGGAGGCATATCACCGTTTAGGTGAAGTATACGTTGCGATGGGTAGGAGTGAAGATGCACGCAGGGTTTTAGAAAAATTGCTGCAGGATAACCCTTCCTATGTCCGCCGTGCATCGGTGGAAAATATTTTATCTTCATTGTAAGCCCCGGGTTCCCGTCCGACCATTTTGTACAGTTTTTCCCGTGTGAATTCTAACCAAATTGGTCGGCCATGGGGGCAACGGGCGTCTTTTAGCTGAAAAACTCCCTGAATAATTGCATGTGCTTGATCGGGTGTAATATCATCGCCTTCTTTTATGGCTCCGCGACAGGCAATGGTTGCAAAAAGGAATACTGCTAGTTGATTGGCATGCCCACGCTTTCCACATAAAAATGGCAAAAGTTTTTGGGGATCCCCTTCAAATACCGCTGGGACAGTCCGTAGTTCCCAGCTTGAATTTTGTACATGGTGAATCGTTATTCCCATTTCGCGTAATTCTTCCATATGTTGTTGTAGATATTCGGCCTGAGCATCTTCAACGCTGAATGCAATGGGAATCATGAGGGCTTGGCTTTTTTCCTGCTGCTTCAAAATATCAAAACGTAGTCGTTCATGGCCAGCATGCATATCGATAATGAATAGGGTATCATTTTCTTCAACTAATAAAAAAACCTTGAATAGTTGTCCAAGATAGCGGTACATTCCGGAATTTGGCTGTATTTCTGCCATGAGAGGGGTTTCAGAGGTATGTAGCTTTGTATCGGGATATATTGATTGTGCTGAATCGTAAAATGAAGTTTGATTTTGTGAAGTTGATTCAGAAAAAGTATGTTTGCGTGGCTCAGTAGGAAAGTCTAAATCATAACTGGGAACATAGGAATTTTGTGCGGTGTTCCTGCGGGATAGGGCATAGGCATGTAAGGAAGATTCAGTGATTTTTACTAAACGGTGATGTAAGCCTTCGCGATTTCGAAATCGTACTTCTTTTTTTGCCGGGTGGATATTGAAGTCAACCAAATCGGGTTCAATATGGACAAAGGCGAAAGCAATAGGGTAAGCCCCGCCAGGAATATAAGTGCTATACGCATATTCAATTGCTTGTTGTAAAGAATATTCTTGAACTCGGCGATTATTTACAAAAACTTGTAAATACCGTCTGTCCCGACGGTATATATCCGGCCGGACAGCGAAAAGTTCTATGTCAAAGCCTTGACCGCTACCAATTGCAGAGAACCAGAGTGAATTTGGGGCAGTCTTTGGGTAGAGAAGCTGGATTCGCTCTTTTTTTTCTGAAGGTGGTGTATGTAGGTTTATATTGCCATTCGTGTACAGCTGAAATTCAATCTCTGGAAAGGCAGCCGCTTTATCAAGAATAATGCGCTTTACAAGACCTGTTTCCGCGTTTGCCGTTTTTATAAAATGCCGACGGGCAGGAAGATTGTAAAAGATGTCTCTAACTTCAACAGTTGTGCCATAAGGACAGGCACAAGGTAAAACATCTTCTTTTGAATTTTCTTTCAAACAATAGCCTGTTCCATTTTGTGTTCTGCTTCTGATTGTTAGGCGCGATACTGCTGCAATACTAGAAAGGGCTTCGCCACGAAAGCCAAGCGTGCGAACCGAAAGCAAGTCATCTTCATGGCAAATTTTACTTGTAGCGTGTGAAAGGGTACACAAATGAAGATCTTCTGCAGGCATTCCGCTTCCATTATCAGTTACAATAATGCTTTTTTTCCCGCCGTCCTCTAGGCGGATTTCAATTTTTTTTGCTCCTGCGTCTATGCTGTTGTCAACGAGTTCCCGTACAACGGAAAACGGCCGGTCGATTACCTCGCCGGCCGCAATTTTCCGTGCTACTGAACTACTCAGTATTTGTATGCTCAATAGCCAATCCGTGTTTCAAATCCCATGCTGAATACTGAAACCGGCATGCCGTTTGAATCATACACTTGGTCACCGTTGGCATCACGTGAAGCCGAAGTTCCCAATGTGATTGCAATATGCATTGTCGATGTGAGGGGGTAGATAATTTCTCCCTCGAGTACAGTATTCGCATCGAATAGGTTAATGTCACCACCGTTCATAATTGTTTGGGCAAAACCTGTTCTCGTGTAGTATGCGCTACCGTAAATACCCAATGGCAACAGATCTGGAGCAAGAACAATGCTGGCTTGTAGATAGTCATTTGTGCTCAGATCAGCAACTTCGCCCCATGGCCACAAATAGCCAAGGTCGAATACGATTGCTTCATTGAAAAGGTCAAAACCAGCTTCTCCATAAATTCCTTGGATTCTGTTGTCGTATGCAACATTGTTGCTGTCCTGCAGGAAGTCAAGGATTTCAAGCGCCCTTTGTCCGCGGAAGCGTTCGTATGTCTCGGTGTAGTATGGGCTGAAAATACCATGGAAGTTCCGATATTCAAGTCGGTAATCAATACCAATAATTTCTCCAAATACACCCGACATAATTCCATAGTTGCGTAGGCTAGAAAGGCTTATTTGTGAATCGCTAAATAGAACCTGTGGTTGTAAACCAGCATTCAATGTGCCAACACCCTGACGTAGATAGGGGAGGAATGCACCCGCGTCTCCAAATAAGATGACCGAGAAAATATCATTTTCTACGATTGGGATATCTACATCAGCTGCAAAATGGATTATTGCAGGATCACTATTGATTACATCTGCAAAATCAACTTCTGTTGCTGCAATATCATTAGCAGGATGCAAGTCTGTTGCCGCACTCAATCCTATTGCGAAACGGGAAACAGGGTGAGCCGGCCGTAGGAATAGTCTTGTACCAATAATTTGAGGGCTACCCAAATCATTTACAATTAGTTCCATACCGATTTTGCCTGGATCTACACCTAAGTTAAGTCCAATCTTGCGTACTTGTGGGAAATCTTTATCGTTGGCATAGCCTTGCATAAGAATACCATGACCTAGGGTCATTGAACTGATATTTCCAACTTGCAGGAAGAACGGATCACGTTGTTCGCCCCAGCGTACATAGCGAATCTTTAACCAAAGGTCTTGGTAAAAGTCTTGAATACGCAACCATGCTTCATCGGCTTCGCCTGCATATTGAGCATCTGTACCAAAAGACCATTCGTTATTTCCAGCAGGCTGATACCAGCTGTTTGGATCAAACATATCATTCGTGTAAATGACGGGTAGATACAGACCTAATCCCAAGTTGCCGAATTCGAATTCTGGTTGCAATACAACCTTTCCATAGGTTTCGTTGTCGATAGTAACAGAACCGATTTCCATTCCAAGATATCCGCCGAGAAAGCCGATAAGCCCATCAAGAGCACCATCTCTTGCAGCTTGCTCTTGTTCTGGGGTTGGTTCACCCTGGCCTGGAATATCACCAGCAGTACCTTCGTTTTCGCCTGTATCTTCATCTTCGTTATTTGCAGGTTCTTCCGGCTCTGGATCGCCGGCGGTAGATGCGTTGACTTTTTCCGGATCAAGGTCGGTGAATTGCATGCTGCCAAGGATGCGGCCTACATCAGAGTCCCGAAGGGGGATTGCACTAAAAGAAGTAGCAAAAGTGTTTGCCTGCTGGCCAGCTCCAACCATGATGTTTTGGCCGGTCATTTGGTTTGCAAACTCTACTGCACCGTCTAAAACGTACAATGCGTCTGTTTGATCAGGAATAACTTCCATAATAAAGTCTGTGCCTCGAACCCCACCAACCGCTGTTCGTGTGCGAACGCTGAAACGTGAAGTTTCACTGCGGGAGATGCGGGAAACAACCGCCCGCATTCTTCCGTTTTGGAGGGTAAAGCGGCTTGCACTTGCTTCAGTTCCATTGTACAGCTCATCAACTTGGAATTGGCTGTTTTCTGAAAGCTTGATGATTGAACCATCGCGGGTAAGCTGAATTTCAGCTGTGCTGTCGGTTGTGCTGATGCGATCGCCTTGGCGTAGCTCCATGCCAAAAGTGAGAAATTCGTATTCGAAACCATCTGGATCAAATACCTGAATATCCGTTTCATTGTCAAAATACACTAGCAATGCTTGCGGTTGGTTTTCCTGCGCAACAATTACTGTTGGTGCGAGTAAAATCATGCTTATTGCTAGTAGGATAACGTTTTTCTTGATTATGTTTTTCATTCCGTTCCTCCTAAAAATCAATTGAGTGATATTGCTGTTTCCAGCCCTGAATTAACCGTAAATTCATCTTCGATAGGATCATAACGTACATCGTACAGCAGGCTAATTACCGCAGGACCACTTTGGTAGTTGATCCTTGCGCCAATTACAGCATTTGTAGGGTTAATTATGTCCGAAAAGGTTTGAATCTCTTTTTTCTGATAGAACGCTTCGGCTGAAACTCCTGGAATGATACTGTCTCCCAAAGAGATTCCTGCTTCCAGCTGCGGCAAAACATCTGAACCGGTTCCAAAAGGACCGGAAACTTGAGCTGAGAAGGCGAAAGCTCCATCAAATACTGAAATTCCTGTTCCTGCTAACCAACCAATGCTACCGTCTTGGCTAACTTGATTGCTATAAATTTCATATTTGCTGATTCGGTATAAGTCATAAGACCGGTCAAAATATGCAGGTTGAAAGTTTGCACCAAGAAAACGGACTTGAGCTGTATAGGGTAGGAAGCTAAACAGTTTACCACCAAAACCAACCATCGATCCGATGTGTTGATTTTGTACAACAAAGTCCCCGAAGGCAGCCATTGTTGCGACAGGGTTCTGCACAATCGGCTGAAAGAAATCGATACCCCAGATAGCGGCAAATGCATCATCATCCGGTGTAAGGGCAGGTGAATCACCCGCATACGGACTAAGT
>CAYNNU010000002.1:0-37617 GCA_964398645.1 uncultured Spirochaeta sp.
GCCTTCCATTGTTGCATATAGCCGAACAGTTCCGTCCGGCCGAGCTTCCTGCCGGATGGAATCATCGATGTTAATTATGTTTGGGTTTTCTTTGGGGGCAAGCAAGGTTTTTCCGGTTACCTCATAGCCATCTTCTGCGCTTATTGTTGGGGGCAGTAGGATGGCGATAAAGTCTCCCTCGCTAATCCGGGTAATATTGTCCTGGTTTCTAAAGTCAGCAGTTCCATCTTGGCGGAGGCGAACGCCTTTTCCGCTAGCCAGGTCTACCTGGTATTCAATTTGGACGTCGCCGGCAGGAACGGCCTGTTTTCCAATAGCAAATATTTCGCCCTGAACGCTCTCGCCGTTAATCGCATGCTGAATTAACTCTTCAACCTTATTGTTATCAATGCCCTGAACAATTCCGGCTTCATTGATGGCCTTGTATACCATCTCGTTGTCCAAGGGCTTGCCGCTTCCAAGAGATGAAAATAGGGTGAGAACCGCCTGCATGCCGTCTGGAGAAACCTCGACAATTACTTCGGCATCCTTATGCGACCGGACCCGTAGATGGGTTATGCCTTCAATTTCACCTTTGTCCAAGACCCCGTCTTCGGCAGCCAGAATCAGGTTTTCCCGTTCAACAATATTTTCATGCAATAGTATTTGTGCAGTTTTTCCGGGCAGGCCGGGAAGAATTTTGCCGTATACATCTTTGCCCTGGCTTCCAAGTTCGGCGGGGCTTAAAGTGGCGATTACTTCTTGTGCTGCAACCTTTGCCATCTGCTGGATTCCCTCAAGGGGGAAATCTTCATTGGAAGATAAGGACTGTATACCTTCCGGTTCGTTTTTCAGCTGCTGGACGGCGGATTCAAATTCTTTTTCCGACATGAAGCTAACATCGTAGGAAATTTCACGTTCCGGGCCTTCTTCTGGAGCTACCCCGTCGCAAAGAAGATAGTCATTCAAGTCAGCTGCAGCGTCCACATAAAAAGCCAATAGATCATTTTTTATTTTTTGCTGATCCAGCCCCTGGAGTTTTTCGGCGGTTATCATGCCGCCGATTTCTTTTAACCGTAAAGGCTTGCCCCGTCCGCGGCCTTTATGAACATTCAGGCGCGCGGTCATTTTGTCTTCGCTTATGTCCAGATAATACTCCGCATCGCGGCTGGTGCTAATTGGGTAGTTTTTGATGGTACGATCAGTATTCACGGCCCGTTTCATCAAATACAGAATGTCTTGAGTAGGAATTAGATTTTCAGTTGGATAATCCAACTCTTCCAAACGACCGAGAATATCATTTTCATCGGGTAAAGGGGTTTCTTTTTCCCCGGGCTGGAAGTTGAGCAGGCAGGTTGCCTTGTCGGGGGATAGCGCGAGCGACCAGCAGTGAGGGACAAAAGATAGAATTTCAGCCCAGTTTTGCCCCCACCGAAGTAGCCCTTCTTTTTTGGCAACGATCCGTGATCCCTTTCGTATGAGTCCTTTTCCCACGTGAAAAAGCGGATCGCTGTATAGATCAGCGGGAACATGCTTGCCAAAAACATCGGTACCGTCTTTCCCGGCCTTTCCGGCGTTTATGTGGCCGATTTCCTCTTCTGCGTACACGTATCCATGCCCGCGCATCGTTTGATCAAGCTGCACCCGGTCTCGGCGTTTGACGCTTTTTGTCCCCTTCTTTTTTCCCCCATCTGGATCTGGAATCTCCTCAATTCGTTCCTTATACAGTATTGGTGCGTGAGCAGACTGCAAAATTAAATCGCAGTGCTCTTTGACCTCTGCAGGGATGCTCTGTTCAGTGAATTCAGCAGTTTCCTGTTCAGCTGGAATTGGCGGATTCCCTTCGGCCAGAATTATTTCTGCTGATTCGGGAGTATCTGTTGCAAGTTCTTGCAGGCGCAGCTCAATGTCTTTGGCCGAATACCCATGTGAGATGTGTTGTTTTTTTAATTGGCGGATTATGTGCTTGGCGGTAATTTTTTCGCCGCCATCCGTTTTGGTGAATTCGCCAAACACAGTCATATTGAGATTGTCAACTTTAATGGCAAGTGAGCCGTGTAATTCGGTTGCTGACATTCCTAAATTCTATACCCCTGTTGGACGGCTTTTACCAGTTTTGTTTTGAAAAGCACATTTTGTTTTTTCAGCTGGTTAATCTCCAGTTGCTGGTTTTTTATTGTTTCGATCAGGTCACCGGTTGAAAGTGCTCCTGCATGCATCAGATCTTCAATATAATCAATTTTTGTTTGAAAATCGACCTCTGCTTCGGCATTTGCGCTCACATAGCTGTCATCGATGCTTTGGATATCCATCAAATCTTCATCATCATCTGTACTCTGCAAAATCTTGTCGGCGATTCGATAGAGGGCTTGTGAAAGAACCGATTTCGGCTTGTAGGCAATAATTGGCAGGCGGCTGGAAAGGGCAATGTCCTGCAAATCGTCCCGGTAAATAATGCCAAGGTGCTCCAGATCGGTATCCAGGTACTGGGCGCAGGATCGGCGCAAGCGATGAACTTTTTGGGCATCCTTCGGATCTTCTAGCATGTTCAGAATCATACGCGGCTGAAAACGCTGCAAGGCCTGGGAGATTTTTGTATAGGCTTCTAAATCGTGCTTTTTCAATTCCTGCATAATCATGGGGATGTTCAAGCGCTGAAGCTGAATTCCTTCTTTTTTGACCTGTTCGAGGTATTCACCGCCCGGGGATTTCTTTTTCACGTTGCTAGTGATAATGCGAAATACCGAATTCTTTAAAAACAGATAGGCATTTACAATCGCAGTTGGAGTCGGCGTGGTTACGATGATTCCGTGTGAGGAAGATAAAAAGAAATCCAGGGTATTAAAGCTGGTTCCTGCTCCTAAGTCCAGAATCACGTAATCCGCATCCAGTTTTTTGATGTGACGCAGTAACATGAGCTTTTGTTTACTGTTCAGGTTTGCAATTCCCGGTATTTCCGCATCTCCTGGAATAAATAGTAGATTCGGATAATCAGTGGGCATCACAACATCTTCCAGGGAAACGCTGGATTGCTGTATTACGTTGCCGATCCCTGCTGGTATTGTGCGCATGCCCAGTACCAAATGGAGGTTTGATCCTCCAAGATCAAGATCGATTAAAACTGTCCGTTTGCCGCTTTTTGCCAGTGCAATTGCGAGGTTGGCAGAGACAAGGGATTTTCCTACGCCGCCTTTTCCGCTGGCGATGGGTAGAATATGCATCATTTTCCTCCCGCATGCTAAAGTGTACGGCCGAGGTAGATGCCGGTCAAGAGATGCTGTGTTATATTGTTAGGTATGATGAGTTCGATACAAGAAAATGGCAATGAATACAGATGGCGTCGATGGGCTCGGATGACTTCGGCGGTCGCTCTTGTGCTGGCAGTCGTTTTGGCTGCGGTTATTCTCGTTCCTGCGGTTAGCGCACGCAATAGTATGTCTGCGCAGGAACTGCAGCTTATGCAGCAGTTTGAAACGGTATACCAATTTATCCGGGACAGCTATGTTGACGAGGTAGATCCGGCTACGTTATTTGAAGGTGCCTTGCAGGGGATGTTTGAAAGCTTGGATGATCCGCATTCAGCCTATTTGAATGCCGAAGATGTCCGCTCGCTAACGGACACCACTTCGGGCGAGTTTGGCGGGGTTGGCTTGTATATAGGTAAGCAACCGGAAAATGGGGATCAGCCAAGTTTTGTTGAGGTTGTGTCGCCGATAGAGGGTACGCCTGCATATCATGCTGGAATTATCGGCGGGGATTTGATTGTGGCCATCGAAGGTGAATCGACAGCGCCTTTGTCAATTGATGAGGTGGTTGATAAGCTGCGCGGCCGGCCCGGCACAGATGTGCAGGTTACTGTTCAGCGGGGTAACGCTCCGGAGTTTTTTGTGGATATTACCCGGGCGATTATTGAGGTACCAACCGTCCGGCACGCTATGATTGGTAGTGATATTGGCTACTTGCGCATTGTGCAATTTACTCCGCACACAGCAGGAAAGGTGGAAGAGGCCGTGCGTTTTTTTGACAGCCAGGGCTATTCATCAATGATAATCGATTTGCGCGGTAATCCCGGCGGCTTGTTGAATG
The DNA here is from genome assembly GCA_964398645.1 of uncultured Spirochaeta sp. Lineage (GTDB taxonomy): Bacteria > Spirochaetota > Spirochaetia > DSM-27196 > DSM-8902 > Spirochaeta_B. The sequence goes on from CAYNNU010000002.1 coordinate 4,066, forward strand.
CCGTTGTAGATGTGTGCAGCGTATTTTTTGATGATGGTCTTGTTGTTGGAACTAGGGGCCGGATTGCAAGTGAGAATCAGCGGTTTTATGCCCAGGGGCGTTCTTTGGTGCCGGAGGATATGGATATCCTGGTCTTGATAGACAAAGGTTCGGCATCTGCTGCAGAAATTATGGCGGGTGCCTTGAAAGACCGGGGACGCGCTGTTTTGGCTGGCGAAACATCCTATGGCAAAGGATCGGTTCAGCAAGTGCGTTTGCTTGGTGAGGGCGGTTTTCGTTTGACAATGGCGCGCTATTATCTGCCCGACGGCGAGTTTATTGATAAAATCGGAGTTGATCCGCATATTCAGCTGGATCAGCCTGAGTTGAGTGAAGAGGAACAGGAGCGGGCCATCGATCTTTTATCTGAGGGACGTGTTCGAGATTGGGTTCGTGTGCATTCTGAGGCCGAAATTGGTGCGCGGCAGGGGTTTTCCCGCGCATTACAACAGGAATTTGATCTGCCGCAGTGGTATATTGATCGTCTGCTGGCAATTGAATTCGGTCGTCAAAGCGATGAGCAGCCAGTGTATGATTTAACCTATGACTCGGTGCTACAGCAAGCCGTGGAGCTCGTGCGAAATGGTCAGTTGGATACCTGGGTTTCTGCCGATTCGGGAAGATCTGAGTGAAACAATTCCTGCTTCCGGAAGATTGCCCGGAAGAGCTTGATCTGACAGGAGCGGATTTTCATTATCTGCGTACAGTCCGCCGCCTGGGCGAGGGGGATGCCTTTGCGGGGATCGACCCGGCGGGCAACATGTTTCATGTTGCTGTCTTGCAGGTCGCTGAAGGAAAAATGCGGGTGCAACTTATTCCGGCTGGAAAGCCAAAGCCGGATATGCCGGCAGTGCATTTGTATCAGTGTTTGCCCAAGGGCGGGAAGTTTGATCAGGTTATCCGTATGGCAACTGAAGCGGGAGTAAGCAAAATTACTCCCGTAATAAGTCAGTATACACAGGTGAAATTGTCGCAGCAGGATGAGAAGAAGAAGGCTGATAGATGGCAGCGGGTTGTGCAGGAAGCCGTTCAGCAAAGCGGGTCCCCTCACGTTCCCAAAATTTGTGCAGTGCGGAATCTTGGGGAATTGGTGAACGAAGCCGGGGAAATGCTGTTTTTTCATCAAGCCCCTATTGCAACGAAGACGCTTCACGATTATTGTAGCCGGATTACCGGTGAGATCGGTATTGTGATTGGGCCGGAGGGCGGGTTTTCCTCTGAAGAGGTGGAAAAAATGACCCGTGCTGGTTGGAAGGCGGCATATTTGGGCCCCTGGGTGTTGCGTACTGAGCATGCGGGCTTGTATGCTATTGCTGCGGTGCAGACCATGTTATTGGAGAGGGATTCGTGGAAAATTCAGTAAAAGAATTATTTGTGGCTGGGGTGCGGATGCATGATGTGCCCGAGTTGTCTGTGCAGGAAGTTATACAGGAAATATCAGGGCGGGGATGTCCGCAGAGAATAATATTTTTGCGTACCTTTGATGTTTTGCGAGCGTGGATGTCTTCTCGACGCCGTGCTGAATTACAAGAGGCAGGATTGGTTATTCCCGTACAGCGTGGAGTGCAGGTTCTCGCCGCTCTGGCTGGTTTTTCTCGCCCACAAAGGTATATGCCCTTTCAGTTTGTGGTAAAGGTGCTTGGGGCGATTGAGCAGCAGCAGGGGAGTATCTATCTGGTTGGCGGTAGACCCGCTACGTTGGAGCGAGCCGAAGGCAATGTACGCTACACATTTCCGAATCTTCGAATTGTGGGCCGGTATCCCGGTTATGTAAAAAAAGGAATGCAGGCTGCCCTGTTAACGGCGGCGCGAAAATCCAGCCCGGATGTGCTTTTGATTGGCAGTGGAACTGCTGGTAGATCGCCCGGATTTTTACGAAAAACGGAGAACCTTCCTAACGGTATTTGTATTTCTGCACCTAAGGTTTTTCTGGTTTTTGCCCAGAAACGAAAACGCCCCTCTCAATTCTTATTCAATACTTCTTTGGGGGGAGTTTTTGCCAGTCTTTTGCTGCCATGGCATTGGGTACGCTTCCCATTTTATGCTGTGTTTGGGATTAGGTTGCTTGGCCAGCGCTTGAGCGCGCGGAAAAAATAAAAACCCCAGAATTAATTGCTATACTCCTGAATTTTTAAGAACTCATAGGTTTCCTGCAGGCGGGTTTTTCTTTTCGAATTTACGGCCCGCCCGATAATTGTCCGGAAGGGAGGCAGCAGCAGGATGATCCCGATGCAGCTGGTAATAAAGCCTGGTATCAAGAAAAAAACAGCCGCAATTAAAATGCTGTTTACCGCAGCAAACTCATTTTCTGGATATATCCCTTGGCGGATTTTCCTTCTCAAAGTGCGGCTGCTGTAAACGAGACTGTATAAGGCGAGCAGCAGAAAAATGAGACTGCTTCCGGCTACGAGTGCCATCACAAGATAGCCCCCCCAGATAAACGCGGCCTGAATTATGAGAAGAATGTCGATTAGCAATACGAGCGAAACTCCAAGCAGCGCTGAGAACATACGAACAACTTGGCCGTTCCGGCAGGATTGCAGGATTGTGCTGATATCAATCATACATTGATAGTAGCATGACTGGGCATGAAATTCTATATAGGGGAAAACCCTTTCGGCTTGCATTTATCTTTTGAATGAACATGATTATAGGTGAAGGATAAGGCTGTTATGATAGGGGTGGCTTTAGCAAACGTCAGCTCAGAGCGGATTTTGTTTTTTCGCCGTATTTTTTCACCAGCAGTTCGGGTAATTGGAAGCATAGCTCTTGAAGTTGAAAACAATAACTCTTTGGATTGTGCCGATCTGATCATATTTGACGACTATCAAAAGTGTGAATTCCTAAACAGCGCTTTAGAAAGATGTATTGACTCGGTTCGTATCCCCGTTATTGTAGTAGGTGCTACGGAGATTTGTTCGGAGTGCCGGAAGCATTGCCTTCAGCTGGGAGCAGCAGATTTTTTGGAAAAGGCCGATTGTTTGCCGCGTCTTGAATCGAGTGTGCTTCTTGCTGTTCAGGGGTACAAAAACGATCACAGTATTACTGAAAAGAAATCAGACTTAGGGAATTGGGGGCTGTCTGCCCCAAAAGAAAGTATGCGTACGGTTCGTTCGAGAATATTACGGTATGCCGGACGAACTGAGCCGGTAGTCATTTTGGGCGAGTCGGGAAGCGGCAAGGATGTTGTTGCCCACAATTTGCATGAGTATTCACCGCGCCGGGATTCAGCATTTGTTCCAATTAACTGCGGGGCACTTGCTCCATCTTTGTGCGAAAGTGAGCTTTTTGGAGTAGTTCGGGGTGCATACACTGGTTCTTGTGCGCGGGAAGGTGCATTTCGCCACGCCCATGGTGGCACATTATTTCTTGATGAGATTTCAGAGTTGAGCCTTGAATCCCAGGCCTCTTTATTGCGCGTCATTGAAACTGGCAAGGTCCGGCCTGTGGGATCCGATTGCCGAGTTGATGTTGATGTGCGCCTCCTGGCGGCAAGCAACAGGAATCTGGCTGCGATGGCTCAGCAGGGAATGTTCCGAAAGGATTTACTGTATCGCTTGATGGTGTTTTGTATTATTGTGCCGCCCTTGCGCAACCGGCAGGATGAATTGCCCGATATTATTGCTGAATTACTGAAGGAGGTTGAGCCTGATCGTCCCTTGCAGCTTTCAGCCTCGGCGCAACAAAAGCTGCTTGCGTGGTCTTGGCCGGGAAATGTGCGTGAGCTGAGAAATACCCTGCAACGGGCTGTGGTGGATAGCACCGGAAGCTACATTCAGGCTGAGGACATTCGTTTTTTGAGCCTTGCTCAGGGATGTGGGAATTCGCTCAGGCTATCTAAAAAAACGGGCGTATTCCGCTGAAAACAGCAGGGTCTCGGAACCGTCTATTGGATCAGATGTCGTTCCTAGCGGTCGGGCAATCACCAGTAACTGGTCGCCGGTTTGTATTGCAACGTCCGGCGAAGCATCTCTGGAAAAATGGGCTGCCATTTGGCTGCCGGAAAAAAGAAAGAAGGCATTGTACAGGCGGATTTGCTCGCTTTCTTGCCAGGTGCCGACTGCAAGCTCGACTACAGCTTCAAAGGAATCTGCATCCTGATTTTGAATGGATATGGAAGCTACTGTTCCGTCAAGAAGCATAAGGCGTCCATCCCGGCCGGCACGGAATGCTGGGTTTTCGAGTGACTGTGCAACATCCATAAGCGATGTGCGAATATCCAGTGCGCGTTCTACGGTTTGTAAATCGTAGCCAAAGGCTGCGGTGCTGAAGGCGGACAGTGCAAAAATAAGCGTGAGTACCGATTTCATAGCTTGACGCTCCTTACTGAAAAGCATAGAAGTTTTGGTATGAGCGGTCAAGCAGAACAGTGGTTGATAATTGGTGGAAGCGGGGGTATCGGGCGTTCAGTAGCAGAAGAAGCGGCCAGGAGGGGCAAAAAAGTTGCTTTTTTTGGCCGGACACGAAAAAAAATTCGAGCTTTGCGAAAATACCTGCAGCAAAGATCCAGCTTTGTTGCAGCATATCGTATTCGCTTTGGGAGTAAACGGACATTGCAATCGTTATTTCGCCGCCTACATCGGGGGCCGCTTCCGGATGTTGTTGTTCTATCCTATGGCCCCTTTGTTGAGCGTCATTTTGGTCAGTATGGATTTGATACGTGGTACACCATGACAACGCATAATCTGACTCTTGCCGGATTAACCGTGGAAAGCATATTGCCCCGGATGCTTGCCCGAGGAAGCGGAACGATTGTGTTGCTTGGGGGCACAGATACCGATGCGGTAAAGGGCTATACACAAATCTCAGCGTATGCAGCAGCAAAGACAGGGGTCAGTGTCGTTGCCCTTTCGGCGGAAAAGGCTATACGGGAATATGAGCGAAATCATGGCCCAGGCAAGGTGAAGGTATTATGTGTCTGCCCGGATTATGTACAGACAGAATATCTCACAACAGATCAAATTGATCGTTTTTCTCGCTTGGCAGGCACAAATGGCATGAAAACAGCAGTAGAATTCGCTGAAAAGCTTGTATCTCTTGTATTATTGTCCGAGAATGGTGATAATAAAGTGGATGATGATAATGAGGTGATAATACGGCTATAAATCGTATTTCCACCTATTAGATGTGTCATTTCCGTTTGACAAAATGCGCAGGGCTTACTATGCTCATGTGTACGGCATATTGCTGGGCAGGCAGGAATCTGCTGAAGGGGTAAAAGGAGTAGCATGAACAACAATGAAATTGTAACCGGCTTTGATGACGAAAAAGATGAAAGCCTGAAAATCAATCTCGAAAGTGTTGCCTCATGTAAAACCTGTTTGGTCTTGCATCTAAATGGCTACATTGATACGTACAACAGTAACTTTTTTCAAAAACGGGTCGGTAAGGCTATCGAATCCGGTTTTGTACATTTGATTTTTGAGTGCTCTGGTCTGAATTATGTTTCAAGTACAGGTATTGGTTCGTTCACGGCATTTCTGAAAGCCTTGAAGCCGAAAAGTGGCGATCTTGTTTTATTGCAGATTCAGCCAAAAGTATATGAAGTTTTTCAGCTGCTTGGTTTTAGTCAGTTTTTTGCTATCAAAGATTCTCTGGATGATGCGGTTTCGCATTTTTCTGATAGCGGGAAAGAGGAAGTTGAATCGACATTTCCAAAGGTTTTTAAATGTCCGATTTGTTCCACTAAATTGAAGGCTACAAAAGCCGGCCGTTTCCGTTGCTCGGAGTGCAAGACAATTCTTGCTATCGATGCTAGCGGCCAGGTATTTCTTGGCTGATAGTTCTTCGGCTTGTAATGTATACATAGACAAGTTTCCTGCCACTCTTTGTTTCACCGCTTCTGTTTTAGATTGTATCGACTCAGCTTGTATGCAGCTCTTGCTCAAAGCCGGATATGCATTGTCGATTTTTCCTGATGGATGTCTGGACGGCACAAGCAACAAATCCTTTTTTACGTCTAGTGATGGGCGAAAAAAAATATTCATTATGGAATTCCAAAAAGCAGAATGCCAGCAATGGATTTCTCCTGATATTCCATTGCTGCTGGTGTATCCGCAAGCTAGTCAGCTTTTTTCTGAAGGCCAGGTGCTTCAACCCACACGACATTCTGATTGTATCTCCGAGCCTATTGTCGCCAGCGAATTGATTTTTCGTCTTGGCCGTCTTGGTATTGTAGAGAATTTGGGATCTTTGCAACTTGGATATAGAGAAAAGTTGTTACTCCAGGTGCTTCAAAACAACAGGGGCTATGTGGTTGAACGGGCGGTCTTGCGTCAAGTTTTGGAGTGTACAAAAGGCAGCAGGGCGTTGGATATGAGTATTTCTCGGCTGCGAAATAGTTTAGCTGGTAGTGGAGAGCAGATCGATTCTGTGAGAGGGGTTGGATATTGCTTGCGTTGATCTATCTTTCAGATGTCAATACTTTCTTCTGTGAATAACTTGTGCAAAAAAAATAAAAATTCCGGCAATACTGTACATAAATTTAGCATTTCTACATTGGCGAATTCAAGAAAATGGAATTGCTACACCTGTTATTTTTTAAGTCATTACTATAAAACAAATTGCAATATTAGACGACTGTTATTGTTTGAAGACGAGTAAACAAATTTGAGATTCTGGTAAAATCAGCGAGAATTTTTACCTGAATAACTTGTGGAAAACTTTCATGACGACCAGCTTTTGATTGCAAACATTACTTGCTCGTGCTAATTTTTTGGAGTGAAAGCACATGTGAAAATGATAATACAATTTTTTGCCGCCGTTTGTGTCGGGACAGCAGTTTCAGTGCTGCTTTTGTTTATGGTTTCACTTGGCAGGGTGGGGTCTGATCCTGGTGCTTTTGGTTATGGTAGCTATGCATTGTTGGCTGTGCAGCACAGTATTATTCCAGGCTGGCTTTTTGCTGTAGTAATTACCCTATTTAGCGCACTTCACCATTTGCGGCACGGGGCAGCAGCTTTGCTGCTGTACTTTCTTGTGGGCTGGGCTGTGCTGTTTGGCGGCTTAAGCGCAGGGAACGCCATTCAGAAAAGTTTGAAGGAGCCGGACTTGATGCGGCGATTGCATCCTCGCGCGGGTATGCTGTATCAGAGTGGGGAAAGGGCTTTTGTTGCCGGCGATATTTCCGGCTATACGGTTCAGAATATGTTTTTGTATGACAGGCAGTCTGTTGCACCACGGTGGCATACCATTTCACAGAGCTTGATCGATCCTTATGAAAACAGTGTGCGGATTCCTTCGGCGCCGCCATTGTTATTGGAGAATGCCGATGCCGGTCGATGGTCTTTGTACCACCCGCCGGCATTGATAGCTGGCGTTCTGCGGGATGCGGTTAAAACTGCCGAGCTCTTTTACGCTGATTCTCGCCTGATTCGCGTGTTATTGTCTTTTGCCGCCGCTGCCGCGCTTTTTTCCTTGTGGACATTGGCCCGCTTGACCCGCTGGCCTCTGCTAAATTCAGTTTTGGTTTTTGCAGCTTTGCGCTTTTTTGCGTGGGCTGGATATCTTGTACAGTTGGATGATTTTCAACAGGTGATGGAGATTGTGTTTGGCGCTTCACAAAGTTGGCTGGGAATAAGCCTTGTTTTTGCTGTAGTGGCAATCATACTGACTGCGATAGGTTTGCTTTTGCCCCCATTTCATAGCTGGGATCAGGAGGCTGCTCGTGAGTCGTAGTGTGGGCGGAAGATTATCAATTGTTTTTGCAGCCGTGTATATTGTTTCTTTTGGTTTGTTTGTTGCCTTGGCCTTACAGGCTTTTTCAGCATCCGGGGTGGATCAGCGGTATTTTGTTTCCTGGATTATGTCTACAGCATTTTTAGGCTGGTTTGACCGGATCATTGTGCTGACTATGCTTGTTTTTTTGCTCACGTTTTCTTTTATCGTTCCCCGTAATGAGCAGCCAAAGGTTCCTTCGGCGGTTATTCGTTTGATGCAGCGGATGGTGATGATCATCCTTTTGCTCACCATTGTTTTTGCGGTCGTTCAGTATGCTGTATATCCCAAGGTTGTTCGCGCGCGCAGTGCATATTTACGACAGACTCAGCGGGCCGAGGCTTTGATGGAATCGGCAAATGCATATGAACTGCAGGGGGAATACGCGCTGGCGATTTTAGCCTTGCAGGATTATCTGCAGATATGGAAGACGGATGATGATGCTGCGCGGATGCTTGTGCGTTTGCAACGGCAGCAGCTTGTTTCAGATAGCCAGAATGATGATGGGGACACTATTGATCCCCGCTCAATGGTTCAACTGCAGGAGCAGCAGGCGGGAGACTTGTTGCAACAGGCTCAGGACTTATTCTCTCAGGAAGATTGGTTTGGAGCCTATTATTTTGCCCGCTTGGCGCAGCAGATGGATGGGAGCCGGTCGGACATTGCCTTATTTTTGGCGCAAGTTGAACAAACCATCGGTCCAGAAAGCCGGATTGAAACGCAATCGCTAAGTAGCGAAGAGCAGCGTCAGCAGTATTTGCTTCGAAGTAAAAGATCAGCGGTGGACGCGTTGATGAGCAGTGATCCAGTGCGGGCGTACTATATTTTATTGCGGCTAAAAAAAGAGTTTCCCACTGATCCAGATGTAAAAAAATATTTGCCGATAGCAGTGAACGGTGATGAGGAATTGGGAATTCCTGGCGTTCGCGATCTGACGTATTTCATTCCTGAGGCCCAGGAGATGCTTACCCTGCCAGGATTTGACGAGCTATTAGTGGTTCATCAGTGGGATCAAAGCCGGAAAGAGATTGTTTCGATTGGGAAGATGGTCTATGGCCATTCGGCAGTGTATTTTCGGGATATCGAAGTAATTGCTATGGACGAAGAAGGGCAGGTCATTCGGCATTTGTATTCTCCCTTCGGGAAGCTCATTTCCGACGAACAGGCGCCAATAATAATCTCTCTGCACGGCATACATCCCGGTTTTGAAAACGTGGTTCTTGATCCTGAGTATTATGTTGTTGACGAAGCTGAACAGTATCAGGAAATACCGTTGTTGCGATTGCGGATTGGGGTACAGGGCTTGGAAACCTTTGATCAGGAAGCGGATTGGAATTCGGCCGATCCTATGACGCTGTATCGGGCTGCTAGGATTATGCCGGGTTTTGGCTTTGATTCTCTTGTACCGAACGTGCGGTTTTTATTGTCTCTTTTGGGGCCGTTTGCCTTTTTCCTGGCTAGTTTCTTTGCTCTTGGTACCGGTATTCGTTTGCATAGTCGGTATTCCAAAATGCTGCCGGTGTTTTTATGGCCGGCAATTCTATTGATACCCTTTCTGCTTCTGTATATTTTACGGGCGTATGAGTATTTCATGCGAGTAATTTTGGCTGCTGGAGTTGGAGCCTGGGGCTTTGCCGGCGGATTGGCCTTGCTACTTGTGTTACAGGCAGGTTTATTCGGTGGTGTGCTGTTTTTCGCATCAAGGGAGTTGATAGTCCGTGAATAGGCGATTTCGCCTGCTGAATCATGTAGGTAAAATATCAGGAGTAGTCTTGGGGGCTTGTATCGGTTGGCCTGCTATACCCTTTGGTGTTGTTCTTGGCTTATTGATTGACTCTGCTGTTCAGGTTCGCCGTCGTTTAGCGACGATGCATGTTTTGTTGCGGGGAGAAACCCCAAAGAACGTCCAGCCACAAGATTACCTTCTCGCAGCTATTGTGTCTGTGTGGCTGACGGCTCGTGGTGCCGGTGTACATATCGATCTGGAAAATACCCGGGCCTTTGTTGTTGAACAAATGGGAACGCGGGGCGAATTAGTATTTCGACAGCTTTTAGAAACAGCCGTAGCAGATCAAGATGTCTGCAGAAGGCTTCTTGCTTGCGCTTGGCAGCAGCTTCCGGAGGATAGGGTGTCTGCTTTTCGTCGTCATTTTCTTGGCGGGGATGGGCAGGGGGGTATGTTGGATGTACTGGATCAGCTGATGCAGGGTCGTTCACAGCACAGATGTGACGGGGAGCGCTCTGAGAGTGCGGCGGATTTGCCCCGTTCATACCGGCAGGCTTGCCGGGTGCTGGGTATTAGTCCTCGCGCCAGTGGCAAGCATGTTAAAGAGCAATATCGCCGCCTGGTAAGTCAGTTTCATCCTGATACAGCAGTGGGCTGTTCAGAAGAGCAGCAAGCGCAAGTAGAGGATGCCTTCCGCCGGGTTTCAGCAGCTTACGAGCTTGTTTGTTCTTTCCGCCGCGATATGCGTGCGCCGACTGAAGAAAGCCGCTCAACCAGTTTTTCATAGCCGCGCTCAATTTGATACACGTTGTGGATATCGCTTTCGCCTTCTGCGCATAATGCGGCGATAACCATAGCCATACCAGCCCGGACATCGGGGGAAACGAGGCTGGAGCCAGTAAGTCGTGAGGGGCCAGATACAACAGCACGATGCGGGTCGCATAAAATGATCTGCGCGCCCATTCCAATCAATTTGTCTACAAAGAACATGCGCGATTCAAACATCTTTTCGTGGATGAGGATGGTGCCGGAAACCTGGGATGCAACCACCGTCATAATACTGGTGAGATCGGGGGGAAAGCCCGGCCAGGGAGCATCATCAATCTTTGGAATTGCACCGCCGAGATCAGGATTTACGCTCAGTTTTTGTCTGGCGGGAACGAAAATGGTGCTGCCGTCGGTTTCCCATGTAATGCCCATTTTCTGAAAGGCGAGTTTTACCATTTTGAGGTGTTCTGGGGCAGCATCTTCGATTTCCAATTCGCCGCGGGTAACAGCGGCCATTCCGATGAAGCTTCCCACCTCCATAAAGTCGGTTCCGATGGTGAATTCGGTTCCGTGCAATTTTTTTACACCTTGAATGTGCAGAATGTTTGAGCCGATTCCTGTGATATGTGCGCCCATGGCGTTGAGCATGTTGCACAAGTCTTGCACATGTGGTTCGCTGGCGCTGTTTTCTATGGTCGTGTTTCCTTCGGCTAATACTGCCGCCATTATGGCGTTTTCGGTGGCAGTAACGGATGCCTCATCAAGAAACAGCTGCTCACCAACAAGTTTGTTCGCGGTCATGGTAAAGGTAGCGTCAAAATTGATGCGAGCCCCCAAGCCGGAAAGAGCTAGAAAATGTGTGTCCAGTCGGCGCCGCCCAATTACATCACCGCCTGGCGGGGGTAATACAACCTTCCCGCTGCGGGCCAGCATAGGGCCGGCAAGCAAGATCGATGCCCGTACATGGCGGGCCAGGTTGGCTGGGATGTCATGGCTGGTAATGCTGCCTGCTTGAATGCTCCACGAGTTGGCGGACAATTTTTTAACCTTTGCCCCAACTGCTTCCAGTATTTCCGTAAGCACGCGGACATCTTCGATGTCTGGAACATTGTGTAATTGGACTTCTTCTTCGGTTAGAAGAGCTGCGGCAATACAAGGGAGTGCGGCATTTTTGTTGCCGCTAGCCTTAATCTTTCCCTTAATCGGGTAGCTACCATCTATTGTATACATGTGCATATTTGGCATTGTCCCAATACAGGCCGTCCTGTCAAGTCCGTTGTGGGATTAGGGGACTTGCGGCAGAACGTGCAAGTCGGTAGGATTTCGGCATGAAGTCGAAACGAATGATAGTCTGTAAGTTTGGCGGTTCTTCTGTTCAGGATGCTGAAACAATTAGAAAAACTGCCGAAATAATTGCGCAAAAAAACACACAGTATGAATATGGTCCGGTAGTTGTTTTGTCTGCAATGGGCGGTGTTACGGATTTGCTGATAAAGGCGGCTGAAGAGGCGGAAAATGGGCGTGAAGATGCAAATAATTTGATCATTGATGTGCAGAATCGCCACGCTGCTGTTGTTGCGGAATTGCTGTCTCCCGGGGATGTTAGGTCAAAAATTGAGAAGCAGATGGAGTCGATTTTTTATGAGTTGACTGAAATTCTGCATGGCGTCAGCCTTTTGCATGAATGTACTGGGAGAACCCGGGATTATATCGCCAGTTTTGGTGAGCGCCTAAACTGTTTACAAATCCATGCATATTTGCAAGAAATGGGCCTGAATGTCAGTCTGGTGGATTCTAGGGAAATGATTCGCACTGAGGAACAGTACGGCGGTGCATCCGTTTTGTTTGCCGAAAGCAATGCCTTGATACAACAGCAGCTTGACGGGAAGGCAGGCATCGTGGTGGCGCCTGGTTTCATTGCCGCAACCAAGGATGGTGTAACAACAACCTTGGGAAGAAACGGCTCTGATTACACGGCCTCAATCATTGGGGCTGCCGTAAATGCCGAAGCAATCGAAATCTGGACCGATGTTGATGGGGTTTTGAGTGCCGACCCCCGTGTGGTTCCGGATGCTTTTTTTCTTCCTCAAATAAGTTTTAGAGAGGCGATGGAACTGAGTTATTTTGGCGCTGAAGTGATTCATCCGTATACCATGATACCGGCAATGTCTGCTGATATACCCGTATATATTAAAAACACCCGCAATCCTGCCGGGGAGGGAACTCGAATTTCTAGTGAGAGTTCTGCGGGCAACCGGATGGTAACCGGCTTGGCATCTATTCGGGATGTCGCCTTGGTGAATATTGAGGGCGGCGGGATGGTTGGTATTCCAGGCTTCGCAGGGCGTGTTTTTACGGCTTTAGCTGGGGCAGATGTGAATATTATCATGATTACCCAAGCTTCTAGTGAACATAGTATTTGTATTGTGATTCGAAGCGACCAGAAAGAGGCGGCCTTAAAAGCCTTGCAGCTTGAGTTAGAGGCTGAGTTGAAAACCCATCAAATTGAACCCTTTGAGGTTGTAAGTGATCTGGAGATCGTGGCCATTATAGGGGAAAATATGCGCGGTACGCCGGGGATTTCCGGCAAATTATTCAGTACCTTGGGCGATAAGGGAATTAACGTGTTGGCCATTGCCCAGGGTTCATCGGAAATGAATGTTTCGTTTGTTATTCATGGCGGCGAGCGCGAGACCGTATTGCGTTCACTCCATCATGAATTTTTTGGCGGGGAGGAAAGCTGATATGCGGTTATATAGCACGGGCGGAAGTGCCCCTGAGGTTGATTTTGCTGATGCGCTATTTCAGGGGCTTGCTCCGGATGGCGGTTTGTATATGCCAACGGAGACTCCGGATTTACGGTTGGTTTTTCAAAGCCTGACAAAGCAACACAGCTTTCAGGATGTTGCAGCTGCTGTGATTGGGGGGCTTCTTGGAAATCAGTTGGGCGATCCCCAGGAGTTTGCTCATTCGGTGTTTCCCTTTGCACCTGAATTAAGCCCAGCAGATGAAGGCCTGCAGATTCTCGAATTGTGGCATGGGCGTTCAGCGGCATTTAAAGATTATGGTGCATCTTTTTTGGCTGCGTCCATGGAGCGGCTTTTACATAATCGCGAAAAGCGGGCCGTGATTTTAACCGCTACCAGCGGAGATACGGGCAGTGCCGTGGCACAGGCTTTTTATGGCCGTGAACATATCGACGTGGTAATTCTGTATCCCGATGGGCGCGTGAGTCCATTGCAGGAAAAGCAGCTTACCACCCTTGGTGGAAATATTCACGCATTGCGGGTTGATGGCGCGTTCGATGATTGTCAACGGATTGTGAAAGAAGCGTTTATGGACAGGGCCTTGTGTGGGCAGGTTCCCTTAACCAGCGCTAACTCAATCAATATTGGGCGCTTGATTCCGCAATCATTTTATTATATCTATGCCTGGGCACAGCTTGCTGCCGGCGCTGCTGCAAACGGTGCTGCAGATCAGCCGGTGTTTGTTGTTCCAAGTGGTAACTTTGGCAACCTGACCGCCGGTGTTTTGGCTTGGAAGTGGGGACTGCCTGTGCGCGCATTTGTTGCGGCAACAAACCAGAATGATGTTGTGCCGGAATATTTGCAGACTGGAATTTATTCTCCCCGTGATTCGGTACCCACATATTCAAACGCGATGGATGTTGGCCGTCCTAGCAATTTTGATCGGCTGGAACGTATTTTTGATGGCTCGGTTGAAAAAATGCGGGAAATGCTGGTTGGTGAAATGGTCACAGATGACGAAACTCTGGCAACAATGCAAAGATATCAGAAACAAAAGGGAATCATTTTGGATCCACATACAGCTGTTGGGATTACTTCGGCTGAACGGCGTCAGAATCAATTTGGAAATAGTCAGTTGATTGTGCTTGGAACTGCGCATCCTGGAAAGTTTCGGGAAGTAGTGCAGAAGGCCTGTGGCGAAGATCCGGTTTTACCGGAACGGCTGCAAGCTGTATTAAGCAAAAAAGGGCATGCCGATCCAATTTCAGCAAATGTTAGCGACCTCAAGGATTTTCTGCTTCAAAGTTTTGTCTAGAGCTTGGGTGCTTCGAGGGATTATTCCACTAGAAGATTGAGCAGTTTTTTTCCGCTTGTATCGCGAAATGGATTTTTATTGAGCTTGAGAAATTTTCGATATACCGCGCAGGCGCGATAATAGTTTTCCGGCCCCCGGAAGGTTGCGCTTAGATCGCAGCGGTACAATTCAAGCAGCAATGGGAACAAAGGGTTTTCCATGATCGGATTTGATCGATGGGCAGGAAGGCGCTCCAGGGCTCCGGGGATGCTGTGATATTTTATCAGCCAGCTAGTATCCTGAACGAAGGATTCTGGAAATCCCAGAGATCGTAATAGTCGTGAGCTGATTTTCGCGCCGATATCCGCGTGTAGGTGAAAGCGGTGTTGCGGGGTGCTTTCTGATTCAGGCTTCCCTATGTCGTGAAGCAGCACCGCCATGCTCAGGCGCAAGTCATATATTTTTCGGTATTTTAGTGCTTCAAGACTATGATCCCAGACATTGCCTTCGGGGTGCTCGCTTTTTCCCTGAGCCGTATGTTGCATCGCGGCGATTTCGGGCCAAAGTGCATCAATCCAGCCGGCATCCGATAGTAGAGAAAGGGCGGTATCGGCATAGGCCCCGGAGAGAATCAATCGTAACAGAATTCTCTGGCTGTCAACATCGAAAGTCTGGCTGCTGGGAAAGTTGCGGATGCTTTCTAATAGTTGAGGCGGAGCGGAAAAGGGTATGTGGGCAATAGAAAATATGGCATGAAACCATTTGTTGATATCGCTAACCTTCCCCGGCAGCAGCTTTTTTCGCAGCTGGGGGTATATGCCTGAACGGTCGATAAAGCATTGTCGCTGTACATCAAAGTGAAAGGCATCCTCATCGGCGGGGGGAAGCTGCTCGCAGCAGCGGATATACAGGCTGTGGTTTTCCAAATGTGCAATGGCATCAAAGCTGCTGCTGCGGAGGTAGGAAACAGGGTCAAAACAACGGGCGGCATCGGCTAGGTCGCCTTCAAGCAAAAGTAATACAGGCTCGGAGAGGGTTTGGCGATTGTATAGCTGTAGGGCGCTGCCTCCGCTAAGAAAAATACGGGAGGGCAGCTTGGCAAGGGCTGATAGTAGCTTCATGTGCTTGGATCGGCCTCGGGGGTTACTAGCAGGTATGTGTGCAGGTTTTCTTTAATGGTTTGCAGATGTGCATCTTCCGGGCTGCCTGCAATAGATTTTTTGTCCGGAAAAACGTGCTGCTCTTGTGCAAAATCTCTTTGGCGGGAGCTGCGAATTTTTTCCAAAATATCTTGTGCCAGTTGGGAGCGTTCTTTTTGTTGCTCGGCAGAAAGTGGGGTGGCATGTGCCTCGGTGAGTTCGCCCCAGCGGATTGCCTGCTGGTAGGCAGCAATGGCGGTGTCCACATCACGAGTTAGAATGTATGTTGTGCTGCAGCCGGTCTCCGGCAGAAAGATTCTTTCTGCATTTTTCTGCTTTTCCCTTTGCTTGGATAGTTCTTCAATGGCTGCCTGCATGTGTAAACGTAAGCTTTGGCGAAAGGGACTCCAGTTATATGAGTGGCAAAGGGCTTTCCAGCGCCCGGCCATTTTGTGTTGGTTTCGGAGTATTGCAAACATGTTTTTTTGTAGACCCCAGGCCGGAATAATCCTGTTTGCGCCGTTTTCGTCGCTTAGCACTAAGGAGAATGGCAAATCAATGCGCTGGGAACGCAGCAGCGTGCCGGATGCAACCAGCGAATAGGGGGCCAGGCTAGCGGGGAATGAAATCCCGCAGTTAAGGCCCAGAAAACAGCCTTCGCCAATGCGGATATGCTGGTCCGGCAGGCGTGAGCTGTGATTGGAGCCGATGTTCGCCCCATAGCCGATATTGCCGCGACCTCCGCGCCAATCGGCGGCGATCAGCAGGGATTGGTGATGCTGGGCAACAAGCGGTCCGACAAGGCAGGCGGTAGTTTCGCCTTGGCCAAGCTGGCTGCCCGGGCCGATAATGCTGTTTGTGATCGTGGCGCCGTTTTCGGCATGGGCGGTCTCCAGCAGGAGGCTGGAAAAAATTCGTGCGCTGCTATCAACGAAGCAGCCGGGCTGAACGGCGCTATTGCGGATAATACAGCCGGGGCCGATCAGCACCGGACGACAAATCATGTTCGTTTCATTCTGTTCTGAAAGAATGCTACTCATAATTGCGCACGAATGGATTTGTAGTGCGCCGTCAATACGACAGCCGCTATCTAGAAATATATTTCGACAATCGGGGGCATTAAAAACCTGTGATTGCTTGCCCATGTAATTCCATGCCCAGAGTTTGATTTGTGTCTGCTCCAAGGGTGGGAAATCTGGTTCTGTTTGCGAGTCCAGGGACGAAAGAATGTGTTCGAGCGTATCCGCGGGCTGTAAGCGATACACAGTAGGATAGCTTTCGTTGAATAACTGTACAGGGCTGCCAATTCCAAAAGGAAATTGATGTTCGCTTTCCGGGGAGGATATGCTGCTGTTTCGTATTGAACACTCATCTTCTATCCAGCATTTTTCAAGCCAAGAACAATCGAGAATATGTGTGTGAGCACCAATAAAACAATCCCGTAGGCGGGAGTTTTCTATGCGGATACTGTCCGCTTGGTTCAAAATGATTTTACCCGAAAAGCTGGTGTTATGAATGTTTTCAAGTTTTGCTTGCGGTTTTTCTGCAGGAGAGATACAAACCGTCGCCCAATTTTCCGCTCGGCAGCCTTGGTTTTTCAGCACGAGTATTTCTGAATCGTTTAAGCGTCTAGCTGTCGGTTCTTTTTGGGAAGACAGGCTTTCTGTCAGTAGGGAAAGACCTTGGCTGAGTTTGCGTATGTGTTGGTCAAAGAAAAACGTCGCCTGGTTCACAAAAACAGTATACGATGCCAATTCTAAATCGGCAATGAGGCCGGCTTAGCGCCGACCGCCCAGAATACGCAACAACATAAGAAACAGATTGATAAAATCCAGGTACAGTTTTAGCGCGCCGATTATGGCAATGCGGGAGCAATCCTCGGGCGAGGCCGAATCCCCGGCTTCCCTGCTCCAGCGGGCGATGGTTTGGGTGTCGTAGGCGGTTAAGCCGACAAATACCAGCACGCCGGCATAGCTGATAAACCAGTACAGGCCGGAGCTCTGTAGAAAAATGTTAACCACGCTGGCCAGAATGACACCCCAAAGTCCCATAATCAGATAGCGGCCATATACGCTTAAATCTTCTTTGGTGCGTAAGCCGTATAGGCTCATGCCCGCAAAGGTGCCTGCTGTGATAAGAAAAGTGGCAGCAATGCTGGTGCCGGTGTAGGCCATGAAAATAAAGGAAAAAACAATTCCATTCAGGCTGGCGTATAGAATAAAAGCCCCGAAGGCTGTGCCTGGTGACATCTTTCGAACCCGGGCCGAAAGGAATACAACCAGGACAAGTTGGGCGATAGCGATAAGGAAAAAGACTGCTGTATTTCGGGCAAGGAATACCATTAAATTGGTACGGGAAATAAGAAAAGCTATCCCGCCGGTAATTGCTAGCCCAAGACTCATGTAATTGTACACAGTCCGCAGAATGGTGTTTTCTTGTACAGATATTTTATTGATAGCGTGTTGTTCCATTTTTTTCTCCCTTTCACTTTAATAACAGCAGATTTTTCGTAGTGTAACATATTTTTTGTCTTGTATAAGCCATTGTATTTACAATATTCTGGGCGCGTATGAAAAAAAGTGAAACTACATTGATAATACGCCAACCAGACGATATGCATGTACATGTTCGTCAGGGCGAAATGCTGACTGCTACTGTCCCTCCGACTGCGGATGTGTTTGCTCGTGCGCTCATAATGCCGAATATTGTGCCGCCGGTTACGACCGTGGAGCGTCTGGAGCGCTATCGTGAACGGATTCTGCTTGCTGCCGGAGACGGCTTTGAGCCCCTTATGACCTTCAAGATTATTCCTTCTTTACGTCCGGAAGATGTTCTGGAATTGAAAGCCGCCGGAGCGATTGCGGGAAAGCTGTATCCTGAAGGGGCAACCACAAATGCAGAGGATGGCATTCGGGATATTCAGCAGGCATACCCAATTTTTGAGTCCATGCAGAAGCAGGATCTGGTCTTGAGTATTCATGGTGAGGATCCTGGGGTTTTTTCTTTGGATCGAGAAGAGGCCTTTTTACCGGTGCTGCAGAAAATCAGTCAGGATTTTCCTCGCTTGCGGATTGTGCTGGAGCATCTAACTACGGAAGCTGCAGTGGAGGCCGTTGCTTCTTTGCCCAATGTTGCGGGAACCATCACACTCCATCATCTTGAATTGACTTTGGATGATCTTCTTGGCGGCGAGTTGCATCCCCATTATTTTTGCAAGCCTGTGGTTAAGCGGCCCTCAGATCGTGATGCCCTGCGTCGGGCAGTTTTTTCCGGCAACCCGAAATATTTTTTCGGCAGTGATTCCGCGCCGCATCCTCAGCATCGCAAACATTCCCCGTCGGTGAGGGCAGGAGTTTTTTCTGCTCCCGGATTGCTGCCAGGTTTGGCACAGCTATTTGAGCGTTTTGATCAGCTGTCACGGCTGGAAAATTTTATTTCAAGGTTCGGAGCCGAGTATTACGGCTTGCCTTTGAACACAGGAGAAATCCGTATTCAGAAGCAGGACTGGATCGTTCCTGATGAGATAGACGGCCTGGTTCCGTATCATGCCGGTGTGTGTTTGCCATTTTCGGTACAAAAAATCTGATAGAGTTTTTGCCAAAGCGGCCGTTAGCGGGCGCCGGGGTGAAAAGGAATTCAGGAGGTTAGAATGGAGTTTATACCAGCAATAGATTTACTTGATGGTTCATGTGTGCGCTTGCGACAGGGTAGTTACTCTGATGTTGATACATATCCTTTGGATCCGGTCGAGACTGCTCAACGCTTTGCTGAAGCTGGGGCAAAACGGGTTCATCTTGTTGATTTGAATGCGGCCCGGGGTTCTGATGAAGATGACCGCCGCGGAAACAGGGAGATTATTCGTAAAATTGCTGCCTCTGTGGATATTGCTGTCGAGGTTGGCGGCGGAATCCGTACGGAAAAGGATGTGGCTGAAATTTTGCAAGCTGGGGCAAGCCATGTGGTTATTGGTACCGCCTTGGCTCGTAATCCGCAGGAAGTTGCCAGTTGGATACGCCGCTGGGGCCCGGTTTTTCTTGCAGGGATTGATGCCAGGGATGGGCTTGTTCAGGTTGCCGGCTGGGAGCAGAACTCGGGGATAACAGATATTCAGCTGGCCAAGATGGCGGCAGAGATTGGCTGTGCGGGAATCATTTATACGAATATTGCCAAAGATGGTATGATGCAGGGCCCTGACATGGACCGCACCAACCAAATCGCTGCTGCGGCCGGTATCCCAGTGATTCTATCGGGGGGAATATCCGGCCAGCAGGATATTGAGGCGGTTATCCGCGAGGCGCATCCGCTGCTGGTTGGTATTATTTCCGGCCGGGCGATATATGAAGGCGCGCTTGATGTTGGCGCGGCCGTGGAAGTTGTTCGAAAGGCTGTGGGCACAGGTTGCCTGTGGAATTTTTCAGCTTATTGGCAGCCGATGGCATCGCGTGTCCGGCCTGCGCTGGTTATTGATCAGAATGGGCAGACCAGGGCTGCTGTTCTGCAAAACAAAAAGGCTGCTGCAAAGAGCAATGAACAGGGTGAAGTGTGGGAGTATATTGCCGAAAACGGACGGGTGCTGCCGGCTTCTTTGCCATCTCACCGTGTGCAGCAGGTAAAAGACCTTGGGGTATGTACTGAGGTGCGGGCGATTTTTTCCGATGAAGCCGGCGACCTAGAAGGGGGCGCTGTTGCGGGCGTCACGTCTGCCCCTGAGGCCGATACTGCGGCGCCAAGTGCCGGAACGACGGGGGCAAGCGCAGATTGGGCAGAAGAGGGGCGTCTGCTTGCCCGCCTGGAACAATTGATACAGGAACGAAAAGAGAGCTTGCCTGAAGGAAGCTATACCACTCATCTGTTTACAGCTGGCGAGGAAAAAATCCGCAAAAAGACTGGCGAGGAAGCCGTGGAGCTGGTACTTGCAAAAACTGACTCCGACATAATATCGGAGTCAGCTGATCTGGTGTATCACTTAATGGTTTTGCTTGCGCAGCGCTCGCTGTCGCTGCAGGATGTTATCCGCGAACTTTCGCGGCGATAAGGCTGCCCATTTCTGCAGTGCCAACGGTTTTTGTGCCGGCCGATGCAATGTCGCCGGTGCGATAGCCTTCAGCAAGTACATCACTGATAGCATCAAAAATAGTCTTATAGATTTCATTCAGGCCAAAGCTATATTTTAGCATCATTGCCGCTGACAAAATCTGGGCAATTGGATTGGCAATACCCTTGCCGGCAATATCAGGGGCTGAACCGCCGGAAGGCTCATACAGGCCAAATGGAACGCCCGAATCAGCAGATTCAGCGATAGATGCGCTTGGCAGCATCCCAAGGGAACCGGTGATCATCGCAGCTTCATCCGAAAGGATGTCGCCGAAAAGGTTTCCACAAAGAATAACATCAAACTGAGAAGGGTTTACAACCAGCTGCATTGCAGCGTTGTCGACATAGAGGTGTTTCAGCTCGATATCCGGATAATCCTTGGAGACCTCGATTGCGGTTTCGCGCCAGAGTACAGATGCGCTGAGAACGTTTGATTTGTCGATTGAGTGAACGCATTTGCCCCTGTTACGGGCGGCTTCAAAGGCAACTTTGGCAATGCGCACAATCTCCGGCTTTGTATAGACCATGGTGTCAAAAGCACGATCACCTTCGCGCCCTTTTGGGTCGCCAAAGTAGATGCCGCCGGTAAGTTCCCGCACAACAAGAATGTCAAACTTGTCGCCGATGATCGAGTCTTTCAAGGGTGACGCATCTTTGAGCTGCGGAAAAATGATGGCCGGCCGCAGATTCGCATATAGGCCAAAGTGCTTGCGTAAGGGCAAAAGAGCACCGCGCTCGGGCTGCTCATTTGGCGGCAAAGAATCCCACTTGGGACCGCCGACCGAGCCAAAAAGTATGGCCTGATTGTTCTCACAAATCTCTATGGTTTTTTCGGGTAGAGCCTTTCCGTGTTTGTCGATTGCTGCTCCCCCAACAGCTGCTTCTGTGTAATGGAATCGGACTGGAAACTTTTGTTCCACCGCGCTTAATACTTTCAGCGCTTCCAGCATTACTTCCGGGCCAATCCCATCCCCTGGAAGTACAGCTACATTATATTCCTGCATGTAAAAACTCCTCGACGTAGAGTAAAGGAAAGGGCCTTTGTATGGCAAGCAGACAAGCCCATTTCGGGCTGTTCTTTTTTTGTCTATCCTGTTATATTGGCGACCCGAGTATGTTCAGGAGGATATGGTTTTATGATGAATGATTCAGCAGTTCAGGCGGTGGCAAAGGCTGTCCGCTCGCTTAGTATGGATGCTATTCAGGCAGCAAATTCCGGCCATCCGGGCCTTCCCTTAGGCCTTGCCGAGCTGGGTGCCCTTTTGTTTGGCGAGATTATGAATCTGCAGCCCTCCGATCCGATGTGGCCGAATCGTGACCGCCTGGTGCTGTCTGCTGGGCATGGTTCGATGCTCTTGTACTCGCTTTTGCATCTTGCTGGATATGATATTTCGCTTGACGATGTGAAACAATTCCGGCAATTGGATTCACGCACACCCGGGCACCCTGAGTGGGGGCATACCAGCGGCGTTGAAACTACAACCGGGCCGCTCGGGCAGGGCTTTGCCAATGCGGTTGGAATGGCTATGGCTGAGACCATGGAAGCAGCCCGCTGGAATACTGCCGACGCGAAAATTGTGGACCATTATACTTATTGTATTGCCGGAGACGGCTGTATGATGGAGGGGATTACCTCCGAAGCAGCAAGCCTGGCGGGTCATCAGAAGCTGGGCAAACTCATAGTTTTTTATGATGACAATAAGATTTCTATTGATGGAACAACCGATATCACCTTTACCGAGGATGTACAGGCTCGGTTTCGGGCCTATGGCTGGCATGTGCAATCCGGGGATGCCTATGATGTGCAGGGCCTGCGGGCGATGGTGCAGGAAGCGAAAAACGTTAACGATCAGCCTTCGCTTATTGCGGTTCGATCAATAATCGGGAAAGGCTCGCCCAATAAGGCCGGCACACCGAAGGCCCATGGGGCTGCTTTAGGCGCCGAGGAAGTAGTGGCGGCAAAGCGGGAATTGGGATTGCCGGAAGATCAGCAGTTTTTTGTTCCTGAGGAAGCAAGAGCGTTTTTTGCTAGCCGGCAGGAAGAGTGGAATGCTGTTTACCAGCAGTGGGCTGAACAGATGGGCGCCTGGTCGGAAAAAAACCAGGATCTACGTGAGCAGTGGGAGGCTTTTCAATCGGGGCGTCCGATGGGAAATCCGGTTTTTCAGCAATACAGTCAGGGTGAGTCTGTGGCAACCCGGGCAGCCGGACAAGAGGCCTTGCAGGCTTTGGCTGCCGTTTATCCGAATCTTGTTGGTGGTTCTGCCGACCTTGCTGAATCCAATAAAACAAAGGTTCCCGGCCAAGAAGATTTTTCACCGGCCAGCCGTGCTGGACGGAGCATCAATTTTGGCGTGCGTGAGCATGCGATGGGAGCAATTACGAACGGAATTATCCTGCATGGCGGCTTTCGGGCATTCTGTGCTACCTTCCTCGTTTTTGCCGATTACCTGCGGCCGGCAGTTCGCCTGGCTGCTCTTATGGGGATTCCGTCTGTTTTTGTCTGTACGCACGACTCAATATTTGTTGGCGAGGATGGCCCGACCCATCAGCCGGTTGAGCATGTCGCATCCCTGCGGGTAATTCCTAATGTTCATGTATATCGTCCTGCTGATGCGCAAGAAACCCAAGAGGCCTGGAAAATGGCGTTGGAGCGCAGGGATGGGCCGGCTTGTCTGGTGCTGACCCGGCAGGGCTTACCGGTATTCGCCAAACACGATGCAAACTGGCGCGAATCCATGCGCAAGGGTGCCTATATCGCCCAAGAGCCGGAAAGTGGGCCGGAGCTGATCGTCGTGGCAACGGGTTCAGAGGTGAGTTTGGCCATTGAGGCAGCGGCGGCAAGTTCTAAAAAAGTTCGTATTGTTTCGATGTCGTCCCGGGAGCTGTTTTTTCAACAGCCCGCCGCGTTTCGTCAGCAGATTCTTCCCGCTGGAATTCCGGTGCTGGTAGCCGAGGCCGGCGTTTCACAGGGCTGGGAGGTTTGCACCGGCGGCGATAGCGGAAAGGTATTTTCCATTGATCGCTTTGGTATGTCCGGGCCCGGGGCTGAGGTGGCCAAGGCAATGGGATTTACAGCAGAAAATCTGACAAATTTGATTGATAGCCAGTAGATAATTTGGCAGATCAGCGGATTTCGTAAGGCACGGTATTCAGTTCGTTCCAGCTGGCAAAAAAAGATGTGCCCAAGTGCGGGGCATCATCCTGTAGATTTTGTTTTTCAGAAAGAGGGATATGTTCTTCCGGCGACGGAATGGGATGAGCAAAAAAAGTGTATATTCCGCAATTGGCAGTAGGCATGATAGGCATCCAGCTTGGTCTTGCCTGAATCGTGGTTTTATATAGCCATTGCAGTATTCCGCCATGGGTAACGACCGCAATATGCCGGTTGCCGCTGTTCGCTGTCTCAATGATTTTATTCCAGACTGAGCATGCTCTGTCCCAAAGTGATTGGACAGATTCCGCATCTGGCACTTCTTCCCAGCTGTGCCGGCGAAACGCCTGCCATGCATCGGGGAATTCGCGCTGGATTTCGGCCGCTGTGCAGCCGGAAAAAAGCCCTGCATCCAATTCCCGCAAGGTGTTCACCACGGTCGGAGCCGGCTTGGAAAGTGTTGCGGCAATAATTTCCGCAGTTTCTTTGGCCCGGATTAGCGGGCTGGTAAAAACCTCATCGATATCCTTATCCAACAGCCATTTTCCTGCAGCCTGACTCTGGCTTCTTCCGGTTTCGGAAAGGGGAAAATCCTTTAAACCCTGCATAATTCCTTGGGCGTTTCCTTCGCTTTCGCCGTGGCGGATAAAGAAAACCCTCAGGCGTTTTTCCAGTTTCATAAAGTCAGGCCGGGGAAAATCTATCATGATTGGTCATCCTGTCCGGCTTGTGTTTCCGGCTGGACATTCTCGGCCGGATTGGCTTCTGTTCCAGCGGCGCTCCCTTGTGCCGGAGCCGCTGGGGTAGCCGGAGCCGCCACTGCAAACTCATATCGAATCTGTCCGGTGGTAGAGCTTTCAAAGAATTTTATCAAAGCAGTGTTTGATGCCTGGTCGTAATATGTACCGCGAGAGTAGTTTTCAAAGTTGGGGTCCGCCGGCCACTGGTAGCCAAACAGGTGCAAAATCTGGTATTTGGGCAATCCGCCAATATACAGATAGTGGGTGCGGTTACGTACGTTGGTAAAGCTGAGGCGCAATTCGTTTTCGCTTTTTTCGGCGCTGATAATTGGGGCGGTTGAGAAAACATAGCTTCCCTGGCCCAATTGATCGAACAAGGAATACACGCGTGGCCAGGCCGGATTTTGCTGTATGAATGGATATACTGTTTCTGGCAGCAGAGTCCCTTCGCGGGCGGCGATGCTGTTCCCGTTCAGGCGCAGGCTTTGTGGGAGAAAGCCATTGGCATCCTGCAAAGACAGCACGGAGCGAACCATTGTGCGCCCAATGCCGGCAAGCTGGGCGTTGCCATTTTTTAAGCCATACTCGCGTAAACCCTGACCTGCTCGAATAGAAAGCAGCATGTCGGCCGTTGCATTTTCGCTGCCGGCATTCGGGTTCAAATAGATGGATGAATCAATTTTTTGCAGTTTCGTTAGCAGCAGTTGGGCAGCTGGCCGTTGAAATGCATCTAAAGCAGCCCGGATTTCTGCTGGCATGGGCGTATCATCGAGGCTGTTTTCCAAAAGTCCGATCAGCTGAGCCGGTTCAAGCGCATTGGGCTGTATGCTTTGCAGGTAAGCGGGCAGTTGCTGAAAAACAGTCGAAGAGCCGCGGGTAATTATCCAGTGGATGAGCTCTGGATCCTCAAGAGGCGTTGTCGCTCTCCGGGAGAAAGATCGGATCAGTTCGGTTGACCTAGCCTGATCGGCGCTTTGCATGTTCGCCCTCTGTGCCCGCAGATTCCCCAGGAAAGGCGATGAAAGATAGCTAAGTTGCTGGGGGTGCAGGTCTGCGGCCGCACGCATGCTCTCGAAAATACTGTTGTATTCGTTGCGGGTCCAGGCTTCTGCAAGGGCTGCAGTTAAGCTGATTTCATTAAAAGCATAGCTGCCATCTGGCTGAAGCCAACCACCTTGCTCAGCATTAAAGCGCCCGCTGCGCCAGCCCTGATAGGCTGTGCCGATATAGGTATTCACGCTGTTCAAAAATGATGCCTGGCTCAAGCGGATCTCTTCTGTTTCATACCAAGGTTGTTGATCCGCGACATCCTCCTGCGGCTCGGCTTCGGGTTCATCATCCTGGTTGCGGGTTCTGCTGGAGGAAACCCGCACCGGGGGTGCGTCGCTGAGAGTGTAGTGTATGGTTTGCCGTTCCGCGCTGCCGGGAAGGGTTAAAATGCCGCGCTCAGCATTGAGTACTGCCCGGGAAGGCAGCGTGAGTACGTATTGCTGCTGGCCCACCTGAATTTGCAGCTCCCCAATATTATCGCTTTGCCGGATATTTGCATCCTCAGTCAGCTTGAGGGGCAGGCTTATCTCACTTATCGGCTGCATATTATCAGGGATGATTGGGGTTATCCGCAGGCTCTTGCTTTCTTCTTCGTCGATATGAAAGCGAATTTGAAAGCCTTCGGTAAAATGAAGGACAAAGCCGTTTTCAAGGGTGTTATAGCCGGTTACATCCAAGCGCCTGGTGTTTTTTTGACTATCGGTAACCGAAACGCTTGTCCGGGTGAAAAACGGAAAGGACAAGCCTTCATATTGAATATCTAGCTGGGAAACCGTCGGGGTTCCGCGTGAAGAAATTTGTAGTATTCCACGCAACGAAAGCTTGTTGTTCACGTGTCCGAAAAGGTCAGTATCCTGTGCGTGCCAGAAAAACATGGCCGCAATAAACAGTACATATAAAGCTGGGAAAATAAAGGTCCGCAAGCTGGTTTTTTTTGCCATGCCGACAGACTATCACTTAGCAATGGCTGTATCAAGAATGAGCTTGTATACCGCTTCTGATGAGTGTAGTATATTGCTGGTTATGAAAAAAATGATGATTTTGCGCCGTTTTATTGCTGGCGCAGTATTAATAGGTTCTGTTGCCATACTATCCTTGCTTTCGTCCTGTGCTACCACTGAAGAGCCGGGGCCATCTCCTGAGGATGATCGCGCATATCAGGCTGTCAGTCTTCACATGCAAACCGGTGATGTTCAGGCAGCGATTGATGAATTTGAAAATGCTGAACAAGCTGCCCCGGATGATCCAGAAACCGCTGTTCTGCTGGCGAACCTGTATATTGCTGCTGGTCAGTATGCAGAAGCCCAGCAATTATTGGAGCAAGTCGTCGCGGACCATCCTAATACCGCATCTGCTTGGTATTCGCTGGCCTTGCTGGCAAACGCCCGGCATGAATATGATTTGAGTCAGGAATTATTGTTGCGGGTTGTATCGATTGATAATAGCTTTGCCCCAGCTCATGCTGCCTTGGGCGAGCATTTGCTTCGGGCGCGCAGGTACAGCAATGCCGAGCAGGCATTCAAGCAGGCATTGGATCTGGATGAAAGCAATTTTGTTGCCCATCTTGGTCTGGGGAACGTGTATATCCGTCAGCAAGAATACGAAGCCGCCGCCGCCGAGTTGGACAGGGCAGTGGAACTACAGCCGGATTATTCCTTTGCCTACTCCGATCGGGCTCAGGCCTATACGGGTCTTGGGGATCGACAGAAAGCAATAGATGATTATACCCGGGCCATCGAGTTGGCACCAAATTACGCCTTTCATTATCTTGATCGCGGCCGCTTGTACTCTGGTGGAAATATGCCCGAGGAAGCTGAGCAGGACTTTTCCCGCGCTTTGGAGCTCCGCCCGGATGATTTTTATATTCGCGCGCAACTGGCGAATGTATTTTTTGCCCTATTTGAATCGGAGAAGGCTGGCGAATTGTATGCCCAAGTGCTGGAACAGCGACCGGATTATTTTCCTGCCTACTTGCCCTATGCGATCGTTCAATTTGAGTTAGCTCAGTATGAAGCAGCAGCTCGTCTTTTTGATCAAGCGTTTGAGGAGAGTCGAAAACCTGGCCGCAATGGAGTGCAGATTGATTGGGCCCTGATGATGGCTTCTGCCGCAGCACAAAAACTCGCTGGGAATGAAGATGCTGCCGTGCAGTATCTTGCTCAAAAGGGAGCGGCCATGGAGCGGGAAGGCTCTTTGTGGGCGGTTTGGCGTTATTACCAACAGCCCTCATCAGATGCCCACGCCCTGCAACTTGTGCAGGATGAAGAAAGCGATGTGCTGCGGACCAAGTGTGAGTTCTTTCTTGGGGCTCAGTATTACGCTTCCGGCCAGATGACCAGTGCTCAGCGCTTTCTTTCGCTGGTTGCAGAATCCCAATATGTTGGTCAGCCGGAACACAGAATGGCACAGGCTCTGCTGGAGAATATCGAATGACACATTTTTCTGCTCTAGTAGAAATTCTGGATCCTAGGCGTCCGGTTTTGATTCAAGCACACGACTTTCCCGATCACGATGCAGTCGGCACGGCCTTTGCATTGGGTCGCTTGCTAGAAACCCGCGGATTCTCGCCCATTTTATGTTATGGCGGTGAAATCCAGAGCGATAGCCTGCGGGAGGCGATTGACCGTTTGGAGATTTCAATTTTTTCTGCTCGCGAAATGAGCCTCGAGTTTCCAAGCATCAAAAACTCTCAGATAATTGTTGTGGATGGCTTTGTTGGAAACTCAAATATCAGCGGGGTTGAGGGAAGTGTTGTTGGGGTTATAGACCATCACGATTCTCCCGAGACGGTTGATTTGTTATTTTGTGATGTTCGCCCTGGCTATGGTTCCTGTTCAACCATCCTATATGAGTATTACAACAACGAAGGGATCCCTTTGGCGCGAAATACTGCAACCGCGCTTCTGCTCGGCATAATGATGGATACCGCATTTATGACTCGTGGTGTTTCCCCCATCGACCTGGAGGCCTTCAGCTATTTGTTTTTCCGTGGAGATTGGCAGGAAGCTAGCCGAGTGCTGCGCAATTCACTTTCAATGAAGGATCTTTCTGTTTTCCGGGAGGCTATCAACGAAGTGATGGTTACCGAAGATTTTGCCTTTATTCCAATCAATAAGGAGTGTACCCCGGAAGTCATGGCCTTGCTGGCAGATTTCTTTCTGGGTATACGAGAAATTCATTTTGTAGTGGTGCTTCAGCAAGACAGGGAAGTATATCGAATTTCGGTGCGTAGTGAAGATCCGCGCAGTCCGGCCGGAGCAATAATCCATAAAGCCCTAGAGGGGATTGGCAGTGGCGGCGGGCATATTCATATGGGCGGCGGGATCATTCCGCTCGATCTGTTCCCAGGTGAACAGGGAACCCGCCAGCGTTTTTTGCGGGCGCTTGGTCGGGGTGAAAGCCTTGTCGAATCCCAAAGCGAACACGCGTAGAATACAGGAGACAGCATGATAGAAATCGCAGCAGAAAGTGACACCCTAACCCGGGTCCGGCTAGCTGGAAGGGAAATTGTTTTGGTTGGAACTGCCCATGTTTCCCGCGAAAGTGTGGATCAGGTGCGCACAATCATACAGGAAGAGCAGCCCGATCGGATTTGTGTGGAAATTGATCAGGGCCGGTATAATTCGCTGACCCAAAAAAGTCGCTGGGAAAATTTGAATCTTGTTCGGGTTATTAAACAGGGACAGGGCTTTTTGATGCTGGTTAACTTGGTGCTGAATGGATTTCAGCGCCGGCTGGGAGCCGACCTAGGTGTCAGTCCCGGCGAGGAAATGATGGCCGCAATATCTGTAGCCCAGGAGCAAGAAATCCCCTTTTCACTTTGCGACCGGGAGATTCAAGTGACGCTTCGTCGCGCCTGGAGCAAAACAAACCTGTGGGGCAAAAGCAAGCTGCTCGCCTCGCTAATCAGCGCCGGCTTTTCCAATGAAGAATTTTCCGAAGAAGAAATTGAGCGCTTAAAAGAAAAGAGTGCACTGCATGGAATGATGGAAGACTTGGCCGATTTTTTACCGCAGGCAAAGGAAGTGTTGATTGATGAACGCGACCGCTATCTGGCCAGCAAAATATTTGAAGCTGAAGGAAAGAAACTGGTCGCTGTTGTTGGCGCCGGCCATGTTCCCGGAATTTTGCAATGGTTCGAAACCCTGGAAAAGGATGCGGCAGCGGCAGATGTGGAAGATATTGCCCATGTCCCGCCTCCGGGAATTATCCGCCGTGTTTTGCCCTATCTCATTCCCCTCGCAGTTGTCGGCCTGATTGGCTTCGGCTTTTACCGCAGCGGCTTTGATGCCGGAATGACGGGTCTGCTTCGTTGGATAATCATAAACGCAGCCTTTTCCGGCGTCGGTGCAATTATGGCCCTTGCACACCCTCTGACCATTTTGTTAAGTGCCTTAGCCGCACCGCTTACCAGCATGAATCCCACTATCGGGGTTGGTATGGTTTCTGGCGTTTTAGAAGCCGTGCTGCGAAAACCGCGGGTGCGGGATTTTTCCAGTTTACAGGATGATGTTCAGTCGGTGCGCGGCTTTTACCGCAACCGGATTACGCGGGTGCTGCTGGTGTTTCTGTTCACTTCGGTGGGTAGTTCTATCGCCACTTTTATTGCCTTGCCGCTCTTATTCCCGGCAGCGGTCGCCTAGTCCAAGCTGCGGGCAAGAACAAAAAAATAGTCTGATAAACGATTGAGAAAACTGCGGATTGCATTGATATCTTTGTTCCCGCGGTTTTTTTTGTTGCTCGAATGTTGATGGGTGAATAATGCCGAAGCCGAGCGCTCCCCACGGCGGCAGACTGCGCGACATAAATCCATCCATGCCGAAGCAGCATTTGACT
This sequence comes from uncultured Spirochaeta sp., assembly GCA_964398645.1. Lineage (GTDB taxonomy): Bacteria > Spirochaetota > Spirochaetia > DSM-27196 > DSM-8902 > Spirochaeta_B. The sequence continues at coordinate 34,369 of CAYNNU010000002.1, forward strand.
CCCCGGGCAGAACAAAGCGGCCGGAAATTCTGGCGTTTTCAGAATAGAAGGCCTGCCGGGATTCCAGCCAGATCACATCCTGCTCGGTAATATGGGGCAAGTCCTTGTAAACGGCGGAGTCCGGTGAGCTTGCGATCACAGCCATGACATGGTGCAAAAGGCTTTGTATCTTTTTGCTTTCCTGGGCAAAGGGATGGCCGGCAGGAAGGTAATGGCGCGCAGTGCCGATTAGACAGGATAGCTCATCCAGATCGCCTAGGGTAACAAAGTGCTGGTCGTGTTTGGGCAGGCGCTCGCCGCCCATCAGAGAAGAAAAGCCGGCGTCGCCAGTTTTGGTGGTGACGGCCGGCTGCTTCCGGCCCTTGTGACCGGATAGAAAATCAAACAAGTGCATAGTTTACAGCTGCACGCGAACGCCGACGTTGGCGCCTAGGTCGCCGGTGAGCAGGTTGTACATACCGCCAACATCAACCTTCAGTAACAAAAGATTGAGCGATGTGCCTGCAAATACCCGCAGTCCCCAGCCAGGTACCGAGCTGGAGGCAGAAACGCCTTCGCTACCGGTAAAGTCGATTGCCGGAAGGTCGGGATCATCATTGCGCATTGCATCGTATGCATCCTGCAGATCCTGCAAATCGCTGCCGGTAACAGGAGTTGCAGTTCCATCGGTAACCGCGATGTCGCCGGCAAAACCACCCCCGGCTGTGCTGCGGGCATAGGATGCGCCGATTCCGGCATAGGGAGTAATAAACAGTATTTGCTTGCTCACCTGAGCTTTCACATCGATAACTGTGGTCTGCCAGGAAAAGTCCAGTGAGGGGTCGGTAAGAGACACAGTATATGGGCCCGCTGGCGCTCCTGTTACATCAAAGTTGGCAAGGTCCATGGCGCTAAAAAACCCGGGCAGGCTGATGCCGCCGCTTAAATAGTTCACACCAACACCAACAGACAGGTTGGGAAGCAAAAGACCTTTGATGATGGAAAAACGAACATCAGCACCAACTAGCAGGTAATCAACCTGTGCACCAAGGCCTGGAATTTCGGTTGGTTCCAGATAGCCGGCTTTCACACCAATATCAAAGGGAAGCAGGAAGCCGCCAATGCGGGCATCCAGAACATAGCCGGGCAAGGGAATACCGCCTGCTAAGGCAAAGGCACTCAAATCGCCAGCGCCTGTTGCACCTCCAGCCAGTGCATCCAGTGCAGTTTGCATGGCATCAATTGGAATGGTGGTCGCGCCAACCGCAACCCCTGCGCCAAAATGCGGGGGGACGCCAAGCAACTGACCAATATAGGCATCTGACCATTGCAGCCCGATGGTACTATTCATAGCCAGTGAGTTGGCAACATCATCTGCAAAACCTGCAAATGCATCATCGATTTCGGATAAGGATACTTGACCAAAGGCCGGCGCCGCGACCAATAAGCCAACAATAATCATGATAACAAGAAAGTTTCTCTTCTTCATAACAAACCTCCATTCAGGTACTACATATAGTATACCACGGTAGAAACAGGAATCCAAATTCATTTTCCCTCTTGCGGTTGTATCGGGGAGGGCGGTAGGATGAGGCATGATGAATAGTTCGAACAGTCAACAAGAAATAGCCTCGTGCGTACAGAAGAATCAGAAGCAGCTTGAAGATGAGGTTGTTGGTCGCTTTTTGCGTTATGTGCAGGTGTTTACAACTTCCGATAAAAATAGCCAATCTTTGCCCTCAACACGCAGGCAATTTGACTTAGCCCGCATGCTGGAAAAGGAAATTCAGCAGATGATTAGCGATTTTGCAGCTGGCGTGGACTGCAGCGTCCGCCTAACGGAGCAGTGCTACGTCTTGGCGAGTTTTGCCGGCAGCGGTGCCGCGGCAGACTTCGAGCCTTTGTGTTTGCTGGCTCATATGGACACCTCCCCCGACGCTCCCGGTGAAAATGTGCGGCCTCGTGTGTGGCAGAAGTATGATGGTGGTGATTTGCAGCTTGGGGAGGGAACGGTTTTGACTGTGCAGGAGAACCCCCTGCTGAAGAATTATACAGGAGAGGCAATAATAACCTCATCCGGGGATACTCTCCTGGGCGCGGATGATAAAGCCGGAATAGCAGAAATTATGACGGCAGTTGGTTTTTTGCTGCAGCACCCTGAAATTCCGCGCCCGCCCTTGGAAATTGTGTTTACGCCAGATGAAGAAATCGGCCGCGGCCTGGATGGCTTTTCGCCGGACATGATTCGCTCCCGCGCGGCCTACACCTTTGACGGCGGGCAGGAGGGCGAGCTTGAGGCGGAATGCTTCCACGCTGCCCGCGCGCGGATCTCTTTTGCCGGCAAAGCAATTCATCCCGGTTTTGCCCGCGGTCGACTGGTAAATGCGGTCAGCATGGCAGCTGCCTTTGTGCAAATGCTTCCCCGCAACGAAAGCCCCGAAGCAACCGATGGCCGCCATGGGTATTATGCCCCGCTGGAAATCCGCGGTAGAATCGACTCGGCGGAATTGGACGTCTATTTGCGCGATTTTGAGCTGACGGAAGAGCAGCGCCGAATTGATGCATTGCGTGCAATGGCCGCCGCGGTGGAAGCGCAGTTTCCCGGCGGGCGGGTTGAGGTGGAAATCGATCAGCAGTACCGCAATATGAGAGATGCTGTTGCAAAGCGGCCCGAATTGCTGGAGCTTGCCCGCCGCGCCATGAGCGATGCTGGGGTGCAGCCCCTGGAAAAAAGCATTCGCGGCGGCACTGACGGCGCCCGCCTCTCCGAAATGGGCATCCCAACACCAAACATCTTTGCCGGCGGCATGAACTTTCACTCTCTGCAGGAATGGATCCCCGTGCCCGCCCTCGTCTCAGCCACCAAAACCGCCATTCTGCTCGTGTATCATTGGGGCAGCAGATAAGTTCAAGCTGACTATCTTTGGTTCACGGACAGGATTAATTAGAGGAGAAAACTAGTGAAAGAATATTTTTTAATTTTTTCGAAATATTTAATTAATGGAGAAGAACATGAGGAGCCGTTAATGCGAAAATTAAGTAAAAATGAACGTTCAATATTAATTTGGAAGCAAGCTGAATCTGCACAAACCTTTATTGAGTCAAATAGTTTATTAAATAGCTTTGTAAAGATGGTTGATAAAAATTATCTAAGAGAAAAAGCTAATTCCTATAAATTGAACGGTTTAATATTAAAATCTGAAATATTTGATTGAGAGTTTAAGAGAGGAAAACGCCATAAATTTTGAGCTAGGCAGGCAAGGAGATCCT
>CAYNNU010000003.1:0-33660 GCA_964398645.1 uncultured Spirochaeta sp.
GTATGAAACCATTGATGATACAGCAGTAGCGCAGGTTAACTCTGCTGCTGTAGATGCGAATGGAAATATTTTGGCGCTTGATTATGCGCAGGAAAGCCTGGCGGTTTTTACGGCGGTTTCACGCTTGTATTCCGGTTTATTTGTTACTATTCAGCGTGTGTATGCTGATGATTTTCCCAAGGTTCGAATGGATGTAACGGTGGAAGATCGTTTCGGGCAGCCGGTAGTGGGCTTGAACAGCTTAAACTTTGTAATAAGTGATACTTTGGGCGCTACGCAAGATTTACAGGCTGTGTACCAATCTTGTTATGATCCTGCCATTCATACTGTTGTGCTCCTTAATCCTGATAGGTCGATGCCCGAATATGCGGCGGCAGTTGGTTCGCGCATAGATCAATTGTATTCCGATCGCCAAGAGGGCGATAGCTTCCAATTGATTGCCGCGGCTGCAAATCCGCTTTTGTTGGCGAGCGCTAGCGAAGGGGGGCTAACTGCTGCCCAAAGATCCCGTCTGTTTTTGCAGCAAACAGAAAGTGGTCGTATTGATACTGCTTTACGATATAGTGGAACAGAGCTTTTACAGCGTCGAGGTCGTCGGAATATTGTCGTCGTATCAAGTGGTAGTCCAATTCCTGAGTTTGCTACCTATGGCACGATCGAATTAGCGCGATTCTTTCAAACAAATCATATAAGTGTGTCCGTATTACATTTTGGACCTGGCCCAATTGATGAAAAATTGAGCTATCTTGTTGAGGAAACCGGTGGGATTATTCACGAGAATAGCGATCCGCGCGGAGCTTCGGTGCTGAATTCACATGCCCGAGCTAGTTCTAGTGGCTGGTATACATTGGAGTATACCTCGCTTGTAGATAATGATTTTGGCCGCCGATATTTGCCTGTTTCGGTTGAAGCGATGATCTTGCAACGTTCCGGCCGGGATGAGATGGGGTATTTTTCCCCTCTTGAGTTTGATATTGAGTTGGAACCGCTAGCCGAATCGGGATCTTAAGCAAATTGCGGAGGAAACGTGTCAACAGAGCTTATCGATGAGATTCAGTCAAAGCAGGATCAGCAGATTAAAGAACCGGATATGTATACAGTGGTTCTATTCAATGATGATTTCACGACAATGGAGTTCGTAGTAGAAACCTTGGTACAGGTGTTTCACCTGACTGTGTCAGAGGCTACCAAGGTGATGCTTGCAATTCACAAACAAGGAAAGGGTAGGGTCGGTAGTTATACCTACGATATTGCCGAGACAAAGGCCAGACAGGTTCAGCAAATTGCCCGTCAACGTCAATTTCCCTTGCGAACATCAATTGAAAAAGCCTGATATGAGGATGCTATGCATATAAATTCAGAGGTTCAGGAAGTATTGAACCTAGCCTGGGAAGAAAGTAAGCGCCGAAAACATGAATATGTGACACCTGAACATGTCTTGTATGCTGCGGTGCATTTTGACAGTGTGTGTGCATTATTTGAACAAATTGGGGCAGATCCAGATGAAATGCGCCGCTTGTTAGACGTGCATTTGCAAGAAAAGATTCCGGTTTTTGCCGGAGCAGAACCCTTGCAGACTGCTGGCTTTCAGCGGGTAATTGAGCGAGCGCTTTTCCATTCTCAGACTGCGGAAAAAGATATTGTTGATATTGGGGAAATACTTGTTGCAATCTTTGATGAAAAGGAGTCCTATGCTTCTTACTATATTCAGTTGTTCGGTATTCAACGCTTGGATTTGCTGGAAGTAATTTCGCATGATTTTCCGTCTTTGCATGAAGATGGCCTGTCTCAGGAAGATGGCATGGACGGGATGGCTTTTGATGAAACGCAAAATGGCGAAAAGAAACAGAGTCAGAATCTAGAAGATTTTACCCAGGATATTACCGAACAAGCTCGGCTGGGCAAATTGGACCCCCTTATTGGCCGCGAAGATGAGTTGCTGCGGACAATGCAGGTGCTTTGCCGCCGGGTAAAAAACAATCCTGTTCATGTTGGCGATCCGGGAGTTGGGAAGACAGCAATTATAGAGGGCTTGGCGCAGGCTATAGTTGCCGACAAGGTTCCCCCGCCTTTAAAGGGGTACAAGGTTTTATCTTTGGATATGGCGGCTGTTCTTGCGGGCACCAAGTACAGAGGTGATTTTGAACAGCGCCTAAAAAAAATACTCGCCCTCTTGCAAAAGCTGGAGCGGGTCATTTTGTGTATTGATGAGATACATACAATCGTTGGCGCAGGTGCTGTAAGCGGTGGATCCATGGATGCTTCGAATATTTTGAAACCGGCTCTTGGAAAAGGGCAGCTTCGAATCGTCGGCTCGACGACGCATGAAGAATATCGCAAACATTTTGAGAAGGACAGGGCCCTCATACGTCGTTTTCAGCGCATAGAAATTGTAGAACCGTCGGAAGAAGATGCAATACAAATCCTTGAAGGAATAGCTTCTCAATATGAAAAATATCATCAGGTGCATTTTACTCCAGAGGCTTTGCGCTCAGCGGTTCATTTGTCGGCTCTCTATATTCGTGAGCGTTCCTTACCAGATAAAGCAATTGATGTTATTGATGAGTGTGGTTCATACACCCGTATCAGGGAAATGCATCAAAATGAGTCCGATATCATTGAAGTTGATGAGCAGATGGTTGAAGCCGTTATTGCCAAGCTTGCGCATATTCCCCAGCGTCAGGTAGGAAGTGATGAGAAGGAATTGTTGAAGGATCTGCAAAATCGTTTGCGACAGAGAATCATTGGGCAGGAGTCGGCAATAGAGTCTGTGGTACAGGCAATAAAGCGGGCACGGGCTGGTTTTCGGCCTGACGGTAAACCCCTTGCCTCATTTTTGTTTGTTGGCCCAACAGGGGTTGGGAAGACAGCGCTGTCCCGTTCTCTAGCTGATGAGTTGGGAATCGTTTTGCATCGTTTTGATATGAGTGAGTACCAGGAGAAGCATAGTGTTTCTCGCCTAGTCGGCAGTCCTCCTGGCTATGTAGGCTTTGAAGAAGGTGGACTGCTCACCGATGCAATTCGAAAAAGTCCTCATGCAGTAGTGTTACTTGATGAAATTGAAAAGGCCCATAGCGATATTTTTAATATGTTATTGCAGATAATGGATTATGCTACTCTTACAGATAATAGCGGTCGAAAAGCAGATTTTCGTAATGTTGTTTTGATCATGACTTCGAATGCAGGGGCACGGGAAATTGGAAAAACTCGAATCGGCTTTGGTGGGAAGCAAATCGACACAGAGGCCATGGACGAGGCGGTAGAAAGATTTTTTTCTCCAGAGTTTCGTAATCGCCTGGATAAGACAATTGTTTTTGACGGCCTTGGACAGGAAGTGATTGAAGGCATAGTTCGGATGCAGCTGGATGTTTTTGCCCAGCAGATGGAACAGAAGGATATTGTTTTTCAGGTAAGTGATGCCTGCATTTCTCACATTGCTCAAAATGCCTATTCAGCTGAGTTCGGGGCTCGTTTTATTGCCCGCTATATCGAAGATACTGTACAAGCACCTTTAGTTGATCAAGTTTTATTTGGTGACTTAGCCGCTGGGGGTTCAATTATTGTTGACCTAGTTAATGGTGAAATACAATTCAAGACGAGTGGAAAAAAAGTAAAATGATTCCGTCAAAGCCGGAAAGACACTTTCCTATGCCGCTTCCGGAAGGAATAGACGGCAAAGATATGTGGTATACGGGAGGGGAATTACATCCAATTAGCCTGGCAGCAGCCTACCGTCAGGGGTTTTTTCCCTGGCAGGGGGAGCCTCTTGGCTGGTGCTCCCCCGATCCCCGTTTTGTTATCAATCCGGAGAATTGGCATGTGTCATCCTCTATCCGGCGGGAACTTCGAAAAACCAACATGAAAATCACTTTAGACCAGGACCCTCATGCTGTCGTGCGCGGATGTATGGATGCCCCTCGGCCGGATCAGGATGGTACATGGTTGACGGCTGAAATGGTGGATGCCTATTCAGACTTAGCTTCTTGCGGCTATATGCATAGTGCTGAAGCATATCTAGAGGATGAATTGGTTGGCGGTCTATATGGGGTATTGGTTGGAAGTATTTTTGTTGGCGATTCAATGTTTTCCAAGGTTTCTGGTGCAAGTAAATTGGTTTTTACTCTTTTAGGCGAACATCTTTGGAAGCGTGGAGTAAGCTTAATCGATTGCCAAGTATATTCTGAATATCTTGAACGATTTGGGGCAAAGACAATTACACGGCGCGAGTACTTTGAAAAATTGTATACTTTTCGGGATGCAAAGATCCGGCTGGAAAAAACTACCCTAACAGTTTTTTGACTTTTGAGATTTCTTCGTTTGAAAGGGGGCGCACAATCTCGTAAACAGAAGCCTCTGTAGTGATGATTTTTTGATCTTTTTCCACTCCACCTTCTGTATCCAGTAAAAGCTGCACCTTGGGGGCCTTGTAATTCCCTTGGTTTGCTTCTACAACCATTCCACGCGCGCCATTCTTGAGCAATACATAGGTTCCAAGCGGGTAGAGGGATAAAAGCATAATCAAAACTTTTAGCACGCCACCATCGTATACTGTGTCTTTTCGTTTCAGCATGTCCAGGATACTTGAATGCCCATTAAATGCTCCGCGAAATGGCCGCTTTGAAGTAAGGGCAGCATACGCACTCGCTACGTTTATGATTTTTCCATATAAGCTTATGCGTTCGCTTGTAAGTCCGCGCGGGTAGCCCGAGCCGTCAGCATTTTCGCGGCATTCCATTACACCGAGACATACGGTCATTGGGAATGAATTTTGTTTTAGCAGTTTATAGCCCAAAACTGTATGGGCGCGAATGGCCTTTTTTTCTATCGGACTGAGCATTTTATTACTCATATACACAGCAGCAGGCAGTTTGATCATGCCGATTTCATGCATGAGAGCTGCTGTGCCCAGTTCAATTAGCCGGTATGCCGGCATGCGCATGGTTGCACCGATTGCGATTGCAACAATTGCGGTTTTAACCGAGTGGACAACAATATAATTATGCGCGTCGGATTGGAATTCGGTAATCCGGAGCATGTATTGCTGTTTTTTACTCACTCGTTCGATCAGAATTTTGACATGCTGTGTTACCATGTTCACCGAAAGCGTATTGTCTTTCACGTAGGTTGAAAAAATTGATTCGAGAAAATTGAGCCCTTCTAAAAAGTATTGTTGGCTCGCACTCAGGGATACTTCACTGATGCCAGTGTCTTCTTGGGTATCATTCAGTTCATCTAGAATATCTGTATCGTCTTCCTTAGTGATAACCATTTCTTCAACAGGTTCACCTTCGGTTTGGACATAGTCAATTTTCCAATCCCGCAATCTACTTAATATTTCATCGCTGATTGGGGTTTCGGGTGAAAACAGAATATACTTGTCATCAAGAAAAACGGGTTTGGTATAAAACTTTCCGGCCTTGAGTTGGCTTACAAGAATTTCAGGCATGGAATACCGCCGTTGACCTGCTGATACGATTCATTTAGACTTCTCCCTACCTATATTATAGGAAAGTTTGCTATGAAATTTAAGGTTATTTTTCTACTGTTTAACTTGATTATCCTCTTTTCGCTTCTTTCAGTCCTGTTTTTACCTGTTTTTCTTCAGGACTGGGATTTTATGCGCCTTTTTTGGACTTCAAATGTTCCATTAGCAGTTCTATCCGCAGTGCTTTTTCTAGTCTTTTTTGCACTGGTAAACGGGTATTTTTTGCGTTATCGCCGTCTGTATGAGTATCTGGAAAATGAAGATTGGGAAGGGGTTCTGTCTCACCTATATTTTTTACTTTTTGAACGGAAAAAGTTGCGTTCTTCCTATATTCGTATATATATTCATACTTCAGTTGTTCAGGCTCAACCGCAAAGGATCGTTGAACTGGAACAAATGTTACGGGAGCAAAATGCCTCGGTCCGACTACGGTTTTCACTTGAGTTAGGTTTGCCGAGTATTTTAGCAAATAATCATGCGGGTATGCAGGAGTATTATGGCCGCCTACGAGAAGAGGTTTCCGGCAAACAGCAACCTTGGCTTTTATGGCTGTATGCCTTTTCTCTTTTTTTGCAGGGACAGGTGAACACTGCAGCTACTCATTTTGAGCATTTGCTAAAAACACAGAGTGATGTGGTCTTGCTGATTCTTGTTTTATACGCCTATGCCCCCTGTATTCGCCGACAGCAAGCTGCTGAGTATTCTGCAATACAGGAAAAGCGCCGACAGATTCGGGAAAAGTATTCCTTGAATCAGCTTCGCGCTCGGGTCGAGCGAAAAAGCGGGAACATTGTTCTTTTGGTGCTTGATCGTTTTGTGCAGGATGCCGTTGAATGGATATATAGTGAGGAAACAGCAAATGATTGATCCAGTAAAGAAATCACAAAAGCTGCAGGATGTGTGTTATGACATCCGCGGTCCGGTTATGGAAGAGGCACAACGTCTCGAGGAAGAGGGCTTCGGTATTCTCAAATTGAACATCGGCAATCCGGCACCCTTTGGTTTTGATGCACCAGATGAGTTGATCCATGATGTAATTGTAAATCTGCGAAATGCGCAGGGGTATACCGATAGCAAGGGAATTTTTCCAGCTCGGAAAGCGGTTATGCAGATGTATCAGCGTCGTGGCATAATGGACCTGCAAATTGGTGATATTTATATTGGCAATGGGGCAAGTGAGTTGATTAACATGTCCCTGAATGCCCTTTTGAATAATGGTGACGAGGTTTTGGTTCCTGCTCCTGATTATCCATTGTGGACAGCAAGTACCAGCTTGTCTGGTGGAAAACCGGTACATTATATCTGCGATGAGCAGAATGATTGGCAGCCGGATATTGCCGATATTCGTAGCAAAATAACGGATCGAACCCGGGCCTTGGTAGTCATTAACCCGAATAATCCAACTGGGGCAGTCTACGAACGCGAAGTTTTGCAACAATTGTATGATATTTCTGATGAGTTTGATCTGATTCTCTTTTCAGACGAGATTTACGATAAAATTTTGTATGATGACAATGAGCATATTTCCATGGCAACCCTCGGTGATACGGTATTGTGTTTAACCTTTAACGGATTATCGAAGGCCTATCGCGCTGCCGGTTTTCGTGCTGGTTGGTTGGCAATTACTGGTCCAAAAGAGCGGGCATCGGATTATATCGAGGGGCTTACGATTTTAGCCAGTATGCGTTTATGCAGCAATGCTCCTGCGCAGTTTGCAATTCAAGCTTCTTTGGGTGGCTATCAGAGCATCGATGATCTTGTTTTGCCGGGCGGAAGATTGCGTGAACAGCGTGATCTTGCGTTTCGTTTGCTCAATGATATTCCAGGGGTAAGTTGTGTGAAGCCTAAGGGCGCCTTGTACATGTTCCCCCGGCTCGACCCGAAGGTTATCCCAATAAAGAACGACCAAGAGTTTGTTCGGCGCCTGGTCGTCGAGAAAAAACTCTTGTTGGTGCAGGGAACTGGTTTTAACTGGCCTCATACAGATCACCTGCGGCTTGTTTTTTTGCCGGATAAGGATACGCTTATTGATGCAATTGGCAGGTTGCGGGACTTTATTGAAAAGTACCCTGGCGACGCTTAGGCATACCATCTGAGGTTTGCACAGCAGGCAGTGTTCCGCTATACTGGCCGGCATGGATGTTCGAGTTCGATACGCACCCTCTCCGACGGGTTTGCAACATATAGGCGGTATCCGTACCGCCTTGTTTAATTATTTTTTTGCCCGGGTTCATGGCGGAAAATTTATTCTTCGCATCGAGGACACTGACCAAGAGCGCTTTGACCCAAATGCCTTGCAGGATATTTATGATTCTTTTTCCTGGTTAGGGATTCAATGGGATGAAGGACCTGATTGTGGCGGGGATTATGGTCCGTATGTGCAGTCCCAGCGGGTAGATATGTATCGTCAATACGCCCAGCAGTTGGTCGAATCTGGTCATGCATACTGGGCGTATGATACCCCAGAACGTTTGGAAAAAATGCGGAAAGAACAGGCTGCCGCCAAAAAGAAACATCAGGGATATGATAGATTTTTTCGCGATATGAGTGAGCAGGAACGGCAGAGCTACAAGGATCAAGGAATTCCTGGGGTTGTGCGCTTAAAAGTTCCAGTATCCGGAGAAACTACTTTTGACGACCTGGTAATGGGCTCCATTCGGCGGAAAAACGAAGATGTAAATCCCGATCCGGTATTGCTGAAATCGGACGGGTATCCAACCTACCACTTGGCAAACGTGGTTGATGATCACCATATGGCAATTTCCCATGTTCTGCGTGCACAGGAGTGGATTCCATCTACACCATTACATATTCTCTTATATCAGGCATTTGGTTGGGAGCCTCCAAAGTATGCCCACTTGCCAATGGTGCTTGGAAAAGACGGACAGAAATTATCAAAGCGGCATGGCTCTACCAGCTTGGGTGAGTTTGTGCGGCAAGGATACTTGCCTGAGGCTATTATCAATCATATCATGCTGCTTGGCTGGTCCTATGATGATAAGACTGAGTTTTTTACGCGGGAACAGTTGGAAGAGGTTTTTTCTGCAGATAAAATTTCGCGTTCTTCTGCCGTATTTGATTACAAAAAATTAGACTGGTTTAACGGGCAATACATTCGTGAATGTGATGATCAGCGGCTTTTGGATATGATAATCTTACGCTTGCAGCAGGCTGGCCTTGTGGCCGACCCATTGCAAGCAGCAGACTTGGCCGTATTGACTGGGGCTTTGCCACTGGCAAAGCCGCGTTTGAAGCTACTATCTGATGTACCAGAGGCCTTGGGATTTTTATTTCATGTGCCGCAAGAGCTTTCTACAGAAGTTTTGGTTCCGAAAAAAAGTGATGCAGCAACCAGTGTAGCTGCTTTGCAGTTTGCACTAACTGTGCTGGATGATTTTTCTACTTTGGATGAGGAAAGCTTTGAGACAACGTTTCATGATTATGCCCAGCAGAATGGCGTTAAGGTTGGGGCAGTAATGATGCCCTTGCGCTTGGCGGTGACGGGATCACCAAAATCGCCGCCTTTGTTCGGCAGTATCAGTCTTTTGGGTGCAGAAGAAGCCGCACGCCGCACGCAACAGGCTTTGCAGGTATTCAATCTTTGATCGAATGTGCGATCATAATATACAAACAAGAGAATTACTGATGAAGGAAAAGGAATAGGGTATGGGTAATCAGAATAAAAAAAACAAGGGCAGCGATAATCGAAATGCTGCAATGGATTCAATTGTTTCTTTGGCAAAGCGGCGGGGATTTATTTTTCCGTCTTCCGAAATTTATGGGGGGCTTTCCTCAGCTTGGGATTACGGCCCCTTGGGTGTGCAGCTGAAAAATAATTTGCAGCAGTTTTGGTGGCGTGAAATGACCCAGTTGCACGATAACATAGTTGGAATTGATGCTTCAATTTTGATGCATCCTCGAGTTTGGGAAGCAAGTGGCCATGTGGAAAACTTTGCCGATACCATGGTCGAAGATACGGTTACCAATGAACGCTATCGCCTGGACCTCCTTCCAGAAGAATGTCAGCGAGATATGGTGAGTCCAAATGGCAATCCGCTTTCCGAACCACGTCAATTTAATTTGATGTTTCAAACACATTTAGGACCAGTGGTGGATTCAGGTTCCGCAGTGTATTTACGGCCTGAAACGGCGCAGGGCATTTATGTGAACTTCAAAAACGTTGTACAGACCGCCAGAGTGCGCATACCATTTGGAATTGCTCAAGTGGGGAAGGCATTTCGGAATGAGATTGTTACCAAAAACTTTATTTTTAGAACCTGCGAGTTTGAGCAGATGGAAATGCAGTATTTTGTACATCCGAGCGAGGATGAGTCTTGGTTCGATTACTGGAAGGGACAACGTTTGGCATATTACGACAAACTGGGCATCCGTTCTAGCAAATTGCGCTTTCATCAGCATGGTCCGGATGAACTGGCACATTATGCCAAAGATGCCTACGATATCGAATATGAATTTCCCTTTGGCTGGAAAGAGCTTGAAGGAATCCATAATCGTACTGATTTTGATTTGGGTCGTCATAGCGAATATTCTGGCAAGGATATCAATTATCTTGATGATCAAACAAATGAACGTTATGTGCCCTATATCATTGAAACATCTGCCGGACTGACCCGCGGTGTGTTGATGGCTTTATGCGATGCCTATGAAGAGCAGGATCTTGGGGAAGGGGATGTGCGTACCGTCTTACATTTGCATCCGAAAATAGCACCTGTAACAGTAGCGGTATTCCCCCTGGTAAAAAAAGATGGACTTGCTGAACTGGCACGAAAGATTGAGCGTGAATTACGTGAGGATTTTTCCACTTTTTACGATCAGGGCGGAGCCATAGGTCGTCGTTATCGTCGGCAGGATGAAGTTGGTACCCCCTTCTGTATCACCGTTGATTACGATACCAAAGAAGACAATACGGTAACACTGCGAATGCGAGATAGCATGGAGCAGATTCGCCTGCCAGTATCAGAATTAGTGCCGAAAATCCATGCGCTTATTAAGGAGTACCGCCGTGTCGAAAACTGATGCAGCCACCCAAGATGCGCTGAGTATTCTGCAGGAGCGGGGGTTCGTACAACAATGTACTGATCTGGAAGGTGTGAAAGACCTTTTGGGAAAGGGGCCTGTAACCTTTTATGCTGGTTTTGATCCAACTGGCAGTAGTTTGCATGCCGGACATATGATTCCATTATATGCAATGGCCCATTTAGTTCGCGGTGGGCACAATGCCCTTGCTCTTGTCGGAGGTGGAACAGCCCGGATTGGCGATCCTTCAGGAAAGACCGAAATGCGGAAAATGCTTACGATCGAGCAGATTGAAGAAAATGCCCGCAGTATTGGCTCTCAGATTCATGATTTTCTGCTTCGAACCAGTGGCCGCAGCGATGGGGTGCAGATGGTCAATAACGCTGATTGGTTGGCCAACTTGAACTATATTGATTTTTTGCGGGATATTGGCAAACATTTCTCAGTAAATCGTATGTTGACATTTGAGGCGTACAAACAGCGTTTGGAAACGGGCCTGACCTTTATTGAATTCAATTATCAGCTTTTGCAAAGTTATGATTTTCATATTTTGAGTCAGCGTTACGGTTGTCGCATACAGATAGGCGGAGACGATCAATGGGGGAATATTGTTGCCGGGATTGATTTGGAGCGGCGCTTGGGCGGAGCAGATTTGTATGGTTTGACCATGCCTTTGGTAACCCGTGCTGATGGAAAAAAAATGGGAAAATCGGAGAAGGGTGCGGTATTTCTTGATCCGGCCATGTATTCTCCCTATGATTTCTTCCAGTATTGGCGTAACGTTCCTGACGCCGATGTGCGGAAGTTTTTGTTGCTCTATACCTTTCTTCCCGTGGTTGAAATTGATGACCTTACTGCTACCGGGGGGCAGGCATTGAATGCTGCTAAAGAACGGCTTGCATTTGAACTTACCCTGCTGGTACATGGTCAGGAAGCTGCTGATCAGGCACTGGCTGGAGCCCGTGCAGCATTTGGTGGATCAGGAAATACTGATCAAATACCGAGCAGTACAATTGCCGTTTCACGTTTGCAACAGGGAATCTTGCTGGTAGATGTTTTTGTAGAGACTTCTATCTGTAAATCAAAAAGTGAAGCTCGACGATTGATTCAACAGGGCGGCGCCCGAATCTTTGATCAAAAGATCGAAGATATTGATGCGATTGTAGATGTAGCCATGGCTCAAGAGGGTGAGTTTTTGCTTCGTGCTGGAAAAAAACGGGTCCACCGCCTTGTGATCGAGCAATAAACCTACTATCGTTTATATGGTGGAGGTAAAATGACTCATCAAGAAGAGGGTGAAGTAACTGATACGGCAGGTGCAGCTGGCAAAAAAATTGAACTACCGCAACACTTTTACCGGGATTTACTGGTTAGTGAAAGTACTACTCGCTTGGTTGGGGTCTTAACCGCGCTGGTAGATTTTGTGTACGATGCTCGTGGGTTCATTCTGCACCTGTTTGATACCGAGTCCGGTTTGTTTTTCTGTAAAGGGATACGGCTGCCAGAAGAATATCGGGGGATGGAGTTTACTTTTGAGCATATCCAAATTCCTTTCGATAGTGATGAACCTATAGCAGAGGTCTTTCGAACTGGAAAACCATTACTTGTAACAGAAGAAATTCGAAAAGAGCGACCCTATACCTTTGGCGCACGCCTGATAAATTGGTCTACCGGACGGACAGTATTACTTCCACTTGCTTATGATGGAAAAATCATTGGCGTTTTCTCAATGTTCGCAAAATCCGAGAAGGTTTGCAGCTTTGAAACTGAAGAAGTGCTGCGGGATTGGCTGGAAATTTTTGCCAGGCAGTATGAGCGTATAATGCACTTAGGCGAGTCCGGCTCACTTGCAACCTTATCACATACTGCTGAGCAACGCCGCTTTGTTGATTTTGTTGTTATGCTCAATGAATTGCAGGAGCCCGAAGATCTTTTTCGGCAGTTCGGCCTTGAGCTGATGCACCGCTATCCATTCAATCTTTTTGCTATTTTGCTTCCAGAGGAAAATGATCTGCCAATAAAACATGTTTTGTCTAATCATGAACGCTTTTTTCCTGTTGTAGAAAACTTAATGGAATGGGGGGAGAACAATCCATATAGTTTGGAAAAAGGAGATGGAGCTTCTGCTTTGGCATATATGCAGAAGCATAGCTTTCATTTTTCTGATGTGCAGGAAATATTGCACATCCCGATGACAAACAAGGATCGTTCAGGCCTTGAGGTTTTGCAGTCGGTTCGTACTTTTTTGATTGTCCCAATTATGTATCATGATACGGTTGTTGGGGTTATGTGGCTCTTATCCCTTGAGGCTCCAATAGCGCTTGCTGATCAAGATGTGCATCTTATTGAAGCAATGTGTGGTTTTCTAGCCACAGCTATGAATAATTCTGCTCAGTTCCTCCACGTTGATCATCAGCGGCAAGTTGCTACAAATCTAAATCTCAGTCTGCAAAGCCGGGTAAAAGAACTTGATGCTCATGCTGTCCGCGATCATCTTACTGGTTTGTATAATCTGCGTTTTTTTGAACAACGGATGGAGTTGTTTCTGGAGCAGATAAACGAATCCGATTCTGTTGGCAAAGGTCTTTCTTTGATAATTTTTGATATAGATCATTTTAAGCTTTTTAATGATACATTCGGGCATAATATTGGGAACCTTGTTTTGAAACAGGTAAGCGAACGCCTATCGAACTTTATTCGGGCAGTAGATATTGCCTGTCGCTATGGAGGAGAAGAATTCGTAATAATATTGCCGGGCTGCGGGCTGGATGCGGCAAAAAAAATTGCTGAAGGTATTCGTTCCGATGTTGAAAAATTACCGCCAATAAAAAACACTCAGTCAATAACTATTAGCCTTGGCTGTGCAACGTATCAGCGTGGAGAAAGTATTACTCAATTTTTTGAACGAACAGATGCTGCAATGTATAAAGCAAAAGAAGCTGGTAGAAACTGTGTTCGTACTGCATAGGTCTGTTATTGACGACACAAATTCTGTGTCTTATGCTTAGAGTAGTGGGGACAAAATTTGGTTAAAAAAAAGCAAGTACGTGATCAATCATTGTGTTTGGATATAGTGCAAAAAACTGAGCTAGCATTTTTTCGCGTTATGTTACAGTGCGACCGATTGGAAAAGCTTCCGCATCTGCTAGGGGCTGCATTGAATCGATTGCCGATGTTATCAGGCTACGCTTTATATATGCTAGATGGTGAAAGTGATGCCTTGCAGTGCCGGTATATGCGTTTGCCGGATCAGTACCGGCCGATGGAAAAAACGATGGCACGCGCCAAGGTGCAGATTCATGGCAGTGAACCCATTGCAGAGGTTTTTCAAAGCGGCAAGACTCTTCATATTGATGAATCTTTGCGCCAGGCTGATCCAAGCCGCTTTGGTGCAGATTTTTCGGCTTGGGGCTTTGATTACATGGAACTTGTTCCGGTGACCGCTCATGGAAATAGGTTGGGAGTGATTGTTTTTTTCGGGCTAGAAGGCCTGCCGATTCCGATGAATCGAATTATGACGTGGCTGCAGGTTTTTGTTCGGCAATATTCGCGCCTACAGGCAATTGATCTGGCCGTGTTTATTCCTAGTTTATCACAAACAAATGAACAACGGCAGTTTTTGAATTTTCTTGTTCGCATCAACCGCTTAAGCAGTCCGGAAACGGTCTATCATCAAATTGGCAAAGAGTTCATGCGCCGTTACCCCTTTAATTTGTTTGCGGTATTACTTGCCGAGGATACTGATTTACGAATGCAGTATGTTATGCCTTCCGGTGAACAATTCGAAACAATTGCTGAAAAGTTGAAATCCTGGGCACAAAATGTTCGCTATTCCCTGACAAACTCTCAAGGTGCAAATCAACTAGCGTATTCTCAAAGGACAGGCTTGCATTTTCCCGATGTGCAGGAAGTATTACATATGCCCATGGCCGAAAAGGATCGCGAGGGTTTATTGCTTTTGGAAACAGCCCGGACATTCCTGATGATTCCAGTGCTTTTTCGGGATGAATCGATAGGCGTGTTTTGGCTGGTAAGCCTGGAAGAGACTGTTGATATACAAGAAGATGATCTGCACTTGCTGGAAGCTCTCGGCAGCTTTTTTGGATCAACCTTTGTGAACTCTGTTCGTTTTCGTGATATTGAAGATGAGCGCCGCGAAGCTCGGAGCGTAAATGAAAACTTACAGTTACGGGTTCAGGAGCTCGATGAAAATGTTAGCTGTGATTATCTTACTGGCTTATATAACTTTCGAACATTTGAAGATAGGCTTGATTCGCTCATTCAGGGTCATCAGGTATCAGTAGAACAGGGTGGGGATGAAAGCAATTTTGCTCTTTTGATGATCGACATTGATCACTTTAAGGGCTTTAATGATACCTTTGGTCACGATGCTGGAAACATGGTGCTAGAGCAGGTTTCTCAGCGCTTACAAGAATTGGTACGCGAAAACGATATTCCTTGCCGCTATGGCGGCGAGGAATTTACCGTCATTCTGCCTTCATCTGATGCTGAAACTGCTTGTGAAATTGCTGAACGTATTCGAACTGAAATTGAGCGCATGCTTCCAGTGAACGGCACCAAGCCAATAACCGTGAGTATCGGCGTTTCGTCATATGTTTGCGATGATACGGCTGGCACGTTATTTCAGCGCGCTGATAGCGCTTTGTATAAAGCAAAAAAATCTGGTAGAAATCAGGTGTGCTGTTCTGAATAATTGATTGGAATCTGTGTATTATTGCTTTTGAATTATCCAGCAACGATGAATTTTGGTGTTGCGAAAATCTTCCGGAATGCTGCGCGGTGTGATCTCATCAATCAATAAGCCTGCAGGTAAACTCTTTTTATCAAAAGAAAATTTGCGGAAATTATTGGAAAAAATGATCTTTCCGCCCGGGTGTAGAATCTTCAGGCAGCTTTGTATCATGCTGCTGTAGTCGCGTTGGATATCCAAAACCCCTTCCATTTTTTTGCTGTTGGAAAAGGTTGGCGGGTCGAGCACAATGATATCGAAGACTTCTCGCTTCTTCTGTGCTTCTTCCAGGTATTGAAAAACATCCATGGCAATCACTTCATGTCTGCCAGGAAAGGGGCCATTTAGTTCAAGGTTCCGGCGTGCCCAGCGACAGTAAGTATTGGAGAGATCAACAGAAAGGGTTCGTTCTGCTCCGCCAGCCGCCGCATAGACGGAAAAACTGCCGGTATAGGCAAAAAGGTTGAGCATGGAGGTTCCAAATGCCATGTCCATCACCATTCGGCGGGTTGTGCGGTGATCAAGGAACAGGCCGGTATCAAGGTAATCAGTAAGATTGATGATGAATTTTAGGCCGTGTTCGATTCCAATGATTTCATTCTGCGCCTCATCAACTTTTTCATACTGGGATTTTCCGCGTTGCTTGCTGCGCGCTTTCATGAACACCCGTTCTAGTGGAATGCCAACCGCGTTAGCAGCTGCCTGACGCATTGCTTCTACCCACTCTTGGTGTTGTGCTTCGTTGCGATCGTGGGGGCGGGCATATTCAGAAATGTGCAGGTATCCTTGGTATTCATCTATTGCAAAAGGAATTTCAGGGATGTCTTTGTCGTAGAGCCGGAAACAGCTGATATCATTTCGCTTGGCCCATTTCCATAGGTGGCGGCGCCGTTTTTTTATTCGGTTTATCAGCATTGCCTGCTGTTCTTCTGTTTTTGACATTCCGCTAAGCCTGTGGTGTTGGGGTTCTTTGTAAGCCAAGTTTGACCGACAACATGGCATAACCGGAGGATAAATCTTCTTTTTGCACCAGAATATGCGGTGGAAGCTTTAGCTTAACATTGGTGAAGTTCCATACAGCCTGTATGCCGGCGGCAACGACCGCATCAGCTGTTTCCTGGGCTACGCTTGAGGGCACTGTAAGTATTGCAATATCCGGTGTATGTTTTTGTACATAGGCGGGCATTTGTTCCAAGGGCAAGATAGGAGTATCACAAATACTGTTGTTCAGTTTGTCTAGATCGGTATCGAAGGCGGCGCTGATTGTAAGTCCGCGGCGGCGGAATTCCTGGTAGCCTACCAAAGCTGCGCCTAGATGACCAACCCCAAGGAGGATGGCTTTATTTTCCTGGTTCCAACGTAAAAAAGAGCAGATGGTATCCATTAATTCATCAACATTGAAGCCTACTCTCGGTTTGCCGATAATGCCGGTCGAAGCAATATCTTTGCGAACTTGTATTGGCTCCAGGCCTAATTCTTCTGCGATAACTGTTCCGCTAATGAATTGTTTTCCTTCGTTTCTGGCTGCTTCTATTACATACAAATACGAAGGCAGCCGTTTTATTGTTGGCCGGCTGACAGAACGCGAGTTGTTCATTATGCTCTCCTTTTGATAGTATACAGGAAATATAGGGAGCATGTCATCGCCAGAAAACAAATGTCAGATAGCGGGGGCCAGGAAGCACTGGTTGAGCTTGAAATTGAACGAATAATCAGCGGGGGTCGTGGTTTTGCCAGACATCGGGGGAAGGCGGTGTTCGTTGCCGGGGCTCTTCCGGCTGAGCGAGTAATTGCCCGAATTACTGCTGTGCATTCCGGCTATTTGGAAGCCGAGTGTGAGAAGGTTATTGTCGCCAGCCCTCATAGGCAGCAAGCCTTTTGCCGGCATTTTGGCGAATGTGGCGGATGCACTTTGCAGTATATTGCTGCTGAAGCACAGCTGGAGTATAAGCGCTTGGCATTTATTGATTCATTGCATCGTATTGGCAAGCTTTCTGATCAACAAATTCCTGCAAAGATTGATAGTCATGGGGGCAAAGATACTTCATATCGAGGAAGGATGCGGTTTATTGCGAATTCGGGTGACTGGTGTCTGCGCCGCAAGGAATCGGATGATCTTGTCCATCTTGAAGAATGCCCCGTAGCCGCCTGTGAAATTTCAGCTATTATGCAGAAAAGGCTTTCGTATCCTGATGGTACACAGTTTCGCGTTTTAGCGGCAAATGGACGTGCATGGTTTAGCGGTGAAATTGCAAGTATTCCTGTTTTAGGGGAAAATTTTCAGGTGCCGGTAGATGGTTTTTTTCAGAGCAATCAGGCAATGCTGGCGGAATCCATTCCACACATCTGCGCGCCTTTGCCGGAACGGGCTCCGCTGCTAGTTGCAGATTTGTACGGAGGCTATGGTATTTTTTCGCATTTTTTTTCTCGAGATGGGGTACATTGTATTTCTGTGGATAGTGCCGGAGGTGGGCAGAATAGTGAAAATATACAGTTTCGTCATATGAGGGTTGAGCGCTGGATTCAAACCAATGAGGCAGCGGGGGATTTTGGGGTGATTGTGCTTGACCCGCCGCGTGCTGGTCTTTCGACTGCGGTTCGTTCATATCTTGCCGGGGCCTCGGCTAAGCAGATACGCTATCTATCTTGTAATCCTGATACTTTTGCCCGGGATGCCGGCGATTTAGTTCGGGCTGGCTGGAATATTTCTGCCTGTAGTGTATATGATTTTTATCCGCATACATCTCATCTGGAGGTTTTTGGTGTTTTTCAAAAAGCATAAGAATTATTTCAGGTTGAGGCGTATTATTTTCATTATCTTGATCTTTGCTGTCTTGTTTCCTGTCTTTGCTGCACAGCGTTTTGTTTGGCGGTATACTCCTGGCGGGGCGGTTCCTGCATCCCCAATTTTGCTGGGGGGTTCTGGAGGGCACATTGCTATTTTTGCTGATGACCGGCTTATTCATATTCTTGATTCTGATGGAACGCCTGTACAGAGTATTCAGTTGGCCCAGCGGCCTGGCAAAGCTATTGCGATGCGCACTTTGGGATCAGGCAACGGGCTGGAACAGCAGCAACTTGTGTGTCAGCTACGGGATGGTGGTTTTGCACTCGTATCGCTGGAAACCGGTATGGTTTGGTGGTGGCAGTATTCGGGATCAGATGAATCGGGCGTATATGCACCTGTACAAACCGCAAACGGGTATTTCCTTGTTGCTGATTCTTCTGGAGGTATGTACGGCGTGCATCCCCGGGGTAGCTTGGTATGGCAACAGCAGTATGAACGGGCATTTTCCTTGCCTCCTTGCGCCTGGGGCGGAGGTTTGCTGGCAATGGATAGTGAGAGCGATATTGTCTGGTTTTCTTGGGATGGGGGGCAGCGTCGGCTAGTAGAGCTTTCTGGGCGCCCGCTTGCGCTTTCACGTTTATCTGCTGAATTTGCTGTTGCCGCAGTGGCTTTGAGTGGAGAAACGGCGAAGAGCGGGGTGGTAATATTCGATAGCAATGGGCAGATCATCCATGCAATAGAGATTGCTGGACAAATTCGTACATTGCTTCCTGCTGCCGGATATGGCGAAACGAAAACGGTTTTTATTCATACCCACAGCGCGGTGTATATTTGGTTGCCTGAATATGGCAGCCTATATGAACAGTATATCCAGTTTGATTTTGCAGTTCCTGCCGCTGATGGCAGTGTGTATGCACTTGCTCAGTCGGGTGAACTTGTCCACATCGATCCTCGTTCGGGTCTGTTATGGCAGGGGAGGGTTCCCGGGGCCTTTGAAATACAAGGCATTGATTTACTCGCAAATGGATTGTTGCTTACCCGAGAAGATCGCTGGACAATTCATGCCTTTTCGGCAGCGGCACCTGCTCCTGTGCAAGCTGATAGCTTAGTTTTTCCGGTACCTATGCATCCGGGTGGGCAATTGCTGGCTGGTTCGGTGGATGATATCGGTCAGTTGCAGCAGGCTTTGAATCGGCTTGGGGAGCGTTTGCAGGCCGGTATGCCCGGGGGCAGGTTGGCATCATATGCACAGGCATTATTGACTATAGCTGCGCCGGAATCGGGAGTAGATATTCGTTGCCGCATTCAGGCGGTCAATCTTCTTGGTTTTTTTGCTGGCTTTCAACAGCAAGATCAGCTAGAGCGTTTGGTTGTGCGGGAATATGATCCAGCAGTGGTGGCCAGTCTCATTGGGACACTTGGGCGGGTTTCCGTTTTGCCAGGTGCGGCAACGGCAATAGGGAGGGCTGTGCTTTTAGATGCGGCACGAAGCCGTGATGCCAGGGTAGGGGCTGCTGCTGTGCGGGCATTGGCTGATTTGCATCCCTATCTTAGCTCTAGTGATGCAGAAGCTGCGCGCGAAACCCTCGATTGCATTGCCAATAATGCATATCGCCCGGATATTCGGCGTGCTGCAGCTGCCGCTGGCCGAAGATACATGGTGCCGTAGTCTTTCCCATGTTTCGCCTCTGGTATTTTGCGCCAAAAGGGGTTATGGTAGTACTGAATAAGGAGCTGAATATGCTGGCTAAGTTTCGTTTGTTTCGTAGTTTATCGATTCTGGTAGCCTTTATTTTTTGTGCTGCATCAGTTTTTTCGTATGAGATAGCCGAAGATGAAATCCGCCTTACCGATCCCCCGATTATCCAATTTGAAAATTTTACCGGTGTACCCGATAAAAACGAAACGGCTGAGCAAATCAAGGGAATAGGCCGCTTTCTTGGAAGTGCACGGGAATTAGGGCAGCAGACCTTGGATTATGCTGGTCGGTATCGAATAATTCGTGTTGCAGATCAGGAAAATCCGTATATGCTTCAGGCCGATATTCTGATTCTTCTTCCTGATGCACGTGTAAACCATATTGATAATCTTCGCCGCATAATTGCCGGATATCTTGAGCAAACCTATCAGTATTCAGTTGAAGATGCTGCTTTGCTGGCACAATTTGTTACCATTTATAACGCTGTTCACCGACAGGACCTGGAGTTTTTTACCGGCAGGTATAGTCCTGCTGTTTTGCAGGTTCTTCGGGCAGATATCGCCGGTTTGCCATTAAGCTATCGCGATTGGCCTGGCGGCTCTCAGATTGTAATTCCAATTCGTGATCCTGATGCTCAACAACAGTTGGGTACAATTAGTCCTGG
Organism: uncultured Spirochaeta sp.; assembly: GCA_964398645.1. Taxonomy (GTDB): domain Bacteria; phylum Spirochaetota; class Spirochaetia; order DSM-27196; family DSM-8902; genus Spirochaeta_B. Next base: position 20,424 of record CAYNNU010000003.1, read on the forward strand.
TGAGTTAACCGATGATGAAGTAATGGATGATTTGCGAACCCGTCAGGATATGGGGCTTGAGGATCGCCGCGATATGGTAGACCTGTTTGAACGGGTTATTGAGGAAGAAGAGCAGAATATTGTCGAAGAACAGCAAGCAATAGATCAAGAGCGTCAGGAACTAGAACAGCAGCGTGAAGAAGCAGCTGATGATCCCGAGCGGCAGCAGGAAATTGCTCAAGCTGAAGAAGAACTTGATCAGCGGGAAGCGCAATTGGAACAGCGGGAGGAAGATGTTCAAGAGATGCGTGAGCAGGCTGATGAGATGCGGCAGGAAGCAGCGCAGGATCAGGATACAGTATTACGTGAACAGGATGTTGTTGAAGCATCCCCGGCAGAGGGAAATGAAAACTATATTACCTTGCTTGCCGTTGTTCAGACGTCCCCGGTAATGCGTAGCCAACTTATTAAAATTGACCCCTTGAACGGGAAAATTGCTGCACGTGCACCTGGTAGCAGCATAGTAGGTCGTCAATTAGTAAGTGTTGCAGACGGCCTAGCTGGTCCAGTAGATGATAATGGTGATGTGAAGCTGGCTGTGTTCTCACCGGATACGCTTGAGATTGTACGAATGTCCACTGTTGTGCTGCATGAGGCAACGGCGGTGGAGTCAGCTGCTGGTAGTGGAGTGTATGCAGTTGTAGTAGAAGATGGCGATGCATTTTTGGGTAGATTTACATTGGCCCTTGAGTTGGATGCACAAAGTGAAGTGCCGGTTCAGCCGTATACGCCGATCAGCTTGATCGGAGGGAAATTATATGTTCAGTCGCGGGATAATAGCGTTCTAGTTTTGAATCCGAGCACACTGGAGGAAATTGAGTGAGCAGCAGTAATCAGCCGTTTGTGGGGCGGAATATTTCGGTAGTCAGGGATCTGACTAGCGACGAGCAGATGTATTTGTACCAGGCTGCCCGCAAAATAAAGCATGCTGTAATGAAAGGAGAGGGAGTAGATTCCTTTCGCAATGCCAATCCGGATATTGGCTCCTATTTGGTTTTTTTGGAGGATTCCACTAGAACAAAAGAATCGTTTCGCAATGCGGTAAAATTTCATGGTATGAAGGTGAATGATTTTGATGGAAAATCATCTTCAATTGCGAAAAAAGAAACCCTTACCGACACGGTTCGTATGTTGTATGGATACAGCGCACAATCAATTTTTATTGTCCGTAGCGCCCAAGAGGGAACCTGTACCTGGCTACATCGAAGTTTGCAAGATTATAGTAAAAAGACCGGTTTACCGCCTGCTTCGTTTATTAATGCGGGGGACGGTCGGCATGAGCATCCTACTCAAGAATTTTTAGATGAGTTTAGCTTTTTGGAACATCTTGATTGGAAAACAGATTCTATTCATCTGGCACTGGTTGGTGATTTATTTCATGGAAGGACTGTTCATAGTAAGACTGATGGCCTGAAGATTTTCAAAAATGTAACGGTCGATTTGGTTGCCCCGCTAGATTTGCAGCTACCAGAGTATTACCGCCAGCGCATGATCGATGCTGGTTTTACTGTTCGCCAATTCAATTCGGTTGATGATTACTTGGCATCTGGTGAAGCAGCAACGATTTGGTATTTTACCCGTTTGCAACTTGAGCGTATGGGTGACAAGGTTCGGGATAGGGCTAGTGAGTTGCGAAAAGCCGTAACGATGAGAAAGGATCATTTGGAAAAAATGCCGGCGGGTGCAAAACTGTTTCATCCGCTTCCTCGTCATGGAACGTTGCCTACAATTCCTCATTTTCTGGATAACACACCCTTAAATGGTTGGGACATGCAATCAATGAATGGGTATTTTACCCGAATTGCATTGATCGGCATGGTTTCTGGGTCTTTAGGTTCAGATTTTACCGGGCAAGGGCCGGTTGAACCAGATTACAGTGAAAACTTTATCATTGAGGTTCCAGTTACGACCGAGAAAACTTCTCATAAATCTGGTTTCAAGGTTGGGATTAAGCCTGTTGATAATGGATTGGTAATTGACCATATTGGGCGGGGGGAACAACCAGAAGCCATTTGGGACCATATTGAAAAAATTCGCCGCTTACTCGATTTGAATTGTGTAAGTTCCCATGGTGTATATTTGGGTTACAGCGGTGAAAGTTATAAGGGAATTATTTCCATTCCTGGTGAAGCTGGCATGGACAGTTCGGCAATGAAGGTATTGGCAGCAATTGCGCCCAATGCAACAGTAAATATTATTGAGAATGCCAAAGTGGTAAAAAAAATCCGTTTGCATGTTCCGCCACGAGTGTATGGTATCTCATCGATTGCATGTAAAAATCCGGATTGTATAGCCTTCCCTGATAACGGCGAGCATGTCGAACAGGAATTTATTCGCTATGGCAAGGATAATTTTGTTTGCCGTTATTGTGAAAAGCCTCATTCATATTACGAGATTTGGCGAGACAAGTAAGAAACGAAATTATATTATGCGCGGCGTTTTTTTCGTTTGAAGATTCGGCGAAAAAAGTCCGCAATTTTTTTACGGATTTTTCCCCAGAATGACGGGTTTCGCATTTTTTCTAGCTTTAGTAGTGCATCGGTGCGTTCATCAATGGTAAATGGCTTTCGGTGCAGGTTTTCATCAATCTCGATTTCGATTAAATCAGCTTCGTCCATTTTGTGAATAACTTTTACCGGAACTGAAGTCCAGCCCAGTTCGCGAGCTGAAATCAGTCTTCGATGACCCGCCACTAGAATATTATCCTGTGTTATCACAATAGGGTTTAGTAGACCATATTTTTTCATGCTTTCTTTTAAGCCTTTAATATCGCCAAGGTCTTGTCTGATTCGCTTTTCAATGAATATGTCGTCAACATTTCGTTCCATTGTCTTTCCTTATTTAATCCAATAGCGGATTAGAGTAATCCGGTTCCGGTGGAATAACAAATCCATCCTCATCCAAGTCAGTAGAGTCTACTTCGTATGGAGAATCAGCAGCTTGAATTGAGTTTTCCGGCATATCATCTAGAAGATTGATTTCTGTTTCTTCATCTTCTAAATCGATGCTGGTGTCGAGACTGAGGTTGATTCCCAGACTTGCACTATCTAGTGAAATAGTACGGTTTACCGTTTGGATATCTCGTAAAGGAGATCCGACATCAAGTCCGCCAGAATTGAGTTGGTTAGAAAGGCGACCAAGAAGTCGCTCGTTTTGTTCAGCTTCCTGTTGGGCCGTTGTATCAAATTCCGTAGGTTCAGTACCGGAAATAAAAATTTCTCGCAGGGTAGGGCCGGTAAAGTTTTCCGGTACCAGTAAACCAGATCGTGCGCTGATTTCAACTTCAGTTATTCCACGCGCAGGCCGTGGAAAATCACGGGCTTCAAGTCCTTCATGATAATCAGCCATAAATTGTGCCCAAATGGGAGCGGCTGTAACTGCACCGTTTTGTGATCTGCCCAGAGAATTACCGGGTCGGTCAAAACCAATCCATACAGCCGTTACGAGGTAGGGAGAAAATCCTACTGTCCAGGCATCCGCCCAGTTTTGTGTTGTTCCGGTTTTTCCGCAAATTTGCATGTCATCTAAATCTTCATCAAAATAGTTGGTGGCTGCATAATGCAGTGTACCGCCCACTTGGGTTACACCGGATCTGAGAATGCTTGTCATGATGTATGCTGTTTGTGGACTGAGAATTTGGTTTTCATCCTGGCTGCGACTTTGCTGAATATTCCGCAAATCTCTTTCTGGTTCAGCAATAACCTGCCCGTCGCGGTTTTCAATAAATCGAATGGAAACCGGATCAACCTTCTGCCCTCGGTTGGCAAAAACAGCATAGGCTTGAGCCATTTCAAGCGGTGAAACGGAAACAATTCCAAGACCCAGTGGATAGCGCCGGACAAAACCGCGGGCGCTACGTTCTTCCGGCGGAATATCTAGAAGGCGGGATGCTGTTTCGATTGCACTTGTGAAACCCACCCGGTTCAATACTTTTATCGCAGGAACATTCAAAGAACGGTAGAGGGCCCGGCGGGCAAGAACAGGACCTGCCCATATTCCATTGTAATTCATTGGAGTGTAGGGCGTTCCATCATCATTCCAGAAGACGACCGGAGAATCATATATGCGGGTTGCTGTTGTAATAACTTCATCTTCAATAGCGGCAGAATAATATAAAGGCTTAAAGGATGAGCCTGGTTGCAAACGGCCTTGGGTAGCGCGATTGAGCTGATTGCGGCCTTCGAACTGGCTACCACCGATCATGGCCTTGATGTGACCGTTTTCTGGATCGAGTGCAATAAGGGCGCCTTGAACAGTGGTCTTATCTTCCATTTCAAGCAATGCTTCGTGTGCAGCTCGGGCAGTCATTCTGACGGGCTGCTGTTCATTTTCCGCAAATTGCAAGCCCAGCATATCCAGAACAGGGGTGATATCGTTCAAAAATACGTCTTTTGCCTGTTGTAATTGGCGGGCATCAGCAACGTGGATGTCAGGAATATTGAAGGCGAGGCTAAGCATATCAATTGTCGGAACAAATCTACTATCAACATAGGCTTGCTGCGCTTCCTGCCCTCTGGAAAAAATGCGATTTGAGTTGTGTATTCCCTGGCTGAGATGTCGCTGAGCAGACTCCTGAGCATTCAAATCCAGGGTGGTATATACTCGATAGCCATCGCGATAGATATCGCTTGTTCCGAGAAGGATTTCATTTTGCAATTGATTTCGAACATGTTCGCTAAAATATGGTGCTCGGTCTTCGCGGTTAAAAAATGCGGTCGATGATGCTGCTCGGGAAAAGTCAAAGTTTGCCCAGTATTCGGTAAAAGATCTGTCGGCTTCTTCTCGGGTTATGTAACCCAGTTCAACCATTTTATCAAGAACGGTTTCCTGGATTTTTCGTGCGGCATTTGGGCGGCGGAATGGATTATATAGAGAAGGATTTGCCAATTGGATGACAAGAATAGCAGATTCGGCAACCGTGATATCCTGTACGTTTTTATTAAAATAGAATTTGCTTGCGGCTGCTGCGCCATATGTGTTGGCGCCAAAATACATTCGGTTTAGGTATTGCTCAAGTATCTCGTTTTTAGTCCAGTGACGCTCGAGTTGGAATGCCCACCACAATTCTCTTAATTTTCTGGTTACACTGATTTCAGATCGGTCGGCAAAAATATGACCGGCCAACTGCTGGGTAATAGTTGAGCCGCCGGAAAAATATGATCCAATCAATACATTGACGGCTGCCCGCATTGTACCCCGCAGGCTAAACCCGTTATGTTCAAAGAAATTATTATCCTCGCGGGCAATAAGTGCATAAATAAGATGCTTTGGCATTTCATCAAGTGAAACAATTTCACGTTTTTCGTCAGAGAAAAACTGAGTGATTAGGGTTCCATGTATATCGTATACTTCGGTTGGCAGGGCAGTAGATCTGTCGGCAATGGAATCAAAGTCTGAAATATTGCGCATTGTTGCCATAGCCAGACCAAGACTTATTCCGATAACCAGTGCTGTAATTCCGGCGAGACCAGTCAGCACACTTAATGTGATCTTCATTGGTCTGGTTAATTTCATATTCCAAGATTACTTATCAGTTTCGTATTTGTCAATGCAGCTATTTTTTAGGGTGAGCGTGAAACATATAAAATGATGACAAAAAAAAGACCGGCTCTTGCGAACCGGCCCTACCCATTGGGTGCCAACAGTACAGCAAACTGGGAGGGGAACTGCACCGCTGACACTTTTGTATATCGGACGAATCCGACATACTCTTAACCGTCAGCATAGCGAAAAGTTACTCATTATGCAATATTTCGGTGTTTTGACGGTTTTCGCCCTGGCTATCGATGTTGACTCCCAATTCAAGTCCTACCGTGTATTGCCGTCCAGCTTGTACGCTGATTTTATGTTCCTGCTGATAGCTACCCAAGCGTAATTGAATCGTGTATTCTCCAGGCGGAAGGGTGATCCTGTCTTCTTCAATTGCTTGTCCGTCAATGAAAACAATGACCTCGTTAGGCAGTTCAAATGTGATTTGACTTTCTGGCCTTGGCAGAGTGATTCGCGCGTGTTCAACCGATCCTTGTTCGACTCCTGCTTGAGCACTTGCGTACAGAATATCCCCATGTTTGACTAAAATTTGATAAATGCCGGGTTGGATGTAGATTGTCTCGTTCGGCTCCATGGTTCCAAAGCGATCGAGTTCCAGGCTGAGATTTCGGTCTTGCATTTCATCAGCGGTAAGAACCTCTCCGTTATGAGACAGGACTGAAATATGTAAGCCGCCGCGGCTTGTAAGCAATGGCAGCGCAGTGATGGAAAAGGGGGCATTTAGTACATCCCGTGGCAAACCTTTCATGATTGGCTGGATGGTTATTGCCACTACGTTATTTTCCTGGCTTACGGCATGAGTAACACGTGAGTCTATACCACCGCGGATAGTGTGCTCATTTCGGCCTGGGATTCGAATCGAAAAAGTACCACGGGGCGGGAGAATTTCCATAAGGATTCTTTGACCCTGAAAGCTGCCTACCTCACCGATTTCTACGGTATTCGATACGGGGCTTCCGTCACGCTCTTGTACTCCGCTGAATACATACACGGCAAATGCGCTGGCGCCGCCGGCACTTTCTGCCGGAGGTTGAATACGAATTTCCAATCCTTCTGCCAGTTCAGACTGGTGTGGAAGGCCTTTAATCAATAACAGTTGTCCAACCCGTAAAATACTCTCATCTTCAGGAAAGACGGAATCAGGAATTTCCAGATATTCGATTACTCTTCCGTCGAAGACATTGAAGGCTGCAAGTGGCAAGACAGCAATAGAAAAAAATATGGTAAAGAGACAAAAGATAAGTGGAATACGCGTGTTAATCATTTGTCCTTACCTCTGGTAAAAATAATGCCGGATCAACTGGAATACCGTCCCTGTGTATTTCAAAATGGACATGTGAGCCGGTTGTTAGGCCTGTTGTTCCCATTTTGCCAATTTGCTCACCCCTTCGAACATGTTGACCATAGCTGACGGTAATTTGGGATAGGTGGCCGTACATGCTTGTCAGGTGATTATCATGCGATATTTCTACAAAAAAGCCAAGTAGCGGGCTCCAGTCTACGTTTGAAACCTCTCCGCCTGCAGCTGCAAGTATGGGGCTATTTTCTATGCCGCCAAAGTCAATGCCGTAATGCATCAATCTTCGGCCAGTAAAGGGGCTATTTCGAAAACCAAAGGGGGATGTAATTCGCGGATTTGTGACCGGAAAGGTAAATTGCTGCTGAAAAAAGCTTCTACGTTCCGATGGGGTAAAATCACTGCCGGGATAGAAATACCAGTGGCGGCTGCCAAGGTGTTCGCTTTCAAGGCTCAGACTTTGACTTGCACCCTCGCTGCGTTCTTCTTGTGAGAACAGCCCTGCCTGGTTTGGTATTAACAATAGTCTGCCACCCACACTTTGTGATGCATATGTAATAGAATTGAGAGTGGCAATGCTGCTGTACGGCAAGAGTAAACGCGCGGCAATGGAAAAAATCGTTTCATTTTCCCCCGCCTGATAGCGGTAAAGGGTTAGTGGGGGAGGCGGTACATCAGGGCGGTATGCCCGTTCGACATCACCTCGAATTTGTTGAAAAAGCGGGTCGGATTCATTAAGTGAAGGTAGAATTGGCGCATCGGCTAGTAGCATAGCTGGGGTAGTAATGAGAAAGAAAAAAATGATCGCGAAAAAGCTAGCCGTTCGCATGGAATATACTTTGTCGATAGCAGCAAGTATCGTCAAGTAGATAGCCCTATCCTTGATTATTTTGCTCACAGTGTTTAGAGTTAAGGCAGTATGAATATACAGGAGTAGCGGGTGCCTCGGCCAGTTAACTATAAAGCTCAATCAATTGTCTATTTTGAAGGTGATGTGAGTAATAAAATTTTTGTTCTCAAAGAGGGTCGCGTTGCAGTCAATTACCGTGATATTGAAACCGGTAAGGAATTGCAGGAGGTTATTCAGCGAGGCGAGTTTTTTGGCGTAAAATCTGCCTTGGGCCGGTATCCCCGTGAAGAAAGTGTAACCGCAATTACTGATTGTATTGTTCTGGTATTCAGCGTTGAAGAATTTGAAAGTTTCGCCGCATCTAATAGCCGGGTTGTAATGAAAATGCTCAAGGTTTTTTCCAACCAGCTTCGCCGCGTTCATAGCAAGGTTCGCGCCCTATTGTCATTAGATGCTCAGATGGGAGCTGAACAGGGGCTTATCAATACTGCTGAATATTATCAGCGTCATAATCTAAATAGTCAGGCAGTGTATGCCTTTCAGCGCTACCTCGAGTTATATCCGCAAGGAAAATACCTGGATCGGGCAAAAGAAGGTTTGCAGTCATGTTCTCGCCGCGCCGGCAGTGAAAGTAGTGCGCCTGCTCCTGCCGCATCGGAAGGGGCGGAAGAACAGGAAGTTGATGTTTCCAAGCGGTATTATGCGGCAGTACGCTTTCTGGAAAAGAAAGAATATGAAAAAGCTTTTGAAAACTATTCTTGGGTAGCAAAAAATGGCAAAGAGGAAGAGTTTCGCAACAATTCCATGGTAGAGATGGGCCGTTGTTTGTTTCAGATGCAGCGGTATAAAGATACGGTTCAGCATTTATCACAGGTTGTGCAGAAATATCCAGGTATTCCCGGGGTTGGGCAGGCTCTTTTGTGTATTGCTGATTCATATCATGAAATGGAAAACATCGATAAGGCAAAGGCTTTTTATCAACGAATATTGTCCTTGGAAGGAATTGAAGAAGATATTAAGAAAAAGGCACAGGATGCTTTGCACCGCTCGGAGGATACCGTATGAATCTGGAAGCGTTTGAGCGTTTTGCTGTTTTATTTAAGCCTGGTCAGGTTATTTTTTGCGAATATGAACCGGGTGATAAGTTTTATCTTATTCAGAAGGGAAAGGTGCAGATTTCGCGTGTAATCGGCGAAATTGAGAAGACCATAGATGTGCTGGCGCCGGGTGAGATTTTCGGCGAGATGGCTATTTTGGAAGAGGCACCGCGTTCAGCTAACGCAATTGCGGTAACCGATGTAAAAGCACTGGAGTTCAATCGGGCAAATTTTGGCATTCTCATGCAAGGGAATCCTGCGATCGCTCTTAAATTGTTAAAACTCTTCACAAAGCGTATATATGATCAGCGTCGGCGTTTTCTCATTCTTACCCTTGATGATGTTCAGGCAAAGGTAGCAGATGTCTTTTTGATGCTTGATGAGGCAAACCCGCAAAAAGCTGATGATGTATGGGATGAAAGTGAGCGCGTCTTTCATGTTTCAGTTGATGACATTGCCCATTGGGCAGGTATTAAGATTGAAACCTGCCGACAGGTGCTCAATCAATTTTCTGCACAACGACGCCTGGAAATGAAGAAGGGCGAAATCCTGGTGAAAAATATTAACGATTTCGCCCGTTTGGTAAGCACAAAGCGAAAAGCTCTCGAATAGCCAGTTTTCTCAACTTGCATTTTTCTTTACCGCCGGTATAATATCAGCCAGTTGCCAGGATAGCTCAGCGGTAGAGCAGCTCACTCGTAATGAGCAGGTCGTGGGTTCAATTCCCACTTCTGGCTATTAGCCTGACAAAATATGTGTCAAACAATTTCCCAAGAAATGCGAAACTGTTAATTCAAGCAAATTCTCCGCCGATAGTATGAGTATGATACAAGGATACTATACCGGTGCCAGTGGAATGATCGCGCAAATGAATCGAATGGATGCGGTCTCCAATAATCTAGCAAACGTTAATACGACTGCTTATAAGCGTGATGTTGCTGTGGATAGGGCATTTCCTCAGTTGTTGCTGCGTCGATTTAACGATAACACCCAGGTTCAATTGCCTTTAGGTTCTGTTGATCGTGCTCCAGTTGTGGGCATGTTGGGAACTGGTGTTGAAACCAATGAAGTTTTTACGGTAAACGAGCAGGGCTCATTTCAGCAAACCGAAAACCCCTTTGATCTTGCTCTGGAGGGTGAAGGCTATTTTGTTGTTGACACACCCTATGGTGAGCGCCTTACCCGTAACGGTTCTTTTCATCTTGGGCCAGAAAGTATGCTGGTTACAAAAGAAGGTTATCCTGTTATGGGCGAGAATGGGCCTATTCAAATTAAGGAAAATAATTTTGTAATCGACCGCCAGGGAAGAATTTTCCAAAACGAAACATTTGCCCGGGATTTTCAGCGCTTGGTTTCAGTTCGGGAAAATCAATGGGAAGAGGTTGGAATTGTTGATGTTATCCGCCTGGAGCAGGTGCGCCAGCCACGCTACTTGCAAAAGCAGGGAAGCAGTTTGCTGAGCACCAACGAAAACTCCGGCGAATCTTTACCAATTAACTTCAATGCACGACCGGTAGTCGAGCAGGGCTTTTTGGAAACATCCAACGTAAACCCGGTAACCGAGATGGTAACGATGATAGAGGTGAACCGCGCATATGAGGCTAATCAAAAAGTAATTGAGTCTCAAGATCAGGCGACCGGACGACTATTAAATGAAATATTACGGCTGATGTAGGCCAAGGGGGAATAGATATATGATGCGATCATTGCATACTGCAGCAGCAGGTATGATTGGACAACAGTTTAACATTGATACCATTGCAAATAACCTTTCAAACGTAAATACAACCGGCTTTAAGCGAAACCGCGCTGATTTCGAAGATCTGATGTATCAAACAGTGCGAACAGCTGGAACTCCAGCAACAGAGCAAACACTGGTGCCGGTGGGCGTGCAGGTTGGTCACGGGGTTCGGGCAGCGGCTACGCAGAAAATGTTTATTCAAGGTTCAATTCAAAGCACCGGAAATGTGAGTGATGTTGCAATTACTGGTGAGGGTTTTTTTCGTGTCCAGCAATATGATGGCTCATTTGCCTATACTCGCGATGGTGCGTTTAAAATTGATGGAAACGGACAGTTGGTTACCTCGCAGGGCTATAAGGTTGTGCCAGAAGTTGTGCTGCCAGAGGGTGCCGTGCGGGAAAGTTTTAATATTACCCAGGATGGCCGAGTCTTGGTTCAACTAGCAGGTCAGGATGATCCGGTGCTCATTGGTCAGATGGAGTTGGTCCGTTTTATCAATCCCGGCGGACTTCAGGCAGTGGGTCAAAACTTATTGACACAAAGTGCAGCTTCAGGAAATCCAATTGCCGGTATTCCGGGATTTGATGGTATGGGACAGCTGCAGCATCGATTTATTGAAAATTCAAATGTGGATGTTGCTCGGGAAATGGTTAATATGATTACAGCGCAGCGGGCGTATGAGTTTAGTTCCAAGGCTATTCAGACATCAGACTCAATGCTTAGTACCGCTGTGAATATGAAGCGTTAGTACTCAGGGGAAATAAATGATAGATGCAAATGGCCAGGTTGATTTTACCAGATTTTTATCGCAGCCACGAACTCCCCGTGTTGATCAGGCTGGGGTAGGTGATGCTGCGTTACGCCAGGTTACCCGCGAATTTGAAGCACTGTTTATTAAACAAATGCTTGATGCAATGAATAATACCCTCAAACCCGAAGATGGTTTGTTTTACGGGGGACAGGCGGAGAAGGTGTTTCAGGATATGTTGACCATGGAACGCGCCCGCGATCTATCGTTTGATGGTGCTTTTGGCATTGCAGATGCTATGTATGATCAATTGTCGCGGAACAGAAGCGCAGCAGCATACGAGGCACAGCAACCCTGATAGTAAAAACTATATGAAAATTTGAAAAGAATTTGGATGGTTGTTGTCTACAAAAGTGGACAATAACCATTTTTTTTGTACTCTTTGAAAAGGAGATGTTTTTAATTCTCTATAAAATAACAACTTAAAAAATATTTGAAATTTTTCCATGGATGGCACGCTGATTGCATAATACTGTGTAGGAGTGTGCTATATGGGTAAATACAGCAATTATGACAGCGATAGTCTTCAATCCTATTTTGACCAGATAAAGCGGTATCCATTGCTGACCGCTGAAGAAGAGTGCGAATTATCGCAAAAAATTCGCGCCGGAAGTTCAGAAGCATTGCAAAAGATGATTCATAGTAATTTGCGCCTTGTGGTTCGTATTGCCCGTGGGTATGCCTCAGACTCGCAGATGGTTCTTGATTTGATTCAGGAAGGTAGCATTGGCTTAATGCGCGCCGCGGAAAAGTTTGATTATCGCAAAAATGTGCGCTTTAGTACTTATGCCTCCTGGTGGATTCGTCAGGCCATTACACGCGCAATTACCAATAAGCAACGCATGATTCGTTTGCCCCATAGAAAAGAATACGCTTTGCGACGAATTCTGCGAACAGTTCAGGCTTTGGAACAGAAGATGATGCGCACTCCGGATGAATATGAAATTGCAGCCGAGTTGGATATGGATCACGAAGATGTTGTAGAAATCCTTGGTATGGCAGATAAAATGATTTCCTTGGAATCAAATTTGCGCAATGAAAGCGGAACCTTGATGGATGTAGTGGAAGACTATTCCTATTGCCCAGATAAGCACTTAATGCAACGAGTGGTAGAAGAAGAAACCATGCGTATGCTGCAGGGACTGCTGGAACGGGAACGGCTTATTATTCTTTCTCGTTTTGCTTTGAATGGAGAACAACGTCAGACTCTCAAGAGTATTGGTGAGCGTTTGGGTATCAGCCCGGAAACAGTTCGGCAGATAGAAATCCGTGCATTACGCAAGCTGCAAAAGTCAGCAGAGCAGATGCGCGAATATGCCTGCGCTTGACTTAGGACTTCTGACTGCGTAGTCTGTCTTGATGGCTTCCAGAACTCAGCAGCGAAAGAAACCCGCCGGTAGTAGTGCTCGGCGAAAACCGGCGCGGAAAAAAACAGCGAAGAGAAGTAGTAAACGAAAAGGCAGACGAACAGCTCAGTCTTTTTCTATTCTGAAAACGCTAAAAATCGCATTATTGGCTGCTGTAGGTGCTGTTGTTTTGGCCCTTGTATCGGTTGTGCTTTTTCCCGGTATCGACTCAGCCGAGAGCACCAATGAAACGCATCTGCAAACCGATGGATATCCAGCAGAGGGGGCCGAAGGAGCGTTGCCGGATCGTGCTCCGCATAATCAGGCCCTGCCGGAAAGAACTAATGCACGCAAGTCCTTATTGATTTTTGTCATTGATGATGCTGGCTATAATCTGAATCAGCTGGAAGCCTTTGTGCATGTACCTGCACCCCTAACTATTGCTGTTTTGCCTCATCTGGAATACAGTGCCGAGTCTGCCCGCAGAGCACATGAAGCCGGTAAGGATG
>CAYNNU010000004.1:0-32478 GCA_964398645.1 uncultured Spirochaeta sp.
AGATAGTCCCGCTTCCAACAGCGCGCAAAAGTTCAGAGCGAAAACGGTCAAAAGCGGCAAAAATGCCTTGCTTATCCCGCAAGGTTGTGCCAAAAGCCAAGGCAAACTCAGCAGAGTCTTGCAGGAGCTGCAAAAAAACACCGCCTTCCATTCGCCAGCAAACGACCTTCTCCCGTGCGGAAATTTGCAGACGGCGGGGAATGCAAAAAAGCGGCTCCCACTCGCCAAAATAATGGCCTTCATAAATTGCGCTCAAACGGGCAACGAATTTCCGCTGGGGATCACGCACATCGACAGAGCCAGACTCAATCAAATAGACATAATCATCCTTTGGATCACCCTGCTGGATAATAATATCGCCAACTTGATACTCAACTCGAACGAGCCGCTGAACCAACCATTGTTTCCGCTCCAAAGAAAGAAAGCGAAAAGGAATAACGCGCCGTAAAAACGACATCACCGTCTGACTCATTTTGAAAGTATACCGCTGGAAAAATAAACAGGCAACTACAGAAATCTATGGGCAGTATATTATCCCAGAGTCCTCTGTTACATTTCCGAATGTATCATATACAGACACAGTCAGATTATTATTGCCACTGTGTAGCTGATCATTGTTGGCGGTAAAAATAAAATCATATACCCCATCGTGAACCCCAGGAGTATGGGTTGCTGTTTCTCGGGTATACAAACGCTCCCCATTCAAGCGAACATCGATTGTTCCCAAAAAGATATCATCATAGGCTGTTACTACAATATCAAAAGCAGCTACATTACTGCTCACAGTACTGGGGTAGGACAGATTCCGAAGCTCCGGCGATGCGTTATCTTCTCCCAAAAAATCCATGTAATGCACATAGTTGGCATACATGTAATATTGGCTCATATATTCACCATCTACTTCCCAGTCATTTTGTCCGACCTTCATTGTCCCATACAAAGATGCGTATGAAGGGTGACTTATGATATATGTATACGGCTGATCAATTTCAGCAACTGTAGCAGCCTGCACGGGCAAGCTCACTTCATTCGCTGTCTCGGTTATCGTAAACTCGCGAACTAGCTCATCATCAAGGTAAAACGAAGCTGTTGCATCAAAAATCGGATATCCCTTGGTACGGTGAATGAGCGTAATATAAAATGGGTCTTCATCTGCAGGAATAATATCATCGTCGTCGTCATCCCCGTCATCTGGATTGATTATCTCACCAGTTAACTTGATGTGAACCTTCACCTTGTTTGGATTCATTACTATATGAGCAACACCAGTGTAGCGAGTTATCACGCCATCGCTATTTTCAAAATCAATAACTACGGTAACTTTTTTGGCCCCGACGGGCAAAGATAGCTGAAAACCCTGCAACAACACCTGCCACCCAGGCAAATGAAACTGAACCGTTCCGTCCACTTCATCACCTTCAACAATTACCGTTCCACTCCAGCGCTCTATCGGCCCTTGAATGGCAACCATTCCATCAATTTCAAAAGTCAATTCTGCATCATACTGATCAACAGAGGCTTTTCGATATTCCAGCACATCCTGGGGTGCGACTTCAGGATCTTCTACAGCAGGGGGCAGCACCTCACACCCAAATAAAGTCATTAAAAAAAGAGCCACCAAAGCCAATACTGTCAATCTCGCCTTCATACTACCACCACCTCAACATAACTATATACCAAGAAAAGAAAAAATCAAGATTTATGGAATTATTTTCTGTCTGCAGTCCGCGGGCTTAAAACCCCGAGGGTATAAATATACTGACTGCGAATCCGGCGCAGTACATCCAGACAATGACGATAATCGGAGCCCCTGGTTAGACGAAAAAAATTCACTTCCCGCCCATTATCCATAACAACAACCGGAAACTTTACCAGATTCAGGATAACCTGCATCGGCACCCCATTATCCAGCAAATAGCGGGCAAAAGAAACATCCTCAAAGGGCACATGCTCCCCGTTTTCCCGGTACAAATACCCCAAACCATCCAACAGCTGGCCCATCGGCCCCTTGGTATAGTGGAAAATCCGTCCCAAGGGTTGCCCCGGCTGCAAATGCCCCATCTCGACCAGCGACTCCCGGACCTGCTCCACTGTGGCGGCAAATTGAGAATAATTTAAACGAGTACGAAACATGAGAACAGCGATATCTGTTTGCTGGGAATGTTTATGCAGCAAAGCCGGAATACTATAGTTGACGATAAAGTTATCACCGACCCGTTTAATATTCTGGCCATTGATTTCAAGCAGATCCTTCGGCTCTACCCACAAATCAAAAAGCTCTTCCGGACTCAAACGAAAAGACCGCAAAGCAGTAAAAGAGCCATAAATATTTGCCGTAGAAAAATCGGTTTCAAAATATTCGGAAAAAACCTTCCGCATGTGCGGGGTAAAGGCATCCCGACCATGAACGGCAAAATGAAGCATCACCTGGTAGTGATTCTCCACCACGTGGTTTGCCATCATAAATTCACCTGGTAGATTTGCCATGTAGGCGAGCATCAAATCTGTTCGGTAGCCCGGTTGCTTACTGAGAACTTTCAGTATAGCGTTTTCGATCTCGACCCCGTTGGTTTCCGGCCGCAGATATAAAAAAATATCCTGCCACCCCTCACCAACTGGTCCCGGATACGGCACCATTACACTCGGCAACCCGGAATCTTTCTTACCTTCGTGCACAATATGAATTTAGTATGAAGAATCAGTTTTGGCTACCCGTTTCAGGCATTGCGTGTGGATTTTTACAACAAAAAATCCACACACATTTCGCCGGCGGTAATTGGAACTCGTATACCCCATTGCTCAAGCACGCGAGGATGCAACTCACCAATAATACCGATGCTCTTGCCATCAACCTGAATATTACCGGCTCTGCCGGCAATAAAACGAGGGTCATCAGCGGGGCTCAAATGATATTCATGCCCGAGGTAAAAAAGCACCGCCGCAAGCTGGGAGCTTACTTCAGTAAAATCAACCTCGGAATCGGCATGTATCCAGCCCAACATATTTTCAGTGACAGAGCCCTGAACATCCTGCGCATCGAGCCTCGCCGTTTTTCCAAATTCAAATATCTTGTGGGGAAATGCCGCTGCAGCGGAAATAGACTCAGCACCCAAAAGTGATGGGAGTATAGATGGGCGAACAATTGCATAGTTCTCCGACATGGGGTTTGCAATCTGCACAGCCTTGTTGCGCGCCTTCTCCTGAGCATCTTCAGGATACATCCGCTGAATATAATCCACATCGGAACCTAGGTAGTTAAAAATCATTTCCTGAAAACCTAAACCAACCATCAAAGATTTTACTTGTCTGCCGGTTTCTTCAACAGCCGTCAATCGACCTACAGAAAAATCCCGCGGCATTTCCGGCGCAAAACTATCCATGCCGCGACCAATCATAATGTCTTCAGCAATATCAACTCCATGAAGAAAGTCATTTCGATATTCAGGCGGCCGAATTTCAATGTCTCCGTTGTCATGTGTAGCCTCAACGCCCATGCGCTCTAGAGCCTGCACCGCTTCTTCTGCGCTTACATTGCTTCCCAACAGGCTATTTGCATCTTCCAAAGAAATACGCTGAGGTTGCTGAAAATACATCGGTACCTGTACGGTGCGTCCAAACGGTGTATCATAAGGATACTCGACCTGAGCAGGATGAATAGTAAATCCAACATCGGAAAAATCGCAGGCAACGATAGAAGCAGCCAACAGCAGGGATTGCATATCAGTTCCCGTCAGTTCCACAAACAATTCTCGGTCACCAACCTCCACCGCCCCAATGCGATTACTATTGATGATCGGAGGGAAGCTCAAAACGTCCCCTTCAGCATCTGTGAGCAAAGGATAGCTAGGAAAATCGGCAACAATACTGCCGAATTCCTGCCCTTTGGGATGATCGCTGAGCATCTGCCTCATGGTCATTTCCGAATCCAGCCCCAGAGGCTGAAACCTTTGCTTGTCCGGGTTTACTGCCGCATATTTCACGGGAAAATTGATTAGATCGAGGCGGTACACACCCATGGCGATAGCCTTGCGTTTTTGACCAAAATTCCAACACAGCTTTTCCTGGGTTTGAATGATATCATTCAGCTCCGCCTCGTTTACCGGGCTTCCGCTTACAGCAAAACCAACTATGTAGGGACGAATTTTTTCTACAGACGGATCAACAACGATACGGTAGGCTGCATCCGGCTTTTCGCCCGGTCGCGCAAAAAAGTGATACTGCGGAGCTGGCCGAAACTTCCGGTAAACAGAAAGCTGCCGGGCAAGTCCAGCCGTAGACCACAGGTCAGGCCGGTTTGTATCGTTTAACTCAATCTTGAACAATCCATTTTCGTTATCTACATCATCCAGCTCAGCCTTTGCACACTCGAGCAAGGACTCCAATTCAGAATCTGATAGTTTTTCGCCCATCCGGGCAAACAGTGCATCTTGAAATACTTCGATTTTCGGCATGCTTATTTCCCCCTCCGCAAACGTATATTCTCAATATTCCCGGAAAACAGCTCCCGCAAATCATTCAATCCCAGATGCATTAAGGCCATTCGATCAATACCAAGACCCCAAGCCAAAACCGGAACATCAATCCCTTGGGCACGAGTAACCTCGGGACGGAAAATCCCGCTACCGCCCAACTCAAACCAGCCCAATTCAGGATGCTTGATATGCACCTCGACCGAGGGTTCGGTAAAAGGGAAATATCCCGGCACGTATTTCACCTCGGTGGCTCCGGCAATTTCAGTCGCAAACATTTCCAACAGCCCCAGAAGATTTCGAAGGTTCACGTCCTTTCCAAGCACAATACCTTCAGTTTGATAAAAGTCCGAGAGATGCGTGGCATCTACTTGGTCATAGCGAAAGCAGCGAACAATCCCGAAATACTTGCCACGAACCTTTGCCTTGTGCAGTTGTTTCGCTGACAAAACCGTTCCCTGACTGCGCATAACTAAGCGCTTGGTAAAATCGTGATCAAAGGTATACCCCCAACCCCGACTACCGGTCTCACCGCCATTCTCATGCACAGCCGCAACCCTATCCAGGTAGGGCTGTTCAATTTCGCGCGCATGGGTTGGCTCTTTTAGATAATACACATCGTGAATATCACGGGCACTATGAAACTGCGGCATAAACAGAGCGTCGCCATTCCAGAACTCGGTCTCGACCAGCGGCCCATCGAATTCCTCAAAGCCAAGAGACGTAAGCCGATCTTTTACCCAATCAAGATACTGACAATATGGATTGCGGCGGCCAAGTAAAACCCGGGTAGGTGGCGTGTTTACATTGTAACTGCGAAAGCGAACATCCTTCCACTTTCCATCTTTCAGCATTTCAGCGGTTAGACGGCCGGCCTCGTCGCCAGTAATGCCTTCTTTTGCCAATTCTTTCGCTGCGTCGACCCCGGCAGATGACACCGTATAGATGACCTCTTCACGCTCCACCAGCCGAAACGGCACCACCGAAGCACCTCGCTTCTTACTAATTCCGCTCATAATGGCGCGTTCTTCTTCAGTAAGGTCTTCCTGATTCAAACGAATGCCGTCCGCAGCCTTATCCAACAGAGAGCGGATTGTATCGCAATATGGCGGAAGCTTTTCTACGCTGATGCTTACCCGTTTTTCCGCATCCATCGACGCGGCGCCTGCTTTTGCCAATGCACCATAGGCAGACCCCACATCTTTATTCGGCAGATCGGTTGCCTTGGCTAAGTCAGGCAGGCTCAAGGCGCCACTCTCAGAAAACTGGCGAATCATCCGTTCCTCTGGAAATCCCTTTGTGCGGTAATCCTCGCCAAGTTCAGTCAGTTCAAAACTCACCCGAATAGATCGATCAATCTCTTCAAGATATTCTTTCTGAGCCAGCCAACTAACAGCTTGATTCGCCTGCCCGGTATTTAACTGTAAACGATCAACAATTATCGCAGGATACACCTGCTCCCCAGCAGAAAATCCCAACAATACCTTCACTTCCAGGGGGTGCAGGGTCGCGGCAGAATGTTCTCGTGCCATGAAACGCTCCTTCATCATCAATGAGTCATGTATCCTATCCGATTATTCCGGTACTCTCGTATTCGGCGCCCAGGGTCCCTCAGGTATCCTGATTTGATGTCAGGTCTTTTTTCCCGATTTCCTCAATCCGCTGCAGAATATTCCGCATACGCGCCCCCAAAGCCTCACCCACACGATGATCGGGATAGGATACCGACATATCTTGAATGAATTTGAAGGTCTCTGCAAGGCGTTTTGGGTCTACCCGGCCGGTTTTATCCGCTCCGCCCTGCTGACCACTGGCGGCGGATTGCATTTCTTGAGCCTGTAGCAAACCCTTATGTCCTAATAGCCGCTTTTTAATTGATTCAATACGCAAGGGAAGATCACTTTCGATAAAATCTCGTTGCTGATCTCCGGGAAGACTATCAGTCATATCCATAAGATAAGACAGCATCTTCGCCTGAGCCTGCTGATTAATCTCTTCCTGGCTAGAAACATGATCCGGTTTCCACAAGGTTTGTTGTTCCGGAGATGGCCCCCGAGAAGAATCATCACCAGCAAAGCCGGGCATTTCCGGTTCATTCAACTGAGGATCAGGGGAATCGATTGAAGAAGTATCAGCTGCAGCAGATGCACGATGCGGATCCATTTCCGGCGGAACCTGCTTTTCGGAGGTGTCGGGAAAGCCCGGGCGCGCAGCCGGTGGCTCGGGATATGGATTTGACGCATACTGAGATGATGCCGGCGGCGCTGATGGCATTTGCGGCGGCGCCTGTGCTGGCATTGGCGGCATCTGCTGCGGAGGCATCTGCTGCGGAACCGGATACGGCACCTGCTGAGGGGTGGAAATATACACCTGCGGCTGTATTGGCGGCATGGGGGGATATTGCACCGGCGGCATCTGCTGCGGCATCTGCGGAGCCGGATATGGCTCTTGCGGAGCTTGTTGACTCAAGGGTGCCGAATCCCCAGCACCCCCTCGGCCAGAAAAAGCCGGTGCTTCCGCAACATCTTTCGATAAACCTTGGGTTGCGGCCTCCGCATCATCCAAAAGCTGCATCAAGCTGGAAACGTCATCATCGGTAAACTGATCAGCTGCTGAGCTCTGACTGCCGGAATTCTCGGAACTACCGCCTCCGCCAGAACCAAACCCGCCGGCGCCAGAGGCGCCCCCATCTCCAGAGTCAAATCCGGATCCTTCACTAGCCGAACTCGGTCCAGACGAATCCGAGCCGCCTCCTGAACCTGATCCTGAACCTCCATCGGCTCCATCTGCCATCAGCGGCTCAGCAGATAATTTTTCAGCCCGTTCAGCCAGGCCATTGGGATCTTCTTCCACAGAAATTCCGAATGCACCATCTACCAGCCCATCATCATCTTCACCCAGAAAACTCTGGCCAAAATCCAGAATCGGAACCATATCGTCTTCTTCCAGATTCTCCATCTGCTCACTTTCGATCCGTGATGCTGCAGTTTCCCCAGCTTCTTGAATGATTGCCAGGCGCTCAAGTTTTTCAATACTGCGCTGCCATGTGTCGCCCATATCATCCTGAAAGGAAGTTACAATCTCTTCATATAAGTCGAGGCTTTCATTTAAAGCCGAAAGATCTTCTGCATTGGCTCTATTCCCCTGCAGACCGATCAATTCTTCAACTGCCTGCATAGCAGCTTCGCGATTACCCATTTTCGTCTGAAAGCGGGCCATAGCCGATAGCAAGCTGGCATCTTCAGGGTTCTGCTCCAGCAATTTCTGTACTGATTCAACCGCTTCCTCTGTTTTTCCCTGCTTCGCCAAAATCTCAGCCAACAACTCCTGAGCATCTACATCATCAGGATTATTCCTAAGATGCTCTTGAATTCGGCTGGCCGCCTCGGAGACTAAACCCATCTCAAGCTCAACCCGAGCAAGCTCAAGCTGAAAACCATCGTCCTCGTCACCCAATTCCTGCAGATGACGGATACATTCCGCCGACTCATCATGCAAACCAAGACGAAATGCGATCTTGGCCAGCAAGCGCAATGCCTCCCGATTCATCTCTTCGCGGTCAAGTACCTCCCACAAATGAGAACGGGCCTCATCGTACTTCTCCAAACGATTCAGCAAAGCGGCAAGCTGCAAACGCAATTCAATGTTTCCCGGACTCTTCCCGACCAGCTCCACTAAATCATCCAGATAACCCTGTCCGTCTGTTTGCGTTAATACCTGGCCCAGGTTGGCTGCGGCTTTTCCATACGAGGGGTCCTTTTTCAGCGAACGACGCAGATACTCACCTGCCTCTTCAAAATTCCCCAACTGCGAAAGAATACTGGCAATATTATTCAAGGCTCGCGGATTTTCCGGCGAAAGCGCCAGAATTTCTTCAAAAACTCCCCGCGCTTGTTCGTATTGTTCAAAACGCTGCAAAACAATACCAAGATTGTTCAAAGCATCAATCCAACCGGGGCGGGAACGCAAAGCATGCGAAAAGGCATCGCGCGCCTCTTCCAAGTTGCCCATTTCAAGCTGAGAAATACCAAGATTATAGCGCAGCATTGGATGATTATGATCCAGCTCAAGCCCCTGCAGCAGCACCTCAAAAGCCTTTTGATGTTCGCCATCCTGCTCGAGAAGCGTACCCAAGTTGTTATAGGCCATTACAAAATTAGGATCGACCTCTATTGCCCGGCGGTAGGCATCCTGAGCAGCCTGATCATCATCCATCCGCTTTCGAATATTGCCCAGGTTATACAAAATATCCGCCCGATCCGGCGCGAAATTCAAGGCCGTACGCGCTAACTCGAGAGCCTCATCCAGTTTTCCTTGGTGACGGTTTACAACAGCAAGATTGTTATAGCCTTCAGCATTTTCAGGCTGTAGCTTTATGGCCTCACGAAAAACTTCTTCGGCCTGCTCATACTGCTTTTGCTGGGTCTTCACAGTTCCCAGCAGCATACGTGCATGCCAGGAATATGGGTATTCCTCAACAAGTTCATTGGCATACTGCTCTGCTACAGCAAAATCCTGCATGCGCAAGGCACGCAGGGCGCTTTTTTGTTTTTCCTCACTCGTCATAATCCACTTCCAATGACCCCTGCAATGGCCTGCCGCGAATCTCCCGGCTAAAAGCACTTGTCAGCTCATGATCAAGCTCGTCGTACGAAACAATCGAAATATAGTACACCTTGTCTGGACTAAGTCCATCAAGTATCAGTTCAGTTTGATTCCCAGCATCAACCGGCGATGCGCCCGCTGTCGAATCGCTGCCAAAATACTCGCCTGGAGCGCAGCCATAATACACGCGATACCCCCCAACGGTTGGATCGTACACAGAATCCCATGAAAGCCGAAGCCCATTTTCGACTGCCTCCAGCCGAACATTCCCAGGCGAAATAAGCGGCGGCAAATTCTCATATTCAATCCGAACAGCTGCCAGAGCAGGTGCATTTTCGCCGTTACCATCAGGCAAAAGCTCAAAGCGTAACTGCAAATAGCGACCCCGTTCCTGTCCCGGATGCAAGTCAGAAAGCACCTTCCATTCTGCCGCAACATTCCCATCGGGGTTCAACCTATTCCCGATGCGAAAAAATCCACGCTGTGCCGTTTCCCCCGGCAACAAAAAGTCAGCATCAATAGCTTCTATCCGCACCCGGGCATCCTGAAAGGCGTAGGGAGCAAACACGACCGATCCGGGCTGCGGCTGTATCCTCCGCATTGCCGGAAGCTGCTCTGGGCGGGAAGAAAACAACACATCATCTAGCAGGCCGGAAAAACCATCCCCAATCACCACTTCACGGCCAGAAAGATTCCCAATACGAACGGGAAAGCCGCTGCCGTCATCTAAACCATCCGCCGTCACATAAACAGATGCACTCAGAATACCGTCTACATAATACTCCAACAAACCGAGCGCAGAATCATATCGAATAAAATGATGCGACCATCTGCGGGGTAGCAACCCAGAATATGCCGACAAACGAGCGCTGTGGTACTCCCCGCTTCCATCCTGAAAGATGTTATCGCAATAGACTACCAACCGACGATCTTCCACCACAACAGAAAAGTTCTGGACAATATTTTTTTCCCCGCTATCATCCATGCCTGTCCAGCTAAAAATTTCTTCGCCCAGCCGCAACGCCGCAGGATACAAATGAAAACTAAGAGTAAACCCCTGCTGCAAAGTATCGGGCCGGAAAAAGTCAGCATAATTATTCTGCAATACAATCGGACTGCCCGAAAACAAACCGGCCCCGCTACCCCTGGCGCTTCGGTAATCTGTTATTTCTGCTCCCGCTGCTTTCACCGAAAAATGAGCGCTATCTTCCTGCACAAGTCCGGAATCAAAGCTGAGCGCCAGCTGAGTATTTGAGTCCATCCTGCTTTGAATATCCGCAAGGCGCAAAACAATGCGGCCCGAATCGGCAGCTGAAACAACTCCCTCCGCCGAAAGGATATCCAGCCAGGCAGCATTTTCGCCGAATTCGACTGTTTCAGCGGAAAAAACTGTCATATTTCCGAAAAAAACGGAAAAAAGCAGCATCCAAAGCAATAACTGAGAAAAAGAATTTTTCTTTCTAGTGACGTAATGTTCCATCTCTTGCTATTGTTTATCGGCATTTATGGAAAATTCACAAGTCTTTCACAATGAAGAACTGAAAAAGGACGTCTCAAACTTTCCCCTCCTTCCCGGGGTGTACATTATGCGCAATGCCGAAAAAATCATTCTGTATATTGGCAAGGCAAAAGAGCTGCGCAAACGGGTTCGGTCATACTTTTCTTCAACAACATCCCACATCAAAACAGCAGTTCTTATGCGGCAAGTGGTCGAAATCGAATATATCGTTACCTCATCCGAACAAGAAGCCCTCCTGCTGGAAAACACACTGATCAAGCGCCACCAGCCACGCTATAACATAGACCTCAAAGATAGCAAAAGCTACCCTGTAATCCGCATAACCAAGGAAGCATTTCCTCGGATTTTCCGCACAAGAATGATGAGCAAAAATGACGACTCGTACTATGGACCATATCCAAACACTCAAATGGTGGATATGTATCTGAAAATCATTGAACGAATGTACCCTCTACGCAAATGCCGCGGCCGGGTAAAAAAACGTCAAAACCCCTGTCTCTATTTTCATATCGGGCGCTGCGCCGGCGCCTGTGCCGGTAAGATTTCACAGAAAGATTACCTTGAACGGGTAGAAAAGGCGCGAATGCTTTTGGAAGGAAGCAGTGCCGAAGCCGAAGCCCAGCTGCAGAAAGGAATGGACCAGGCTTCGCAAGAGCTCCGTTTTGAGGATGCCGCCTGGTATCGGGATGCCCTTAACAGCCTGCACGAAATCCAGCAACAACAGTCAGTAATTGATTTCGACCCCGAATCACGCGATTACATCGGCTTTCAGCGACAGGAAGAACTCTGTGTGTTTACCGTTCTACAAATGCGCAACGGGCGCCTACTGGGCAGCGAATCCTTCCGATCACGTTCGGTGGAAGATGACCAAGATGCTATGGCCGAGTTTATCTCGCGCTATTATTCCACCCTGGCCAGCCCGCCGCGATCTATGTACACAAGCATCCAGCTTTCCGATGATTTCAAGCTAGCCGCAGCAGAATCCAGCCCGCCGTATGCAGAAGCACAGGATACTCCCGCTCGCGAGCCGACTGCAATAAAGCCGGCAGAAAGCACCCGGGACACAGCGGTTCTTAACATGGCAACAGAAAACGCCCGCCAGGATCTTGCAAACTGGCTCCGCAGCGAAGGAGACGTTTCCTCACTAAAGGAACTCGCCGCCGTGCTCAAACTACCGCAACCTCCGCTTCGAATAGAGGGTTTTGATATAGCTCAGCTGCAAGGCAAACACACCGTTGCCTCCATGGTTAGTTTTTACCGCGGCGCCCCCGACAAAAGCAACTACCGCCGCTTCCATATTCGTAGCCTCAAGGGCGCTATTGATGATTATGAGGCCATACGGGAAGCCGTCGCCCGTCGCTACACCCGCCTGGTAAACGAAGGGAAACCCCTGCCAGATCTCATTTTGATTGATGGTGGCCGCGGCCAGGTAAACGCTGCAAAAGCAATCCTGCAAGCCCTGGATTTGGAGAAAATCCCCCTTGTGGGACTGGCAAAACGTCTGGAAGAAATCATCCTTCCAGACAGCAAAGAAATACTCAGATTGCCCGAAGGCTCTCCTCCCTTGCAGGTACTTCAATATGTCCGTGATGAAGCTCACCGTTTCGCGACCGGCTTCAACCAGCAGCTGCGTTCCGGCGACATTAGCGCAAGCATTTTGGAAAGCGTAGACGGCATTGGCCCAGCCAAAAGCGGCCGTCTGTTAGAAACATTCGGCTCACTGAAAGCCATCGCCCAAGCCAAAAGCGAAGATCTGATGAGTTGCGCTTCTATTTCTGAAGGGACCGCATTGCAGCTGATTCTTGCCCTTGAGCAGGAACTCAGCTCCCGCGAACAAAGCGAAACACAAAAAGATGCATAAGATGATCATGCACCCCGCTCTTTTCCGACCGCAATGCAGTATCAACTTGGCTCACAAGACGAAGTCTGTCCTGTAACTCAGCCAGCGAATAATTGCGGCAGGCCTGCAACAATTGCTCACGATTCTTTTTTCCGCGAATCTTCAAATCTGACCAAATCTGGTCCTGAGCCATTCCCCGCTGCAATCGCTCTTTTATTGAGAGCAATCGCCTCAGCTGCCAGGACACCCCCGCAATGAGCTGAAATGACTTCATCTCCTGCAATACCAACAAGGTATGCAGTATCTCCAGGGCCCGCTCAAGCTTCCGCTCGGAAACCGCCCTGAATAATGAAAACACGCTCTCCTGCTTACTATGAAACAAAAAGCTATCGATATCTTCTTCTGTAATTATATGTTCAGGCGGAAAAAGCGAGATCAGCCTATCAGAATATATCGCAAGCTGATCGCTGGTGCCCTCAATGCTTTCTAATAGCAACAACAGACCATCCCGCTCTATCTTGCGCCGGGCAGACGCCAACCGCCGGATAACAAACTGCTCTTTTTGATTGGCAAACATTTCCCAAAAAATCTTTACATTTGATTTTGGCACACAGCCTTCAACCTTTGCGGGAACCTTTTGCTCTAGCGACAGCAAAATCAGTGTTCCTTCCGCAGAAGGACTGCGACTATACTGCTGCAATATCTTCTGATCTTCTGCTGATTTAATTGAATCCGCCCCGTGAAAAATAACCACCTGATGCGGATGAAACAGAGAACCGGTCCGCAATAAAGCCACCGCATCACCGATGCTTTGCTCGCCGGCATACATCACAAGCCGTTCTGGAACCTGCCCATCACGGTTTTCAATTGCACTTACTAAGCTGCGGATAAAATCTTTTTTATTTCCTTCATCAGGGCCAAGCAGCAAATGGATAGGCGCGGGTTTCATCTAACTGTAACTCCGGATAACATGCGCAAGCTTGCCAAGAATGCGCACTTCCTGAGTATAAATTGGAGGGAAGTCCGGATTAGCAGCCTGCAAGCGCACCCGGTTCTTCTCCCGAAAAAAGCGTTTTAAGGTGGCAGAGTCACCCAAGAGGGCAACTACAATATCGGAATTATTTGCATTATCCTGCCGGCGAATAACCGCAAGGTCGCCGCTATGAATACCAGCCTCAATCATGCTTTCACCGCGTACACGCAAACCAAAAAACTGACCAGAACCAAGCATGGAAGCGGGCAAATCCAGCCTGCCATCAACATTTTCTTCGGCTAAAACAGGAAGACCGGCAGCAACATCACCCAGAATTGGAACGCTAATCATCTCGGGTGTCGCAGACTCAGCTTGCTTGCGCGCCAACAACTCAAGAGAACGGGAACGATTCCCCGTCCGCCGAATCCAGCCTTTTTTTTGTAATGATTCAATATGATCGTAGGCACCTTTAACTGAAATGTGAAAGGCCCCGGATACTTCGCGGATGGTTGGAGGATATCGATTTTCAGCAATAAAGCGCTCAATAAACGAGTAGACCTCATGCTGTCGCTTCGTGAGCTCTCTCACTTGTTGTCCCCTTGTGTAGTCGTTCCCTTTTCAACTTGAATATTCAACTTCTTCATCTTCCCATGCAAATTACTCGGATACAAGCCCAAAGCCTGTGCTGCCCGGGAAATATTATTTCCACACTGTTTCAACTTGGACTCAATAAGCTGACGCTCGAAGGTTTCCCGAGCCTCAACCAAGCTCATATCCTCAAAGCCGGAAAGGCTTGCTGCTTCCTCTGGATGCTCCTGTCCAATACAGGACTGAATCAAGTCGGCATCGACCACATCATCTTCCGCCATTATTGTAATACGCTCCATTAAATTTTTCAATTCTCGAACGTTACCTGGCCAAGCATGCCTGCGTAAGCGTTCCAAGGCAGCATCGGTCAGCCGCACCCGGGGCCGAGCATGCTCGCTGGCATATAGCGAAAGAAAATGATCTATCAGCACCGGGATATCCTCCGGCCTTTCCCGAAGGGGGGCAACTGAAATTGGAACCACGTTTAGACGGAAAAACAAATCCTCACGAAAGTTCCCCTGCCGAATTTCTTCCTGAATATCCTTATTGGTTGCTGCAATTATACGAACATCTGCGGAAATGAGTTTTTCTCCGCCGACCCGCTCGAAGCGGCACTCCTGCAATGCCCGCAGCATTTTAGCCTGAGCAGCAAGCGACATATCCGCCACTTCATCCAGAAACAGGGTGCCGCCATCAGCCAACTCGAAACGGCCCCGCCGCTGAGCAACAGCCCCGGTAAAGGCACCCTTTTCATGTCCGAACAATTCACTCTCAATCAAATTATCAGGAATTGCAGCACAATTTACTTCGATAAACGGCTTATGAGCCCGCTGACTGCGGCGATGCACCGCCCTGGCAACCAATTCCTTTCCCGTTCCATTTTCACCGGTAATGAGAATCCGACTGTCGGTCCCGCCAGCCTGCTCAATAATATGCCGAACGCGTTCAATGGCCTCACTGTTACCAACCATTTCCTGCATATTCCCCTGCATTTTTAATTCCTGATTCTCACGCCGCAACTTTTCGAAATTCAAAGCATTCCTAGCAACAGTTAGCACACGATCCAATCCAAGGGGTTTTTCCAGAAAATCAAATGCCCCCTCCTTAACCGCGCGAACTGCCATATCAATATTCCCGTGCCCAGATATGACAATTACCTCAATTACCGGAAAATCCTCTTTGATCTTTTGCAGGACCTCCATTCCGCCCATATTTGGTAACCAGACATCCAGAAAAACCACATCTATCGGCTCCACTTTGAGCTTCTGCAAACCCTGAATACCATCCTCAGCCGAAACAACAGAGTAACCCTCGTCCTGCAGAATATCAGTAAGCACTTCCCGTATTCCGCGCTCGTCGTCAATAATCAAAAAGTTTGCCATATTCCTCTAATCCCTTACCGGAAAATCCAGATAAAATGTCGTGCCATCACCTGGTTCTGTTTCAAGCCAAACAGCTCCATCGTGGTCAAATACTATTCGCTCAACAATAGCCAGCCCCAAACCAGTCCCGTGATCTTTTGTAGTAAAATATGGATGAAAAACCTGAGCTGCAAAATCCTCTGCTATTCCGGGCCCATTATCTGTAATTTGTATTCGAGCATAGCGGGAGCGGCCTTTTTGCACAACATCGGCCCGCATCATTATCTCACCGCTTTTTCCCATCGCCTCAATAGCATTGCTCCACATATTCACCAAAATCCGCTTGAACATGTCCCGATCAGCATCGATAGAGAAGCCATCCTGAATTTGGCTAAAATGAAACTGCATCTGCGTTTCATGCTGATACAGATCACACAATTCCTGAATCAAAGGCTTAAGCTCAAATCGCTGAATTTTTGGCTTCGGTAATGAGCTAAAACTACGAAATTCTCCCAACATCGCACTCAGGCCTTCAACCTCACGAACAATAGAGGAAACCGAGCGTTGCAGAATACTCTCAAAGTCATCTGCTCCTTGCCGGTATTTCTGCAGCAAGCGTTCTGCCGAAAGCTGAATAGGGGTAAGCGGGTTTTTTATTTCATGGGCCAAACGCTGGGCGATCTCCTGCCAGGCAGCAACTTTTTCAGTTTGCCGAATTTTCTTTCGACTGGAATCAAGCTCCTGTATCATTGCATTAAACGAATCGACCAGGTGAGAAATATCTCCGCGCGAACGGCTGAGAATACGATAGCTATAATCACCTTCTGCAACACGTACTGTTGCCTCTTCCAAGCTTTCAATTGGTCGCATAATTTCATCGCTGAGCACAAAGCTTACCAGCAGAGCCAAAAGAAGCAAGGGCACAGAAAAAGCTGCATAAAAAATCATTACCCCGGCAATGAAGGCCGGCTGCAAACGCTCAGCCTGCGCAAACAATTCCAAGGTGCTGGTTAAGCGTTCCGCATTCAAGTAAAAGCCCGTTGGAAGCCGCATGGCCGCCATGGCTCGATACAATGATTGATTACCTGCCGGCAAAATAACACGGATAAAACCGACATCTTCCAGGCTCTCACGAGCAACGGCCCCTAGTCGTACCGTCGGCAATTGCTCTGCGGCCAAACGCAACAACGGATCCCCGGCGTGAAAGACTTCCTGCCCATTTGCATCCCACAACTGAAGGGCATCCACTCCTAAAGGCAGGCTTTTCAGGTTTGCCCAGGCTTGAGCCGGCTGTTGTGGCGCATCGGCCAGAATCCGCTGAAACACCTCGTTACCAGCCAAATCCTCCAGCCGCTGCACCTGATCGTTGTAATACCCAATGGACATTGAAAGCCCACCGCGCAATGCCTGTACCGATTCCTCGTTAAACCAAGTGTCCATTGCGCCGGCTAAAAAGCCAATTGAAATGACCCCCTGCGGAACCGCCGCCAAAAGAAGAATAAAAATATTTGCAAACAGGAAACGCATCCGCAAACCACTGCCTGGTTTTTTTTGTACGCTATCCTTAACCAAATGAACGCTATTGATAATTACCAAAATCAAAAGCGCGAGGGGAAATACTATGACAAAGATGACCAGCAGAACCCCGGAAATGCTGCCCAAAAAGGAAACGTCCGACAGAAGACGCCGAGCGATTACCAGAACAACGGCGATTGCAACAACATACATGAGAATAAGACTGCTGATTCCAGTGAGCGATGCCCCGCTAACCCTCCGCCTGGTCACTCTCCTGCCTCCTGATTGATCTTTGCGGAAACAACCGCCCACCCACTATGATACTGCATCCCCGGAAAGAAACCCAGCAGAAAGCGAAATTGAGCAACCGGCTCAATCGGCTGCCAGCTAGCCCTCACTCGAACCTGCGCCCCAGCCGGAAATGGCCGGTTCAAACGAAAATGAAAGGTCGAAAAGCGCTTCTTCCAGTCGATGGCCTCCGCTGAGTCTACAGGTGGAACATATAGCTGACCGCATTCCTGCTCGGGAAAATCCTCGCTCTCCTGAAAATCCTGAATCTCCGGTTGCCCGGAAAAAAACCCCTGCGAAACCCGTTTGCTCAACACAAAATCAGTAAACAGCCGCTCTCCAATCAGAGCAGGAGCAACAATCTGCACATGTAGCAAGACCTTCGATACCATGCCGGCTTCAATAATGCCCCGGAGCTCGGAATAATCTATTCCATCAATACTGACAATAAACTCCAAACCGGAGCGGGCGGCCTGCACATCCAATTGCTCAGCTCCAAGCGGCACAAAACCGCCAAAGAATGCGATTGCGAGCAACAGGAATACTATCTTCTGTTGATTATTCTTCGGAGAATTTATTTTCGAACAAGGCAGAAATTGCCTCAACTGCTTCAGCTTCATCTGGACCCTCTGCAGTCACCAAAAGAACCGCCTGATAGCCGGCCCCTAGTGTAATAATTCCCATAATAGACTTGGCATTTATTTTTTCATTTTCCCGACTCAAAAAAATTGAGGAGGAAAACTTGCTGGCTGTTTGCACAATCATAGCGGCCGGCCGCGCGTGAATACCGGCGCGATTCAATATTGTTACTTCTTTTTCTATCATACGAAACCCTTTACTGATTATTTTTCTGGAAATACAACCGCCGTGCGTTTTCAGTTTCCAACCACTTTAACACACTCTGATTAAACTCCTTGGCGGAAAAATACCCCATTTTCTTCAAGCGTTCATTCATTGCTGCAGTTTCAATAATGATGGGAATATTGCGCCCCGGCTTCACTGGAACCTGCAAATAGGGCACCCGGACCCCCAATAATTCTTCATATTGCTCTTCTGCGCCAATACGGTCATATTCCTTGGAATTATCCCAAGCCTCTAGCCGGACAATCAATTGTATTTGCTTGGTGTCCCGTATGGCACCAACTCCAAACAAATGGGTCACATTGATAATCCCCAAACCACGGATCTCCATATGATGACCAAGGGCCTTGTTGGCACCTGCCCCAAGCAGACTGTTCCCATTCACATTCCGAATTTCCACCGCATCGTCTGCCACCAGGCGGTGCTTACGTTCAACAAGCTCCAGCGCAGCTTCACTCTTTCCAACCCCACTGTCGCCTAACAACAAAACGCCAATGCCGAAAACCTCAACTAAAACCCCATGCAAAGTCTGCTTGGGGGCGAAAACCCTTGCCAACGCGCGAATCGCCCGTGAACTGAAAGCGGATGTTTTCAATTCCGTCTGCAATATTGGCGTCTGACTTTCCTCGGCCAAGGCCACAAAATCCGCTGTTGGCTCCAGCTCATGGGTAAAAACCGCACAGGGGAACGCCCGGGTAAACAATTCCTTGAGAGCATCGCTTTTTCCTTCTCGGGCAAGCATCTCCAAATAGGCCTGTTCACCCCGGCCAAACACCTGGATACGATTGAAGCCGAAATTATCAAAAAACCCACTAAGCGCCAAACCAGGGCGGTTCAGATCAGGCACGTTTATCTCACGTGCTAAACCCGAACGCCCAGCAAGACAGCGAAGCTTCAGATCATTATGCTCTTTGAGATCGAGATCAATCAAATCCAGTACAGTAAATGCCTTGGTCAATGTTCTTGAGCTATCTCCTTCTCTTTGGCAACTTTTTCCTTCAATTTGGCAATCAATTTTTCCAGCCCCGGGCGCAGCTTATGATCAGCTAGCTGAACATGAGCAACCTTGCCCCACTGAAAATGCACATGCGCCTCGAGTTCATAGCCCTTGGGTTCTTGAGCAATGGTGATTTCCAACTCCATAATTTTATCTTTTACGAAGTCAATCTTCTGCAACTTCTTCTCAATAAACTCCTTGATGTCGTCCGGAACGTTAAAATGAACTCCCTTAATGTTGATTTGCATAGTGCCTCCTTAGTTGTATTATCGCCCGTAAGACGAGTCGATGTCCAATTCTTTACGATACTTCGCAACTGTCCTGCGGGCAAGTGATATTCCGCGTTTCTTTAATAAATCTGATAATTTCTGATCGCTCAGGCGCTCTGAACCAGCCTCCTGCAATATCTCCTTCAAGATTTGCTTAACCCCTTCCTTGGAGAAAGCCGACATGTCCCCGCCCACAGCACTGCTGAAAAAGTGTTTCAGCTCATAAATGCCCCATTCAGTCTGCACATATTTTGCGGTGGTAATTCGGCTCACGGTTGTTTCATGCACCCCGATTTCGTTTGCCACTTCCCGCAGCGTAAGCGGGCGTAAATGCTTAGGACCCCGAAAGAAAAAATCGCGCTGAAAATCCACAACAGCCCGTGCCACCTTAAAAAGGGTCTGATTCCGGATTTCTATGCTCGTAATAAACCAGCGAGCACTACGCACATAATTGTTCACAAATGCCCGATCTTCACGCTTGCCGCTTTTGCCAATGTCCGAAAACAAATCATTCACACCAAGAACCGGAATGACCTCATCATTCATAACGATAACCAACTCACCGTTCAGATTTTCTATCGAAACGTCCGGAACAATATACCGCGGCATTTCAACACTGTATAAACGGCCGGGAAAGGGATTAAGGGTTTTGATTGCCTCGACTGCCTGCTCAACCGTTTCTTCACTGCAACGCAATTTACGCGCAATTTCGCTAAACTTCATCTTTTGAACCTGATCCAGATATGAGCGGATTATTTCTGCGGCTTGCGCAGGCACCCCTTCCAAGCAGGAAAGCTGCACCAGCAAGGATTCACGATAATCCGCTACGCCGGTTCCAATAGGATCAAGATGAGACACGACCTCCTGCGCGCGAGGAATATAGGAATGCAGCTCAGCCGGCAAAACCTCCGTCAAAGGCTCCCGCAAAAACCCATCATCATCCAGAGAGTGAATCAATAACTCTGCAGCGGTAAACAGCCGATCCGATATTGGCTGAAGCCGAAGCTGTTCCAGAAGATGATCCTGAAGACTGCTCTGACGAGATACGGCGCCTTCAATAAAGCCATGATTGCTTTCCATCCCTTCAAAATCATAGCCTCCGGTTCGGGGAGCCTCATACGATGGTTCATAGCCAACATCATTCTGAAAAAACTCCTGCTCGCGATTGGCATCGGCAGGGGGAGCTTCATCCAGGGATACCGGCGTATCATCCCGAATCAACTCCAAAGCAGGATTTGCTTCGATTTCTTCAGCTATCCGCTGGCGAAGATCTACCAAGGGCAAGGCCATCAATTGCACACTTTGGTACAACTGCGGGCTGAGCTTGAGTTTTTGTTGCTGAGTCAGAATCGGTCGCTGAACCTGCACCTCACCCTCCATTCATAATTCTTGCTGAGCAAAACGTATTTGTCAAACTATTGATTGATTCAAACCTACATCTGAAAGCTTTCGCCCAAATACACCCGTCTGGCGACATCGCTTTTCATCACTTCATCTTTATCCCCAGAAACCACGATCATTCCATCTTTAATGATATACGAACGATGGGTGATCTCCAGAGTATCACGCACGTTATGGTCGGTAATGAGCACCCCGATGCCCTGCTTTGCAAGGTCACGAATAATCGCCTTGATTTCATACACGGCTATCGGGTCAATTCCGGCAAAGGGTTCATCCAACAGCAGAAAGCTCGGTTCTATTGCCAGGGCACGGGCAATCTCTGTTCGCCTACGCTCACCACCAGACAAGGTAAAAGCCTTCTGATAACGAAGCTCCCGAATACCCAACTCTTCCAGCAATAATTCAAGACGGTCTTTTTTTTCATGCACATCGATGTCACGGCGGGTCTCAAGAATCGCCCACACATTCTCCTCCACCGACATTTTCCGAAATACAGATGGCTCCTGTGGAAGATAAGAAATCCCAGCCCTCGCCCGTTTATACATGGAAAGACCGGTAATATTCACATCATTCAAATAAATCGCCCCGTCAGTAGGGGGGATAAAGCCAACAATCATATAAAAGCTGGTCGTTTTTCCCGCCCCATTGGGACCAAGAAAGCCGACTATTTCCCCGGATTGCATTTGCATGTCAATTCCGCGCACTACTTCTTTTCTGCCAAATCGTTTATGAAGATCGCGCACTGCCAATTCCGACACATTCAGCCCCTATTCACTATCACTTGTTTCGCCGGGTGCATCAACTGGTGTTTGTTCGGCCGGCACCCCGGCAGCGGCCCCGTCAAGCGGCTGCTCGCCCGGCTCCCCGGCATCAGTCTCAGCAGCTGCCTGCTCATCTTCCTCTGAATCAAGCCGCACAGTACCCTGCACGCCGCCCTCTAGAACAATTTCATCGCGCTCTAAATCCATCTGGATCCGTGCCGCACGATACTCATCGCCCTTCCAATAGACCACGGGCAGACCGGAAAGTTCAACCATATCCTGCTCGCGCAAAAAACGCACAACCTCGGCCCGCGCTGTCATATCCTCACGGAAAACCCGTACATTCACCTGCAAAAGAACAATGTCCTCAGATCCATATTGCTCCATATAGCCGGCACGCA
The DNA here is from genome assembly GCA_964398645.1 of uncultured Spirochaeta sp. Taxonomy (GTDB): domain Bacteria; phylum Spirochaetota; class Spirochaetia; order DSM-27196; family DSM-8902; genus Spirochaeta_B. The sequence goes on from CAYNNU010000004.1 coordinate 21,849, forward strand.
CAACAATCTTATTGCGCGAATCTTCCAAATACACCGCGCCTTCCGCCCGTGACGTTTCAAGCTCCCGATCGTAAAAAAAAGACTGAGCCGTAAGCTCGATACCGCGGTCTGCATCGGAAACCCTCAGGTTTCCTTCCGCTTCAGCATAGCGAAACGACTCTCCATATACCTCAATGCTATCAGCAGAAATAATTACGCCATCAGTTTCAACCCGGGCATTCCCTTCCAGCCGCGTCCGTTCGCCGCCAGAACTCAACACAGTAGAAGAACGATCTCCGCGAAAAAAGAAACGGCGCGGCTCATCTTCCGCCGACACAGACAGAGCCAGCAGCAAAAAAAGAACGCCCAATATGCCTTTTCGCAATCTAGCCTGAAACCTCATTCCCGTCTCCCTGCTTCTGAATCACCACTGGACATGGAATCAATATACATTCCGGAAACCTGTCCGGAAAACGATAGCGCCTTACTGCGCATATCCGCCAAAAAGCCAGACCCGCGAACCGCCGTACCATCATCCCGCGAAATCACAACGGTCTCGTCGTTTTCCCCGCGCAGCTCATCTGCCTCGGAATCCCACTCCAAATATTCAGCCGTTATTCCGGCTTCCTCTTCAAAACTGTATAAACGGATACTGCCTTCAAAACGGACATCCTCTGTGTCCAGAAAAATCTCGGCAACGTCCGCCCGGCCTTCTGCAGCAACCGCACCAGTGTGATCATACTCCCAGAAGTATACATCCCGCAGGACCTGTTTTTTTTCCTCCTGATAGGTTTCGCTTTCCGCCGCAGTAATATGCAGACGCAAGCGACTCAGTCGAAAAATATAATGCTCCAGCTGGGCTATTTCAATTTCCGGCCGCTCATCGCTCTCAGCAGTTGATTCCGGCACGATATCATAATCCAGCGAACATGCCGCAATTCCCAGCAAAAACACGAGCATTACAACACGGAAAAAAGCCCTGCGCGCTATCAATTCTCGTCTACCGCCTGTTCCGCCCCGCGGCCCTTCCTTGCCCCGAAGGCCAAGGAAGCTGCAACAAAGTCCCGGAACAAGGGATGCGCACTGGTTGGCTGCGATTTAAACTCAGGATGGAACTGCACTCCAATACCCCAAGGATGCTTCGGCCACTGCACTGATTCTACTAGATTCCCGTCTGTGGTAGTACCTACAATTGAAAGCCCGGCCTCGGAAAGCCGCTCACGATACCGATTGTTGACCTCGTAGCGATGGCGATGACGCTCACTGATGACCTCCGCGCCATAGGCCGCCCGAATAAGGCTGCCTTCCTGCAGCAAGCTTTGATTGCTGCCAAGACGCATGGTGCCACCGTAGTTCTGCACATCAACTTGATCCTCCAGCAGACTAATAACCGGATGCGGCGAATCCGGAGCGAACTCGCTGGAATCAGCTTCTTCCAAGCCCAGTACATTCCTAGCATATTCGATAACCATAATCTGCATTCCAAGGCAAATGCCCAAATAGGGAATGCCGTTCTCCCGCGCATACTCAGCGGTACGAACCATACCCAGCACGCCCCGGCTGCCGAATCCGCCCGGCACAAGAATCCCCGAGATTTCCTGGAACACTGCAGCAAGATTATCCTCTTTTTCCAGGCGCTCAGAATCAATCTTTACCAGTTCAACCTTGGCACCATTGGCTATGCCGCCATGACACAAGGATTCGTCAACCGATTTGTAACTGTCTTGCAGCTCAATATATTTACCAACAACCGCAATTTTTACGGTAGCATCCGGCGACTTTAGAACATGTACAATCTTTTTCCAGCCTGCAAGCTCGGGCTGAGAACACGCCAAGCCCATACGATCTACGATAAACTGATCCACTCCCTGTTCGTGGTACGCCAGCGGCACCTCGTAGATTGTTTCAACATCATACGCACTAATAACCGCATCCGGCTCAACATTAGTAAACAACGAAATCTTGCGGCGCATATCCTCGTCAAGAATGCGGGGCGCACGGCACAAAAGGATATCGGGCTGAATCCCAATCTCCCGCATCTCTTTTACAGAATGCTGTGTAGGCTTGGTTTTTAGCTCATCGCCGGCCAATACCGGAATCAGGGTAACATGAACCGAAATTGCATTTTGCCGACCTAACTCATGAATAATCTGACGCGCAGCTTCTATAAAGGGATATGATTCGATATCCCCAACAGTTCCACCAATTTCAACAATTGCAACATCCGCGTCCTCGGCCTCGCCTACGCCAAAAATACGATGCTTAATTCTATCAGTGATATGCGGAATTACCTGAACCGTCCGGCCAAGATAGCGGCCCTCCCGCTCACGCTGAATTACCTCCTGGTAAATCTGCCCAGTGGTAATCGAATTAGCCTGTGTAAGACGCGCTGCAGTAAAGCGGGCATAGTTTCCCAGGTCCAAATCGGTTTCGGCCCCGTCGTCGGTAACATATACCTCGCCATGCTGATAGGGGCTCATCGTCCCTGCATCGACGTTAATATAGGGATCAATTTTTACCATCTGTACCCGCAGGCCGCGATTTTCCAGCAGGCTGCCTAATGCGGACGCTGACAATCCTTTTCCAAGAGACGAACAAACTCCGCCAGTAACAAAAATATACTTCTTCATGGAACTTCATTATTCCGACAGCGGACCTATCTGTCAACGCGGCAAAGATTAACATTGACACTCAGAAGCGAAACTCTCTATGATTAAGTGGTAATGGCAGATTTTTTACAGGACAGCGATTTCGATAAATTTCGAGACCTCATCTACAATGAAAGTGGCATTCATTTCTCCAGCACAAACCGCTCGATCCTGGAAAGTCGATTAAAAGAACGCTTAAAGCGCTCCGAATTAGACACCATTGGCGACTACTTTCGCCTAATCAAGAGCAACGAAGAAGAACTGAAGGTGCTTCTTGATTCTGTTACCACCAATCTAACCAGATTTTTCCGTAACACCGCCCATTTTCAAACCTTTGAGCATTTCGTTCTACCCGATCTGGTAGAAAGAAAGCGGGCTGCGGGCAGCCGAAAAATCCGCATTTGGAGCGCCGGTTGCTCAACAGGCGAAGAACCATACACCATTTCCATGCTTTTGCTAGAACTTCTACCCAAGGACTTCACCTTTGAAATTGTTGCGTCAGATATCAGCCTGAAATCTGTTATGATCGGCAAAGAAGCCTTCTACAGCGACAACCGGGTAAATGGTGTTCCGCCGGAATACCTAAATAAATACTTCACCAAAATGCAAGGCGGTTATCAGGTAACCGACGAGGTACGAAAAAACATCCGTTTTGACTACCATAATCTAAAAAATGACAGTGGCCTGCGGGATCTAGACATTATTTTTTGCCGGAACGTTCTCATCTATTTTGATGAAGCAGCCCAAAAAGCTGTGGTTGACCGCTTCTGGCAAGCACTAGCGCCCTATGCCTATTTATATATTGGCCATTCCGAATCGCTATTCGGCATGGACACAAAATTCGAATTTGTAAAAACAGATTGGGCCTGCGTGTATCGAAAGAGCACATAAACCTAGTCAGGAGCACTTGCTATATGGAAAAGATACAAGTACTGGTTGTAGATGATTCTGCCCTGATGCGGAATCTAATTGGCAAGATAGTAGATTCAGCACCAGACATGGAAGTTGCCGGCAAGGCGATGAACGGTAACTTCGCCTTACAAAAAATACCCCTCTTAAAACCGGACATTATTATTCTTGACCTCGAAATGCCCAGCATGAATGGCATTGAGTTTCTAGAAGCAAAACGCAAACAGGGAATTCAGATTCCTGTTGTAATCCTCTCGTCTATTGCAAAAAAGGGCGCGAAGATTACCATGGATGCCCTTTCTATGGGCGCAGCTGATTTCTTAACTAAGCCATCCGGATCCATTTCCACCGATATCCACCTGGTAGCTGCAAATCTAAAGGCCTTTATCAGAGCCTACGGCGGGAAATATGCCCAGTCAATTGGCAAGCAGATTATTCCGCCACCGGCCGATGACGATGAACAGCTGACCATAGACCTGCAAGAACAAGCGGAAAAATCGAGCGGAGCGGCAGCGGAGACTGCGGAACCAAAAAAAGCGGCCCGGCCGGCTGCGGCCCCAGCAATAGCGCCCAAAGCACTGTCGTCTATCCAGCTGAGCCACAACCTACCAAAACTGCAGGCAGGAGCTACTCCGCAGAAAATTGATATTATCGCTATCGGGATATCTACCGGCGGCCCGAACGCCCTGCGCAAAATGCTCGCCGCCATAGACCACAACTTGAAGTTGCCTATCGTTATTGTGCAGCACATGCCTGCTGGCTTTACCTTCGAGTTCGCCAAAAGCCTGAATCGTATTTGCCCTTTGGAGGTTAAAGAAGCAGAAGACGGCGACATTCTCCAAGCAGGCCATGTATACATAGCCCCCGGAGATAAACATATGGAAGTCCGCTCTGGACACGGCGACGGCCCGGGCAGCATCCGCCTGCAAAGCAACGAGGCCGAAAACGGCCACCGCCCCTCCGCCGATGTGCTCTTCCGCTCCATCGCAAAGGAATACAAAAACCGCTGTATTGCCGCCATTATGACCGGCATGGGACGTGATGGCGCTCGGGAAATCGGTACCCTCTATTCCCTTGGGGCGATTACCCTTGGACAGGACGCCCTAAGCTGCGTTGTCTATGGAATGCCGAAAATCGCGTATGAAGCCGGCTACCTGACCAAGCAAATTAGCCTGGCCAGAATGTCAGATACCATCTGCGAGATGGCAGCAAAATATCAAAACTAGTTTCAGCGACCGGCAGTTGGCTCTCGGCGACCGGCGGCCTCGACGCTTTGCGCGCATCATGCAGAGTTTCGGGCGGAATCCTGACCATCTTGGCCGTGAACAGTAATACTACGAGAAATTCGTTCTATCGACTCAGCCCGCCCATCATCTGCAAGCTGAATATAGGCACCTTGCAAACGAACATCCTGCCAGGCATCTTCACTTTTTAGCGGGATTGCCCGGACAAACTGGGCAATTTCCGTTTCTGGCTTATGCCCGGCAACCGAACCAATGCTTCCGGTTCTACCCAAATCTGTTATTACCGCTGTACCCCGCGGCAACACCCGCTCGTCGGCAGTCTGCACCCGGGTCCCAGTACCGATAACAGCACTCACCCGCCCATCAGCATGCCAGAACATTGTGTTCTTTTCGGCAGTTGTGGTGGCATGAAACTCAAGCAAAATATGGGATGTTTCAGAACGAATCTTTTCCACCAGCATCGGCAAATAGGTAAACGGATTATTACCATGCATACGTCCAAAGCCAGATTGGCCGAGAAAAGATATTATTCCAACCTTCTGGTCGTTGACCGTCCGGATTATCCAACCGCGGCCCGGACTTTCCTGCGGAAGATTTGCCGGGCGCAAAATAAAACGCGCGCCATGAATATGCTGAACCATATCCTTTTTGAAATATGCCTGATCTCCCAGCGTAATAACATCCACACCCAGCTTGCGTAAATACAAAGAGTGATTCCGCCCTAGCCCAAAGCCATGGGTCGCGCCATCGGCATTCGCAATAATCAAATCCGGCTGCAGCTCCTGCCGCAACTGTTGGAGCCCCGTCTTTACGGCATACATTCCAGCCTTACTTACTATTTCACCAATCCACAAAATCTTCACGCAGGCAGTGTACCAGAAAAGCAAACAGGAGTATATTAGTATTAGTCTGCCGAATGGAGACTAAGGTTGCCGTACGGGACCGATACAACTTGCCGCTGCGCACGCAGGGCCACAGGAGGGCTATATGAAACAGCCGGATTTTTTAGACCTAGGAAAACTGATGGACAACGTCTTCTCTGCAGCAGAAGATTTTTCCAACAGCATCAGCCAAACCTTCCCCTCGGGGAAAAGTGAAAACCGGGATTTCTATCCCAGTTACGCCTACCCGCCAACAAACGTGTATATCACCGAAGACAAAATGCTGATTTTCGAGTTTGCACTCGCGGGATTCACTCAAGAAGATGTCAGCCTTGAGTTCAGCGGCGACTACATGGTTTTCTCTGCCACGGCACCCAAGGCATACACGCCGCCGGAAAATGCCCAGTTCATAAAGCAACGCTTGAAACTGAAGCCGGTAGAGGATCAGAAATACTATGTCCCCGAGAACAAGTTTGACCACAAGCAGGTTCAAGCTAATCTGAAAGACGGTATTTTGAGGATCACCGTGCCGCCAAAGGATGAGCCGACAACTGCGGAAAGTGTCCGCATCAACATCAACGGCTAGCAATAATTGACAATTGCCCCCTCTCTGTTCAATACTGACAGCATTGGGGGCATTTTTTATGAACCGACCGACCAAAAATCATCATACTATCCTAGCCGTACTATCTGGCTATCTGATAATGACATTTCTGCTTTTCACACCACCACTCTTTGCGCAAAGCAATAACCTCCATGATATAGACAACACTATCCAGCAGGCTGAGCAACTCATCCGCTACAATCAGGATTTGGATGAAGCCGATGACTTACTTGGCAGCGCTGAAATTGCGCTTATGGAAACAGCACAGGAATTAGAGCTGAATGCCAGCAGCAGCATAATAAGAAGCAGAATGATCCGCATCGGCCAGGCCAGAGCGGCGCTACAGGAGCAACTTCTGATTCGGGCGGCTGAAAATGAACCCGCCAGCCCGCAAGTCCCTTTGCGGCGAAGCCGAGCAGGCAGGGCAGAAAGCGCACCGGCTGAAACGGAGGCTGCTACCGAAACAGCTGAACCTGCCGAGGAAACACCTGCCGAGGAAGCAGCAGAGCTCCCGGCAAACGACGACTACCAAAATCAACTAGACACAGTAAATTCACTGCTTCGACAAGCATATACCGCAATCTACGGCCGGGACGAGCTGGAAAAAGGACAATCCTTGCTGGACGAAGCTGATATCAAACTCAGCGAACTGGAAACGAATCCCGGGGCAAATACCGTCCCCGGCGATCTGGAACGTAGCCGAAGCAGGCTGGCCGAATACCGGGAAGAGTTAGAAAAACGACAGGCACGAATTGATGCACAAGCAGCTGAAGCTGCAGCAGAACAAGAACGGATCGCCGCCGAGCAAGCCGAAGAAGCAGAGAGGCTCAGCGAAGCAGAAACTGTTTTTCTGCAATGGGCCGACAGCATTGAAGATTTGCATGAGCTAAACAAAACCATTGCCAACTACCAGCGGGATGAAGAAGTAGCAGAAATCATGCCCCGCGCAAACCGTATTTTCAGCCAAACTGAACAACTCATTCAGGACATGGAAACTGTTTTCCCGGAAAGCGAAGATATCCGAACATTCATGGAAAGCAATCAACGGGCTCAAGAGATGAATTTGCGTGCCCTGCTGGGCGATATGCAAAGCCTGCTGGAACAGGCCCAGGGACGACTTGATGCCTATGCATCCGGCCTGTTGAACCAGGCAGAAAGCGAGCTTGTTTCCATGGAATATTACGACCGGCTTGATCTTGTTGCCGCCGCCGTACAACTCATCCGTAGAAACACCGAAATCGCCAAGGCGGTAAAACCAGAAGACGCAAGCCTGGCTCTAGACGCCAATGAAATACTTCGCGAAGCAGAAAATACCTACCGCACAGCCCAACGTCGCATTTCGGAAGCCGAAATGGCCGAGGATGTCTACGAAGGCGAAGACGGAGATGAGCTGCGTCAGGAGATTGCCACTATTTACAGCGACCATTATCCAGATGATGTTGTCGCTGTTGTAGTCACCAGCGAAAACTGGGAAGAACGCATTGTTGCCGAAAGCACAAACGACAATACAATCACAGCAAATTCCTATATGTATATTTCTGCCCAGGTAGCCGTCCGAAAAAGCTCCGGGCTTTTTGTATTCCCACTCAGTCTGCGGCGCAGCTGGACAGGAACCGGCGACGAATATGGCCCCATAGAGCTGCGCTCAATTGGTGTACAGTTTTCACTGCCAGAAGAAAACCTGCCGTAGCCTAGTATTTTGGCCGGCAGAACGCACAGCTACATCCCACTTCTGAACCCTTGACCCCGACAGGCCCAATCCGTATGCTAGTCGAGCAGGGGTGCTGGTGGCTACTGCGTTGCACAGGCTACCGGCTGAGATTATACCCTTAAACCTGATCCGGATAATGCCGGCGGAGGGATGTTCTATGATTTCTTTTTTTCTGCATACTAGGAAAACCTCCGGATCATCCATACGGAGGTGAACATGTTCACCAGACATTTTTTTCCCATTCTTTTCAGCGCCATTGTAATAGCTCTTGCTAGCTGCTCCCCAAGCGAAGAATCAGCCGCTCAAGCCGATGCGAGCACAGTTGTCATCTATGGATATGACTCGCTTTCCAGCGATCTAAGCGATGCTATCAGTCAGCATATGCAGGAAAAATTCGATGTAACGGTTGATTTTCAGCGGATCGGGGATACCGGTGCAGTATACACACAGCTGTATCTTGAACGCGAAAATCCTGTTGCTGACGTAATGATCGGCCTGGATCAATCATATCTACCCCAACTGCGCGATGACAACTTGCTGGAAAGCTATCAGCCAGCTGCACTCGAACTGGCACAAGACGAATTACTTATTGCTAGGGACTACTATGCCCTGCCCTTTGATTTCGGCTATATCACCCTGAATGCCGACACAACGGAACTGGATACCTTGCCCCAAAGCTGGGACGCCCTACTTGATCCCGCCCTGGAAAAATCCATCATCATGCTAAACCCTGCTACAAGCTCCCCCGGCCGCAACTTTTTGCTGTACACCATTGCGGTTTTTGGCGAACCTGGCTATCTGGACTATTGGAAAGCCCTCAAACCCAACATCCTCACCGTTGCCGGCGGCTGGTCCGAAGGATACGGATTATACAACCAGGGTGAAGCCCCCATGGTTGTCAGCTACGAAACCAGCCCAGCATATCACCGCCAATTTGAAGGAACTGAACGCTATCAAGCGCTACTATTCGATTCAGCTGCCTATCTGCAAGTCGAAATTGCCGGCATTGTACGCAACGCAAAAAACCGCACGAACGCAGAGAGGGTCATCGATTATATTTTAAGTAGTGAGTTTCAACAGCTCATCCCGCTGAATCAATTCATGTACCCCGTACATCCTGATGCCGAACTTCCAGAGGCCTTTGTAAGCGATAACACAGTGGAACAGCCAGTCTGGCTTGACCCGGCCTATGTACGTGAAAATCTTCCCCGCTGGTTGGAAGAATGGGAAGATGCCTTACGCTAAATCAACAGCTGCCTCACCAAACCTTTAGAGCAGACATAGGGCGCCGCCTGCAGGCCGGCGCGCCCCTGCTGATTGCCGCCTTTTTTTTGCTTCTCATTCTGCCGCCGGTTTTCCGGATTCTTTTTGCCGGCATGCCGACAGGGGGAACGGGAGCCGTGATCCGCTTGCTCCAGCGGCCGGCAGTATATAAAAGCATAGCCTTCTCCCTGACGCAAGCTGGAATATCGGCGGCAATCAGCGTTTTACTTGCTTTACCCGGGGCATATTTTATTTCTCACATCCAATTTCGCGGGCGCAAAATCATACAAAGTTTGACCCTGCTACCGTTTGTACTGCCTAGCCTGATAGTAATTCTGGCGGTCATTAGCCTGTATGGACGCAATGGCCTGCTTGGTGGATTGTTGGGCAGCAAAAGTTCACTAGTATATTCCCCGCTGGGAATCATCCTGGCACATGTCATGTTCAATCTGGCCGTAGCCTTGCGGATACTCAGCACCGGCTGGCAGGCAGTTGACGACACCCTCTGCAATGTATCTCGATCACTTGGAGAACGTTTTTCTCAGCGTCTGCTGAATCTCGACCTGCCCCTCTTACTGCCATCCCTGTTGTCGGCTTTTTCCATAGTTTTTCTTTATTGTCTGGTCAGTTTTGGCGTAGTGCTGGTTTTTGGCGGCATACGCTATAGCACCATGGAAGTGCGGATATACCAGGAAATGTTCCAGCACCTCAACCTGCAAAATGCGGCCTGGCTGGCAATACTGCAAATATTGGTAGCCGGTAGCGTGATTTTCCTACTGCAATTCTTTACCCGACACACAGCGCGACGCAATGGAACCGGCATTCAACTAACTCCCTGGAAGCAATTGCGAACAATGCAACAGGCAGCAATAGCTGGCTACTGGCTTTTTATTGCTGTAATTGTACTACTCCCGCTTGCCGCTCTTATTTTTCGAGCTTTTCGAGCTGGCGGCTGGAATGTAGATGCCTTTACCGCCGTTTTCGGCCTGGTGCAAAACCGCAGACTGCAAGACATCATGCGTGCCAGTTTCCCTGAAATTCTTGCCTCCAGCCTAGGGATTGCAACTATCACAGCACTCTTCTGCACCATTGCCGCCTACCTGGCTGCCGCCCTGCTGCGCGGCAAGCGGACCCCGGGCATCGACACCCTGCTTGTTCTACCACTAGCAATCTCCGGCGTAACCATCAGCCTGGGCATGCGCCTTCTTTGGCACAGCATCATCCCGACAAGCCTGCTGGTGGCCGGCACCCAGGCAATCATGGCCTTTCCCATGGTATTCAAACTCATGCGCACCGCCTTCAACGACTTCCCGATAGCATACAGCGAAGCCGCGCAAAGCACCGGCGCCAGCCGATTTTTTCGGCTTCACAGCCTACACATTCCCATGCTT
>CAYNNU010000005.1:0-30481 GCA_964398645.1 uncultured Spirochaeta sp.
GGTAGTACCAGTTAGCTTTGGCCTGAAAACCCTGAAAGAAGCAGTAGATTCTGCCTTTAATGCCTATTTACAAGACCCGGTTACCTCAATTTATTGTATTGGATCGGTCGTAGGCCCGCACCCCTTCCCAATGATGGTACGGGATTTTCAACGGGTTGTTGGAATTGAAGCTCGGGAACAATTTTTCGAAATGACCGGTGAAAACCCGGATAATGTTGTTGCCTGTGTAGGCGGCGGAAGTAACGCCATGGGCCTTTTTTCCGGTTTTATGGATTTACCAGATTGCCAACTCTACGGGGTTGAGCCGCTTGGCCGCGGAAAAAGCACTGGAGAACATGCAGCAACGATGACCTACGGCAAGCCCGGCATTATTCACGGCTTCAAGTGCTATCTTTTACAGGATGATAAAGGGGAACCGGCTCCAGTATACTCAATCGCCAGTGGTTTGGATTATCCAGGCGTAGGGCCAGAGCATTCCTATTTCAAGGAAAAGGAACGGGTAATCTACGAAACCGCTGATGACAAAGAATGCCTGGATGCTTTTTTCCAATTAAGCAGAAAGGAAGGAATCATTCCTGCGCTGGAGAGCGCCCATGCGCTTGCCTATGCATTCAAGTTGGCAAAAAAGAACCCACGTCAGTCAATTCTGGTGAACTTAAGCGGCCGGGGTGACAAAGACATCGACTTTATTGCCGAAAACTATGGAACTGACGGAAATATCAACTAGTCAGCATTCTGATCTGAATTGTCTTCTAAACCGCCGTCCTGCAGAAACCTTTGCAAGACAGCGCGAATTACAGCTGCTGATGCCGGCTTGGTAAGATACTCATCCATGCCGGCATCAAGACAGCGTTTACGATCTTCCTCGCTAGCCGATGCAGTAAGAGCAATTATGCGAGTACTTCGCCCATCAGTTCGACTATCCAAGCGGCTATCTGCCAGGTGGCGGATTTCACGGGCTACCTCATAGCCATCCTTTTCCGGCATCTGCACATCAAGAATAATTATCTCGAAATCCTGTTCTTTGACAGCCTTCAGTGCCGTTTTTCCATCGGCAGCCTCTACAATCACAATATCCGGACACGCCCGAAGCAGCAGTTCACGAACAAAAATGCGATTATCGCGGGCATCGTCCACAATCAAAACCCGCAACTCACTGTCTTGGTGCTCGCAAATAAGCTCATGTATTTCTGTTTTGGAACTGGCTTTCTGATCTACCTCAATTTCTCCTGGCAGAAGATGAAACGGTATGTACAGAATGAACGTACTGCCCTGCCCAGGAATGCTATTAAGCTGTATTTCTCCATCCATCTGATCTACAATTCGCTTGCTGATAACAAGCCCCAAGCCAGCCCCACCATACGTGCGGGTAATCGAACCATCGGCCTGCACAAATGGCTTGAACAACTTATTCTGCTGTTGCTCGGGGATGCCTATGCCGGTATCCGTAACCCGGAATTCAAGTTGAACTGAATTCGCCCCGGTTGCGGCCACCCGGACAACAAGCCCCACTTCGCCCTGATCCGTAAACTTCACTGCATTCATAAGCAAATTATGTAGCACCTGTTTCAAGCGCATCGAATCCGCCTGAATCTGCTGTGGAACCTTCTCATCAATATCGACCCGAATATGCAGGCCCTTTTGATTTGCCGGCAGCTGTACAACTGCAAGCGTGCTTTTAATCAACTCTCGGAAGTCCACTGTATGAATATCAAGCTGCATACGCCCAGACTCGATGCGGGAAAAATCAAGAATATTGCCGATCAGATCCATAAGCGTGTTTGCTGATTCTTCCGCATATTCCAAATAGCTACGCTGTCGCTCATCAAGCTCGGTAGACCCCAGCAATTCTGTAAACCCGATAACCCCCTGCAAAGGTGTGCGAAGCTCATGGCTCATGTTTGCCAGAAACTCTGATTTTGCCCTATTCGCAGCCTCTGCCTGTACCCGCGCTTCAGCCAGGTCTGCGTTTTGCTTACTAATTTGACGAGTTCTTCTTTCTATACGGTGTTCAAGAATGAGCTGAATTTGACGGGCAAGGGTAGCCGAAAGCACCAAAGAAGCAATCGCAAAGGTAATCCGGTTCCCATACTGAGTAAGTATGTTATGTGGCAAAATGCCCAGGGCTCGAAAAGAATTCAGTAGGACCCCACTTAGCCCTATTCCATGAATGAGCAGAAATGTTCGACTACCAGCAATCTTTTGACTAAATGCAATTATTCCAGCCAGAATAAATACTATTACCCAGAGGATTGAAACACTGTTGCCGATTATTGTTACATACCGAAAAGGCAAAAAAACGGCAGCCACAATGAAAATACCCACCGGAATCAATACGATATTCAGCAATCGATGAGTAAAAGGCAGCTTCCTGCGTGTACCAAGAAAAACCTGGGCAAATTTGACAGCAAGCAGCATAGCAATTCCACCAAGAAGCGAACCAAAATTATTCATCCAGGCGCAGAAGAATTCAGGTAAGAATGAGGATGTATAGTGATAAAAATCCCCGCTGGTAACAAGCACATTCAAAAAATAAAACGAGAAAGCTAACACATAATACAAATGCGCCCGGTTATGGAAAAAGAAATAATATGTTGCATTGTAAACCAGCATTGCCGCAACGATGCCGTACAGAAGACCTAAGAAAAAACGAGCATCGGCTGAATCAGCAGCATGTGAGCCCTGTTCGGGCATATGAGCGATATTTTCAGTGGGCGCTACACTGCTTTGGGCGGGCACTTCAGTTGTTACTTCAGCAGCAATTGCGGTGATCGCAGAAAACAGAAAAACACATACTGCAAAGAATACACGGCTTTTTTTATACATACTCAAAGTATACTGCGAAGAATACATATTTGCCATTTTTCACCAAAACAAATCAGCGAAATAGGCGTTCAACATCGAGCACGAGTGCGGGGGTTCCATCTCCAAGCATAACTGCACCGGAAAAGCCTTCGTTACGGGCAAACATCCGCCCCAGGGGCTTCACAACGCCTTGATAGGAAGACGGCACATCATCAATGGCAAGCCCGATTTTTTTCTGTCCATTGCTCACAATAAGCAAGTAACGCGCTTTGATCTCGTCGGTAAAACCAAACATTCGGGCAATATTCAACATGGGAAGTTTAGAACCGCGATAGGTCACAAGTCCTTCATCATGATCGCAGTCATACTCTTCCAGATCAACGCATTCTATTACATTGACGAGATTTACCAGAAATCGCTGGCCGGCCACTGGAGCCAACAAGCCTTCCAGAATTGCCAAGGTGAGCGGAATACGCAGACTCATGATACTGCCCTTTCCGGGAACCGAACTGATGTTCACACTGCCGGAAATCGACTCAAGATTACTGCGGACAACGTCCATTCCCACACCACGGCCGGAGACATTGGTTGCAACCTCTGTGGTGGAAAAGCCGGGTTCAAAAATCAAATTATAGATTTCCTGCTCGCTAAGATCTTGGCCGGGGGTAATAAGCTGCCGCTCTTCTGCCTTGGCGCGGATTTTTTCCACATCCAGGCCGGCCCCATCATCTTCAACCTCGATTACGACCGATGCACCGGAATATTGCGCCCGTATTATCACCTTTCCCTGGGCCGGTTTGCCGAGCTCGCGGCGTCGTTCGGGAGTTTCTAAGCCATGATCGATTGAGTTACGAATGATATGCAAAAGCGGATCCTTCAGGCGGTCCTGCACATTTTTATCCAGCTCTGCCTCGGCACCTTCTTGAATGAAGGCGACATCCTTTCCCAATTCAGTGGCCAAATCGCGCACCATGCGGCGAAAACTGGTGAATAATAGCCCAACGGGTACCATGTGCATGTCCATGGCAAGCTCACGAAGCTGGCGCAACATGGATTCCAGCTGCTCACTTACGCTAAACAGCTCTTCATCCTGCCGTTCATTGCACATCATGCCTAAACGGGCTTGCAGGGTTCCCAACTCACCAACGAGATTAACCAAAGAATTCAGCTTTTCAGTTTTCACTTTGATAGTGGAAGAAAGCTCTACTTTCTGGCGGCTCTCCCTCATATGACGAACATAGCGCTGTTCCTCTAAGGCTGATTCAAGCTGTTCGCCGGTAATATATCCTTTTTCCAGTAACACCTTGCCTAGCTGGTCATGATGTCCCATCACCGACTCAAGCTGATCAGGCTGCAAATCGCCCCGCTCCACCAGCAATTCCCCAAGTCGCTTATAGGCTACCTCGGAATCAGCAAAATCTTCACCATCAATCTGAATTATTTCAAGACGACGGGAATCCTGAGCAAAAAGAAAAATATCCTGTATTTTTTCCTCTGGCTGTTCGGTAGTCAGCAAGATTTCCCAGCCCAAAAAGCATTCTTCTGGATCAATTTCACATATTGAGGGAATATTTCGACAAAAACCAATAATGAGCGTATTTCCGAGCTCTTTAAGATCTTTCAATAAGGCAATGGGATTGCCGCCGTTCTTAAATACATCAGGATGAGGCACATACTCGATACGAAACGTTCGTTTGATCGGTTTTTCCTGGGCGGAAGTTGCAGGAGTACCAGCTTGAGAAGCCAAATGCGCGGAAACCTCATCTCCAGCAAGATGCTGAATAGCAGAAAGGATAGCCGGATCGGGTTTTTGACTGGCATCTCCATCCAGGGCGGCCTGCACTAGGCGGGAAATTTCATCTTGGGATTGCAAGGCGGTATCAATAATTTCTTGAGAAATTGGAGACTTGCTACTGCGCACCTGCTCAAAAACAGCCTCGAGCAAATGGGTAACTTCAACAAGGGATGAAAAGCCGAACATGGCGGCGGCGCCTTTTAGGGTATGCAGATTCCGAAAGGCAGAATCGACCAGATCCACATCGCCTGGAGACTGCTCCAGGTTAATCAGGGTTTGCTCAAACTCCGCCAATATTTCTTGCGCTTCCTCACGAAAGACGTCCATGGGGTTTGCTTCGTTTTTCACCCGTCCCACCCCTCATACGCGCTAAATGGCTGCGGCAAACCGGTAAATGCACTCATTTTTTCCAGACGATCCCGGCAACTACCCGGCCGAATTATTAACTTCTTTTTTTGCTGTTCAACAGTCCGCAACAGCGATAACAATAACTGATATCCCGGCAAATCAATACCGGTAACTGCATCCAGATCGATCTCCAAGCTTTCGGCATCGCAAACTGCCGATTCAATTTTGCTATGAATTTCAGTCACTTCAGAAAAAACCAACTTTTGGCTAAAGACGATACGAGTCCGCGCAGGTTTTTTCAACTGCTCCAGCTGAATCATTTATTCCGCCATTAAAACTCGCTGGGAGAAAGGACTTTGTCCACTACCCCCAACAGCTGTTCTTTTTGAAACGGTTTGGTTACCCAGCCGGTTGCTCCGGCCTGTTTTCCTTCCTGTTTTTTTGCGTCTTCACTCTCTGTTGTGACCATCAATATTGGCACGGCGGAGTTCACACTTCCAGCGCGAATTGTACGAATAACTTCACTGCCGTTCATATTAGGCATATTGTAATCTGTGATTACAAGATCAAAGCTCTCATCCAGAGCCGCGATGCCCTCACTGCCCTGTGAGGCCTGAACAACCTCATGGCCAACACCTTTGAGAATTATGTTGATCATCTGCCTCATAGTGGCAGAATCATCAATGATCAAAATCTTCTTTCCCATGCTCTACTCCTACAGCCTTTGCTGCTATGTATTCGACATCCATTTTGCTTTCAATGGTTCGCCGTCATCCTATTCTACCGGCAATGTCATTGTAACACGAACAACAGGAATCGGGGAATTACCAGTATGATCTGTGCCTCCGGCGGCACGAATCCACCCACCCTGCCGCTTCAACAGTTTTCGGCACACATACAAGCCGGTTCCGCTGCGCCAATCTTCCTCTGGAATCTCGATTGGAAACTGCTCAATGGTATAAAACAAATCAAATACCATTTCGGAAAAGTCATAGGGTATTCCGACGATGGGGTCTCCCTCCGGTCCACGCGCCGAAGCTGTTTTGGCCTCATTCTGCACTGTTATTTCCAAACGCGCCCCTCGCTCTGTTGACTGAAAATCCATTCCCAACACAATGCGCGAGTTGTCAGGAGAAAACTTTATGGCATTTACCAACAATTCATGAAAGATTTGATGAAGATAGTTTATATCAACATGAACAAGGCCCTTGGGCACATCATGTGGCATACCGATAGAAAGCTGACGATCATACGAAGAAAAGCGGCCCGCCAACTCCTGCTGGCAAAAACCGACTATATCCTTCAAAAGGGATGTGATGCTGAACTTTTCAATCTGTAGATCAATGCGATCAATATCAGCAATGAATGTAATATAATCAAAAATATGTTTTTGCTGCCCAGCTGCATCCAAAACCATTTCAGCAACATCAGTTGTTAAAAAATATCCACCCTCTTTTGGTTCGCTCAAATCTGCCCTAAGCAAATCCAGCCACAAATATCCTCCAGCCTGATTTACTGACTGTGATAACTGCCGAATCATTTGCTCGGTTTGACGAATATCCTTATTTGCATACAACTGCCGCCAGTTCACCAGCTTTTCATTTTCCAAAATCATGAGCTCGCGCTCTTTTTCAATACGTTCCAGGGCCAGCTTGCGTTCGGTCTCTTCAATACAGCGACTTGCCCGAAAAACCAACTCCTCTACGACAATGGGCTTTGTTATATAATCGTTCGCCCCATTCTTCACCAACTCGATAGCAAGCTGAATATCCGTATTCCCAGTAAGAAAAATAAACGGGACATGAGGCCGTTCTACTCGCAGAGCCTGAAAAAAATCCGCTCCGCTCATTTGTGGCATAAAATAATCGGAAATAACTAGGTCGATGGCCTCTCCGCGCTTAATTTCATCCAAAGCAAGAGCTGGATCAGCAAAAACAGCAACCTGAAAACCATGTGTCTCCAGCGCGGACTGAATTATTGTTAGCGTACTCCGTTCATCATCGATTACCAGCACTTTGCTCACAATAGATACTCCTTGCTACATAAATGATAATAAAAAACGGTGAAAAAGCAAATTTCAGTAGAAGTAAATTTGTAAGATAATATCTGATGAATTATGATTAAAAGAGTATGGAATAGCAGGAGGATAGGATGAAAAATCTGCGCCTAGGTGTAAAACTAATTGGTGGCTTTATTATTGTTGCCGGCATTGTATTGCTGGTAGGGGGAATAGGCCTGTTTGGTTCACTTTCCCTAAGCGGCAACATTCATGAAATCGGACAGGTTAGACTCCCCAGCGTGCGTTACCTACTGGAAACAGAAATTCATCTGGAAGAATTGATGGGGGCTCAAAAAACCCTGCTCTCAGAGCAGCTGAATATGGAACAGCGGGACCACTACCGCGAAGTTTTTTATCAAGCCAGGGATGCCTATGCACACGCCTGGGAAGAATACCTAAAACTTCCTGCTACAGATGAAGAAATCCGCTTAAGCAATGATTTTGAACAAGCAGTGCAAACATGGAAGATAAGTAATGACGAGTGGATGGAGCTCACCGAAGAGTATGAGGAAAGCGGAATCCTAAATCCGGCCCAGCTAGTCGGAAACCTAAATCAATTCCGTGGCGATCACTACGCCCTTGAACAGAAAATTGCAATGCTTTTGCTGGAAGGCCAAAGCTTTTCCGGTGGTGATGACGCTACAGCCTGTAATTTTGGCCATTGGCTAGCGGAATTTGAAACGGAAAATCCAGAACTGAAATCTATTCTTGACACAATCCGCATACCCCACGACCGTTTTCACCGGGCAGTTGGGACCATCCGTACATCAGCCCGGGCGGGAAATCAAAATCAGGCTAGACAGCTCTACCGAAGCGAAATGCAGGTAGCCAGCCGTGAAGTTTTTCAGCATTTTGATGAATTGATCGCTATTTCAGCTGACATTAACGCCACACGGGAAGATTTGGCCCGAATTGTCCTGGAAGATATTGAAAGAGACAGCGGTCAGGCCATGGGAATTCTGGATCAATTGATTGAAATAAACCTGGAAATATCTGATGAAGCTGCGGCTGCAGGCCAGGTCGCAGCTCGGGCTGTGGTAACTGTTGTTTTGGTTGGTATGTTGCTCGGGATCATCCTGGCACTGCTACTTGGAACCATTCTTACCCGCGGCATCACAAAACCAGTCGCTCTGGGGGTTGCGTTCGCCAAAGCACTTGCTTCCGGCGATATGACAGCGACTGTCGATGTCTATCAAAAAGATGAAATTGGAATCTTGGCAGAGGCATTACGGAATATGAGTGATAAACTGCAAAAAATTGTACGCGAAGTACAAATTGCAAGTCAGAATGTTACCAGCGGCAGTGAGCAGCTAAGCTCAGCCGCTCAGGAATTATCCCAAGGCGCTGCAGAACAGGCATCTAGTGGCGAAGAGGTCAGCAGTTCAATGGAGGAAATGGCAGCATCTATCCGCCAGAACTCGGATAATGCAATGGCAACGGACAAACTGGCACAGAAGGCAGCGGAAAATGCAGCCAGCGGCGGCAAAGCGGTAGAAGACACTGTTGCTGCCATGAAAGATATTGCCGAGCGCATCAATATAATTGAAGAAATTGCGCGTAACACTAATTTACTGGCATTGAATGCTGCAATAGAGGCGGCACGAGCGGGCGAGCACGGAAAGGGGTTTGCTGTTGTTGCCAGTGAAGTGCGCAAACTGGCTGAGCGCAGCCAGAAAGCGGCAGTGGAAATTGGCGCGGTATCAAAAAGCAGCGTATTGATAGCCGAAGAGGCAGGATCCACCATCGCGGCCGTGGTCGCAGATATCGAAAAAACTGCGGAACTGGTTCAAGAAATTTCTGCCAGCAGCAATGAACAAAAATCGGGCGCCGACCAGATTAACCAGGCGCTGGCCCAGCTTGATCAGGTAACGCAGCAGAATGCGGGATCCTCTGAAGAAATCGCCAGCACGGCGGAAGAGCTTTCTGCCCAGGCAGAGCAGCTGGAAGAAACAATGAGCTTTTTTCAACTCGATAATACTCGGCCGGCATTGAGTGCTCCAGCAGACTATGCAAGAAATGAGGAAAATGACAATAATGCTTAGGTGATGTATGCCTTCGCTAGACTGTTTCGATTACTAATTCTTGCTGCTCTTATATTGGGCGCCGGCTGTTCATCTGGAGGGACCGCCGATGGTGGCGCTGCGGCTGCGACTGGCACTCCGACTGGCGATAGCGCAATTTGCGCGCCGCCAAGTTGGGCAAAGCTTTTCAGCATTGATTGCAGCGGCCAAGTGCCGATTTTACAGACCCCATACGGCAGCTATCAACTTGAAACTGAGTCTGAGTCTGAGTCTGGGTCTAGCCAAAACCAGACAAGTAGAAACGTCAAAACCCTCCATCTCCCCTTGCGAAATATGGCGATAATGTCCAGTACGGTTATTCATCATCTGGAAATGCTGGATGCTGCAGAAGCAATCCGTGGTTTTGATCGGCCGGAACATATTTTTTCGCCAGCCCTACAGGAGAGGGTACAATCAGGGGAGATTTCAGCCATCGGTCAGGGAGACGGAACGGTCAATCTGGAATTGCTGCTTTCTTTAAACGCAGATGCATTCATCTCTGCCGGGATTAACGACTTGGATAATACGAATCAAATCCTGCAAAAAGCTGGAATTGATTCCATTTCTTACGCAGATTGGCAGGAAAGCCACCCCCTCGGCCGGGCTGAATGGATTATCGTAAGCGGAATACTGCTAGGAAAGGCAGCAGAAGCCCGCCAAATCTTTGCGGAAATTGAAGAAAACTACCAGATGCTGCAAAATACAGTACGTGATTATTTTGAGGATGAAACAAACTCAGCATATAGACCGCGCGTTCTCATTAACGCACCCTACGGCGGCAGCTGGGGAATCCCCGGAGGCAACAGCTATGCTGCACGTTTTATCCAGGATGCTGGGGGAGAATTGGCGATCCAGGCGAGTGAGGCAGATGGCAGTGATTTTCTTGCGCTAGAAGATGTATACCGACAGGCAGCGGACGCTGATGTCTGGATTAACCCCGGCAGATGGGAAAACTTGACTGCGCTACAAAGAGACGAGCCGCGACTAGGTAGATTCCGTCCTGTGGTAGAAAAAACTGTGTATAATTATACCGGCAGAACAACAGAACAGGGCGGAATGGACTATTTTGAGTCAGGAACCGTACGGCCTGATCTAGTCCTAAAAGATTTGATATTCATCTTTCACCCGCAATTACTACCCGAGCACACACTTTTTTATTACAAGAGGATTGATTGAAAAACGCAAACTCCTTTTCCACATACGCTATCTTTGCATTTTTGCTGGCAGGCTGCTGCATTCTCTTTTTTGCTAGCTTATTATTGGGCTCAAACCTAATAAAGCCAGCTGAGCTATTCGACGCAATCAAAACATCCTCGGCGGATAATCCGACTGCACAAATATTACTCCTTTTTCGGCTTCCAAAAGCAATCGCCGCTCTTCTGGCCGGAGCTGCCCTTGGAGTAAGCGGATTATGCATGCAGAGCCTTTTTCGAAACCCTTTAGCGGGTCCCTCGGTTATGGGAATTAATTCGGGCGCTGGCCTTGGAACTGCTATTATTATGCTCATCCCTGGAATTCAAACAGTCTCCAGCCTGCTGAATCAAGCAAGCACAGCTACTGCCGCATTTGGCGGGGCTTTGCTTGTACTTATCCCCGTCCTTATATTGGCACAACGAGTACGCAACATCAGCACCGTGCTGATAATCGGCTTATTAGCCAGTTTTGCTATCAATGCAGGGACAGGTATTATGATGCAGTTTGCCAGCGCCCAACAACTCCAGCGCTATATCTCCTGGGGCTTTGGGAGTTTTGCCGCTGTAAGCCCAGAAAATCTGGCTATTATGGCACCTGTTGTCATATTGAGCGTTGTTTTTGCTTTATTTCTCATAAAATCACTTAACGCCCTGCAAACCGGCGAAGAACATGCCCGCTCCCTTGGAATCAATCTACAGAAAAGCCGCCTTGCAATTATTCTGCTGGTTTCCGTGTCTGCTGCCACGGTTACGGCTTTCTGCGGACCCATCAGTTTTTTCGGCATTGCTATACCCCATCTAGCCCGGGGCTTATTTCGCACTAGCAACCATAGCAAGCTCATTCCGGGCAGCGCCTTGCTCGGTGCAAATATTGCAATTGCCGCCGATATTATTGCTCAGCTTCCCGGCCTACCCACTGTTTTACCCCTCAACGCTGTAAGTTCGCTAATCGGAGCCCCAATTGTAGTAATCGTACTTCTACGCAGTCTGTATGGAAATAAACAGCAAAGAAGCACTAAAAATGATAGTTCGTTCAAAACCAGCTTTACTGAAAGAGCTCTCGCGCAAAAAGAATCCCTAAGTCTGCAAGCCGAACTGCTGGATGTGGGATTCCCAGCCAGCAATCATCAAAAAGCACAAAACATCCTCCTTCGCTCCATCAACCTTTCTCTCGAACCTGGCCAACTCGTCGCCCTGGTCGGCCCCAACGGCAGCGGAAAAAGCAGCCTGCTTCGCACACTTGCAGGCCTTCAAAACCCGCTGGCCGGGAAAATCCAGCTGACACGCCACACTTTAGATGGGCATAGCGGGCTCGGCCAAGCCCAGCAGATTTCAGCCCTCAGCCCCGGCCAGCGGGCGCGAGTTATTACGGCAGTGTTCACGCCGCGAAGTAGCTCGCCGCAATCCCCGCTATTTGGGGACAATATGAGCGTTTTTGCTTTTACGGCCTTGGGCAGAACGCCATACCTGCCTTGGCACGGCAAGCTCAAGCCAGCTGATCGGCAAAGCATACAACAAGGCCTCGAGCTTGCCGGTATCGACCACCTAAGCGACGCCCCTATAGGCAGCCTGAGCGATGGCGAATTGCAAAGAGCTCTCATTGCCCGAGCGATTGCTCAGGACACCAGCATCATCCTTCTTGATGAACCAACCGCTCATCTGGATATGAATGCTGGCAGTGAAATCACCAGACTTCTTTACAATATTTGCCAAAACAGTAATCGCAGCATTTTATATTCAACCCACAACCTTGGCCTTGCCGATAAGCACGCCCACATAATTGCCGCCGTACATGCAGAAGGCCTGCACCTTTTTCCGCGAGGCCGCAAAAGACTGGAAACAACCAGTGCATTCTTGGGTCTTGCAGGCTAACAAGCTACCATTTGGTATTTTTTCGAATTTTTTTTCACACAACTGTTGATTTTTTTCAGTCGCATTAAGATTTTAGCTATATGGATACTATTTTAAAAGAAAAAACACACACAATCATGGCCGTAGACGACACTCCAAATAATCTAAAAATTCTTCACATCCTGCTTGAAGGCGCCGGCTACCAAGTCCAAAGCTTTACCCGCCCAAAAGAAGCTGCAGAAGCCGCAATCTCACAACCGCCAGACCTATTTCTATTGGACATCAGCATGCCTGAAATGGACGGCTTTGAACTGGGAGAGCTATTAAGAAGCAAAAAGTCACTAGAGCACATTCCAATACTCTATTTAAGCGCCCTTTCCGGTGAGGAAGATAAGCTCAGGGCTTTTGCAGCCGGTGGCGCCGACTATATAACCAAACCATTTCATGTGGACGAGGTACTAGCGCGTGTTCGCACCCATCTGAAACTCAGCATTGCCCGAAAAATCCTTGCAGAACACAACATCAGTTTGGAAGCTACAATTGCAGAAAAAAACAAGGAAATATACGAATCGCAAATTGCTACCATTTTTGCGCTGGCTAAATTAGCTGAATACCGCGACAACGACACAGGAAAACATGTAGAGCGGGTTCAAGCCTACACACTCTTACTGGCAAACGAATTGGCCAAGGAAGCGCAATACGCCAAAAAAATGACTCCTGAATTCATTGATAATCTATTCTACGCAAGTCCTTTGCACGACATTGGCAAAGTAGCCATACCTGACAATATTTTACTCAAGCCTGGGCGATTGGATAAAAAAGAATTTGAAATAATAAAAACCCACACCAATATAGGTGCAGAAACCCTTCAGAGGGTTCACGACCGCTACCAGAACAATGATTTTCTTTGCATGGGGGTTGCAATAACCCGATCTCATCACGAACGTTGGGACGGAACCGGCTATCCTGATGGTCTGGCTGGCGAAGACATTCCTCTAGGCAGCCGCATAATGGCGATTGCTGATGTATATGATGCATTACGTACCAAACGTGTCTACAAACCGCCTTTTCCTCACAAAAAAACCTACGATATCATAATCGAAGAATCCGGCACACATTTCGAGCCCGGTATCGTTGAAGTTTTTAAGCGGATTCATCCTGAATTTTTACGCATCAGCAAAGAGCTGGAAGACAAAGAATAAAGGGTACAAAAAGAAGGGCTTCGCCAGTTCAAATATGATATACTGAATACATGAACAGACGCAAACGATATATTATTGCCCTCTTTGTTCTATTGCTACCAATTTCCCAGACAAGCCATGCATTTGATCTAGGCTTTGAATCCAGCTGGCAGCCAAATACCGATGGTTCAGGACTCTTTGTTGCGCCTTTTGCCGATGCCCGCATCTTTGCCTACCTACCTATCGAAAAAATAAAACTGCTTTTGGCATTCGAAAGTATGCACCGCGATAGCTGGCACTTGTTTCGAGGTGAAACGGGATTAATTTGGATATGGGGCGGCCCATTCTATTCCGAGGCCCGCGCAAGCATCGGCATTGATAGCGATAGTCAACTACATTTTCGCGGCTATTTTGATTTGTTCTACGAACAACCTGACTACTATGTAACCACAGCCATAAAAGGGGGGCTCGCTAGTAGTGAATCTGCCGAGGACAGGGGCTGGTATGCTCAGGCCATGCTGGGAATCAGCATCTACCCAACAGGCTGGCCTCGAATTCACACTCGCGTGTATACTGGATATGAATCTGAAAACGATTATGGCCAGCAACAATGGACACATACTCTTTCCGGCTGGGCGGATTTCACACTCTCCAGAAACCTTATCTTGTTAATTACCAGCAGTCTTGAATACGCGGTCTTTCCACTTGGGCCTTCAGCAGACGTTATTTTCACTATAGGAGGCGGTCCCAAAATACAAGTGGGAGAAAACTGGAATTTTCAATGCAGTTTTGAGCAAGAATTCCCCAATCAAGAGCGCGGCAGTTATATCCGCACAGCACTTATTGGAAAAATAGGATCATAATCTATGAATATACGGCAGGAATCAACAATCAGCATTCTGGAATGCTCGGTTCAACAGCTACACAGCCAAAATAGCCAGCAGATGCTTACCGCCCTGCAAAAATTACTTGCAGAACAAAACCCTGGTGAAGTGCGAATCCTGTTTTCTTTTCCGGAAACAGACCATTTCCAACTAGCAGGTCTTGAATCATTCCTTTCTTCGCTCCAACTCTGTAAAAACTATACCCGGGCCATTGCCGTATGTACGAACCGCCCTATGCTCAGCTGGTTTTTTTCTGCTATTCAACTCCAACAGCTTGTTCCGTTTTTTTCCGATGAGAACACTGCATGTGAATCTCTTTTAGCCATGAACCCCAACTCAGCACCTGATGCGGGAATCTTTAACAAGGATTCCGTGCTCGTATATGCCCAGCATTTCTTTGATCCGGAAAATGGCTTTGGAACTCAACGCCTTATTTCGCCCTTGTTGCCAATCTTCTGCCAGCAATATCAAAAGGGAGCCCTGCTATACGCCTACCTGGATAGCTACCAACAACTTTTACACGACCACGGTTTTTCCGAAGCACAAAAGGCCATAGATGATTTTGCCCTCATATTACACACATCAGCCCAAGATGCAGATGGATTGGTTTTTTCGGTTAGCGGAGCCTGGTGGGCAATTTTTGTTCCCTCGCTGAAGATACCTGCTACACAACTGGCAAAAGCAATACTGCAAAAAACTCGCCAGGCAGGCTCACACAGCCTTTCCTACAGTTGCACCGCCGCCATCACATATATCGATGAATTGAAAAACAATGAACCAATCCAGGATGCAGCCGAAATCCTGCAAAAAAATACGGCTAACCGCCTTTGGTACGCGAGATCACTTGGCGGAAATACCATTTGCCATAATACGCCCCCACAACAATTAGACATAAGAGATAACGAAACCCAGCTGCGCGTCCTTATTATGGATGCAAATGAAGCCTATACCCACATGCTAGATCGATTTTTACGCACACAAGGATGTGAATGCCGAGTCCTCACCAGCAGCATTGATGCACAAGAGGTCATGCTGTCTTTTCAACCCCACGCAATAATTGCAGATGTATTTTTACCCGGCAGCAATATTTTCCACCTGTGTGAAATAAGCAAGTCCGATGCACAACTTGCATCTATTCCATGGATAATTACCGCAGAACAAAAAACGCCCCACATGATCAGCACTGCACATTATCTTGGAATCTTTCACTTTCTTAAACATCCGGTTGAGCCGAGTGAGCTATTAGGAATTATCCGTCATGTAGCTACGAAGCAGCATGAGGGAATGCAATAATGGTTATCCTATATGCTGTTATTCTACTAAACAGCTTTTTGCTTCTCACAATTCCTCTTTCTAGCTTACACGCCGCATTCAAAAATAAACGGCGACAAATAATCCAAAAAAGCATTCGTCAATCTCTGGAAATTGGTAGTAATGAAACCCTCATAAGAGGCAAACACTTTCAAAGCAAGTCTTTTCTTCTTTCGCTTATTGAAGAGCTTTTAACTGTACAAAGCAGAATACAACTTCCCTCATCGGTTCAAGCGAGTATCCTTGAAATACTCAGCAGTAACCCTTTCAAGAAAAAGCTGGAGCGAATGCTGCATTCTCGCCATAGCTGGACACGGAAACGCGGCATACTTTTAAGCACTATTCTTCCTGCTGATGATCAAAAAGAATTATTGATGACTACTATTCTACATGAACGCCAACACCATCTACGCTTACGAATGGCAGCGCTTCTGCTACGAAAGGGGCAGCGTATGCCACAGAATCAGCAAGCAGAAATAATAGAAAAGATTCGTATAGCCTTTGCAGATAGCCAAGTATTTTTTCAGAAAAGAATCTTATCGATGCTGCATTGGCGCGCTGATAGCACCGCAGCCTGGGTATTACAAAACGAGTCAAGGTCACTAGATCCTTGGGAAATGCTTATCAGCTTACAAGCTGTTCCGGCCCTGCCGACTGAAATAAGCAAAAAAATACTGCAGCACGCGTTTTCTAGCAAAAGCAATCACTTGATTGATACTGCCATTGAGTATACGGAAAAATGGCTGCCAGAACTTTTTCAAGACCCTGAGCTCCAGCAACATGATTCTGCGCAGGTTCGCAGTGCTGCCGCCGCTTCTATGGCAAGTACTATCCCCATTCACAAATACAATAAATGGCTTATGCTGTTAAAAAACCAAGAAACTCGACAGGCTGTTGTAAAAAAAATTCAGGCTCGGATACTCCCTCAGCATCTGCCAGTTTTAATCGATATGTATGCCCAACAAAGCAGGCAACAACTTGAACTACGACGTCCCCTTGCCGCTCTGTTGCATCCTTTTCTTGAACAATTACTGCAACACGGAATACCGCAACAAAGCCAAGCTAATCTATCGGCAACACTGAATGCCAAGCTCCTTGAAGCCCTTGTTTCCGATTGCATTGCCCAAGATCTGAATTCTTCATTCATCACATACTTAAATGAGAAAGCAGATACCGCCACTTTGGTAAGATGGAAGGACCGTTTTACAGACTTACGCTCCTTTTATCCGCGCTTTGATGAAGATTGCCGACTGTACATACATGCAGCTGTATATCGAAAAATGGGGGCTTCGCCGGAAGTCCAAAAATACCAGCGAATTCAAAAAGCATTAAGCCACAAGGAGCGTGGTTTGTTGGCAACTATCATCACCGCATCCCTCGCCTTTCCAGTAATTCTCTACTTTGGAATTTCTTTGCAATCAATTTCTCTGCTTACGTTCTTGCAATTCTTTTTGGCCGCCTTCTTTGCTGCCGCAAACGGAATGTATCTTCTGCTAACGTTGGCATCGGCACTTCATATCCGCAAGCAAAAACAAAACCAGCGCCTGAACGAAAACTATCTGCTCTTTCTTCCCGGAATGTTGCCCAAAATTTCAGTGCTCGTTCCAGCATATAACGAGGAAAAAACAATTGTCGATAATCTACGATCATTATTGGCCCTTCGGTATCCCGATTTTGAAGTGATTGTAATAAATGACGGCAGTAGCGATTTCACTACCCAGCAAATAATTCGAACCTTCAATATGAGCAGCACGCCCACACCCCAAAATAACACACTTCGAACTGCACCTGTGTACGGCACGTACAAAAGCACCGATTATCCCGATCTCTTTCTCATTGACAAGGCCAACGGAGGCAAGGCTGATTCACTAAATGCAGGCATTAATCTTGCCCGGGGCGAATATATTTGCAGCATCGATGCCGATTCCCTGCTTGAACAAGATGCACTACTACACATGATGAAATCCCTCTTGGACAGCGATACTGAAACAGCGGCAATAGGTGGCAATGTTTTTCCAATTAACGGTTGCAGTGTAAAAGAGGGTACTATTCAAAGATACGACCTGCCACGGCGAACTCTTCCTCTTCTTCAATCTATGGAATACCTGCGGTCTTTCATAAACGGGCGTTTAGGCTGGGCCCGCACGAATGCCCTTCTCATAATATCCGGTGCATTTGGCATCTTCCGACGGGACCGAGTGCTGGAAATAAACGGCTACCTAACCAGCGAAGGGCGGATGCACCGCGAAACGGTTGGCGAAGATATGGAATTAGTAGTACGCCTTCGGCGGCATCTGTATGAAAAAGGAATCCAGCACCGTGTAGACTATCAGCACGCGGCAAATTGCTGGACAGAAGTGCCCGACAGCATGAAGAATCTCCTTGCCCAACGCGACCGCTGGCAACGGGGACTGGCAGAAATTCTACTATTTCACCGCCATATGCTGGCCCGCCCGCGTTTTCGCAGCATAGGCTTATTTGCATTTCCATTTTTTTATATTTTTGAACTCATCGGCCCTGTTTGGAACACGGCCGCATATTTCGTTCTTGCAAGCAGCATCGCATTGGGCATGCTCCCTTTGGAAATGCTGGCTTTCATTTTCGCAGTTTCCACCGGACTAGCGATTACGACTTCCCTCCTTTCCTTTCTTTTAACCAACAAAGAAGTCCTGCACTATCCAGCTAGGAGTGTTCTTCGCGCGCTGGTTGCAATAATAACTTCGAATTTTGGTTATCAGCAGATTACCACCACTCACCGGGCATGGAGTAGCATCCGCTTTATTTTTCGGCAAGCAGGTTGGCGAAAATTCGCGCGCACTGGCTTTTCTAGCCAAGTATAGCCGTGCTAAACTCAACCATCATGCAAAAAAAATCCCCCAATAGCGCCTTGGCCATTACCGCAGGTCTTTTTCTAGCCGCCTACTATATTCCATTTGATGCTCCGCGTGTATCCCAGGCTATAAATGAAGCATTCCTTATGCTGGGCGAGTATGCCCGTGAGCATGTTTTGTTTTGCCTTGTGCCCGCTTTGTTTATTGCCGGAGCAATTACCGTTTTTCTTAATCAGCGGGCCATTACCCGTTACCTCGGCCCCCAAGCAAGCCCCGCAATTGCCTACGGAACGGCATCGGTAAGCGGTGCCATTTTGGCCGTATGTTCGTGTACTGTACTTCCTCTGTTCAAAGGAATATATAAAAAGGGTGCCGGTTTAGGTCCAGCAGTCAGTTTTCTGTATTCCGGCCCTGCCGTAAATATTCTGGCAATCGTACTCAGTTACAAGGTATTTGGTTGGCAACTGGGGCTGGCCCGCATGATCGGCGCCATCATCTTTTCCATTGTCATTGGGCTTTTGATGCAAGCAATTTTTCATGCAGAAGATACAAAACGCCTTGAAGAGTCCGCAAAATCAGCAGAATCTGCAAAACCTGACGCCATGTTCCGATACCGAAAAAAAAGCAATGAGCGCAGCCTTTCTCAAATGCTAATCTATATGATTTCGATGATTGGAATCCTTGTCTTTTTCAACTGGGCGGATTCAGCCGGTAGCAGTAGCATCTGGGATACTATCTTTCAATTCAAATACTGGATCAGCGGTGGCTTTGCCTTGCTTCTGCTATACTGCCTAATTCGCTGGTTCAACAGCACCGATTTGTACATGTGGGGCATTGCAACTCGGGATCTTTCTCTGCAGGTATTTCCCTTTCTGTTTGGCGGAGTACTAATTGCGGGCTTTCTACTTGGCCGGCCGGGCCACGACGCTCTTATTTCAACCAGCTACGTTGCCTCACTTGTCGGAAACAATAGCATTTTTTCTAACCTTGCTGCTGCGGTAAGCGGTGCTTTCATGTACTTCGCTACCCTGACCGAAGTGCCGATTCTACAAAGCCTGCGCGGCGCCGGCATGGCCGACGGCCCCTCATTAGCCCTACTCTTAGCTGGGCCGTCGCTTTCACTACCATCCATGCTGGTAATCGGCCGCGAACTGGGCTTTAAGAAAACAGCTGTCTACGTCCTGCTAGTGATCGGGCTTTCAACCCTCGCCGGCAGCATCTACGGAGCACTGGTTTAATTTTCCAACAAGCGGCGCAGTAGATGCATGGAAGCCCCATTCATAACATCGAGGTTTTCCGGTGTCATGTCGCCGGGCACCTCGGGGCTAAAAGCAATTATGCTATCCCATAAGGCTTCGGCAGAATCGAGGTCTTCCTGTTGCAGGTAATAATCATACAATTTTAGCATTGCCATTATGCGAATAGCCGGCATCTGCTCTTCATCATCAATAATTGCCGGCAGCAAGCGAAAAGCATACTCATCATTTTGCAAATTCTGATCTGCTAAATATGATTGTATTGACATTATTTGCGAGATCGGCTCAGCACCATCCAGGGCGGTATAATCCCAACCATCTTCCGGTTCTACACGCTGAATATCGACCAGCACTCCATCCATCAAGCCAAATAGTACCGTAACATTTTGATCCATGCCAAGAATCAGGCCAAAGTCCTTGTTTAAACCCTCTGATTTGCCATCTCTGGTTTTTACTATATTGGTCATAAGAACAATCAGCATATCTGCGGCTGCATCCGGGCCGGTAGGAAAAACGCCTACCCGTACCTCAAGCGCCATACCGCCGGTAAAATATCCTCCCAAAAACACGTGGCGAACAACACCGGTTTCTACATTCAAAGGCAAATCCTTGAAAAGGTAGTCAATCAAAGCATATTTTTCATCAAGATTAATATCGGTATGCGCCTTACAGCTATCTAGCAATGTCATAACAGCCCGCACCTGATTCCAGGCTGGAATAGTCAGATACTCGGGATTTTCCACCTGCTTGGTAACGGAAAGCAACTGTCCTTCAGGCAGAATATTTGGATTTGATTCTGCTCCACGGATAATCAAATCATTTGACCAACCGGAAAAACCAACTGTTGCACAGGCGGTCATCATCAAACTAACAAATAAAACAATTACAAGCACAAAGGCTTTTCGAAAAAAAGACATTTTTCCTCCAATATACGTAAAACAATATTACATATTGAATATTTTTAATGCAACAAAGCTACACTTCATATTGCACAAAACCGAGAATCAGTGTACACAAAAAATGAAACTAATATGCATAATCTAAGAAAAACAATTCGCCATGGCATTCCAGAACACTTTCCAGTTGAAGATATAATTCAAAAACGACTATTGGGGCAGCTTGAAAACATCTCTTCCGATGGCCTCATGCTTCTGTGCGAAAATCCCTTACAGGTTCATGATTTTCACATTGTCAACATTGAGTTACCACCCGACTATTTCCCCGGCATTCCCTATTTACGCTTGACTCTTCATGTCTGTTGGGTAAAAGGCCGGCAAGGAACCAGCAAAAGCGCCGCTGGCTGCAAAATCATCAGCGTGGCAAACGGCTCACAAACCATATTGGAGGATGTAATTGCGTATCATGACTAAGCCAAACAAACTTTTGCGGAAATTTTTCCTTGCTGTCGCCATTGTGGGTATTTTTCTGGCAACAGGCTGCACAAGCACCTCCGGCAGTATTGTTGAGCCCGAAAACCTGCCGCATGCCCAGTCGTTTCTGTCTATTGGCGGGCTTCTTATACATTACAGCGACTCGAATCCCACGGCCACTGACCAGCCGGTACTTGTGCTGCAGCACGGATTTGGTGGCAACCTTGCCAATTTCTCTGCCATTCACGATGCCCTGGCTCAAGAATTCCGCGTGATTGCCTTCGACCGTCCGCCCTTTGGCTACAGCAGCAAAGCTTTGCCTCGCGATTTTGCCAGTGAAGGCTGCATCACAAATCCATATACCCCCCAGGCGCAGGCGGGTCTACTTTTTTGCGTTCTGGATGAACTCGGGATTGAAAGGGCCATCGTACTCGGCCACTCTGCCGGAGGAAATGCCACCCTAGATGCGGCGGCCGCACATCCTGAGCGAATATCTGCCGTAATTCTTGTTGCGCCGGCAATCGGCGGCAGGCAGGTGCCAGCCCCAATACGTCTATTGATGTCGACACCGCCTATTCGTGCCTTGGGCAGCAGCATCATCCGCCGTAGCTTTGCCGACCGCAATACCATACTCGAGCAATCCTTTTACGATCCGGCAAAAATCACCCCGGAAATTCGTGACCAGTATGCCCGTGGCTCCCAAATGGCCGACTGGGAACAGGCACTCTGGCAATATACTATTGATGCCCGCACAACCGACTGGCAGACAGCCGCACACACTATTGCACAACCTGTCCTTATTATTACCGGAGAAAATGACGGCATTGTAGCTCCCGAACGCTCAATAAATCTCCATGAACACCTGCAAAACAGTAAGCTCATTTTGCTACCGGAGACCGGGCACATCCCCTTTCAAGAGCGCCCGGAAGAATGCGAGCGCATTATTTTGGAGCGGCTATCTCAAATATCTAAATAATCTCCAAAAATAGTAGGGACTGTCCCCAAAGCAACATCTTTTAGTATATTTTGTGTATGAAAAAGATAATTGTATTAGCAGGCGGTTGTTTTTGGGGAATGGAAGAGCTGATACGGAAGCAGCCTGGGGTTATCGGCACCCGTGTTGGCTATACCGGCGGCGATGTGGAGAATCCGACCTATCAAAACCATGAAGGCCATGCAGAAGCTGTAGAAATCACCTACGACAGCAGCAAGACTTCATACCGGCAACTGCTGGATTTCTTTTTTCGAATCCACAACCCGACGACCCTTAACCGGCAAGGCAACGATATTGGCAGCTCCTACCGCTCTGCCATTTTTTACGCCACGCAGGAGGAAAAAAAAGAAGCCGAGGACTTTATTGCCCTGGTAAACAAATCCGGCCGCTGGCAGTCCCCGGTAGTTACCAGCCTTGAACCCTTGCAAACCTTCTACCCCGCCGAAAACTACCACCAGAAATATCTACAAAAAAATCCCGGCGGCTATACCTGCCACGCGATCCGTTTTGATAGCTATCTCAAAAATGACAGGGACTAAGCCTTGCCTTTCGGTTTTTTTTCAGCCCTCCGCCCGCAACAGCAGCACTGAAACATCATCCTGCTGAGAAACCCCACGCCGGTATTCATCAAAACGATCAATCAGAGAAGAGCAGAATTCCTGAATATCGGCAGTTTCCAACCCTCTAAACCATTGCTCAAACGTTTGCTCATGCCCATCCCGGTTTTGCTGTTCAACTAAGCCATCAGTAATGATTACAACTGTGTCCTTTTTCTGTAAGCGAATACGGGAAAGTTGGGGAGAAAGCTCCAGATCAATTCCAATTGGCAAATTCGTCTGTGGTAATTGTATCTCCCGAAACTTTTTTCCACGTGAAATACCCAAATGCCCATGCCCCATATCAGCTAACAAAAGTTCATGAGTTGTTTCATCATACAAAGCAAATATTCCAGTGAGATATTTTTCCAAATGGAATGAACCTATAACCGCCCGATTTATATCTTTGACCAAGTTAACAAGTCCGCGAGAAATGTCATATACCCGCAAAATTCCCCACAGCATACTAGTTAAAATTGATGCAGACACGCCTTTGCCTGAAACATCACATAAAGCAATAAAAATCTTTCCATTTTCTAATTGCTCAAGATGATGAAAATCACCACCCATACCTTTTGCATATTTTGAAACAGCTAAACTGACACTACTTTCCCCACGCAAAACTTCGTCTCTATGCTGCATGCGCTCCTGCAACTTTCCTGCCAATAAAATATCCTGCTGAGTAAGAGAGGCAAGGTATGTAAAAATATCCATACTGGAAAAAAGCCCTACAAAACAAGCTGATTCATCGACCAAACCAAAATATTCAATACGCTGCCGGCCATCTGGTTGTAAAGATATTTTCTCTGCAACACTGAAAACATTTTTTTCATAATAAAAAAATTCAGGTTCACGCATTACCTCCGGAACAGTTTTTCTTCCAAGCAAATCTCGGCCAAATTGCTTGCCAAGACGGTTAAACAAAGAAGATCGCTCTACCAAACCAACCAGACATCGCTTATTATCTACAACCCCAACAGCCATGACCTCTGGATGCCTGTTAAAACTATCTGCAACATTTTCGATGCTCGCATTTTGGTGAACATACATATATTGACTTGCAACCCGCGCAACCGAAGAGCCGTGAATATTTTTTGATTCAACTCGAACAAAGACATCTTGTTTTAAGGTTTTCATGTATACCTCCTACATACTACAGCAGCAAATTCACCTGAAAGATTTAGAAACGTATTAAATCAACCCCTAAGTTATGAGCACTAAATGATTTCTAACACAAACAACGTTTCCTTTCCGAGAAGGAGATTGAATATGGAAATATCAATAGAGAAAGTCAGTAATGTAAACATCATTATTTCAATCATTGGACAACTGGATATGTATTCAGCAGGTGAACTACGCAAAGAATTCACTACCTGCGTGGAAGATGGCGCCAAAAATGTATTGCTGGATTGCTCTCAAATGGACTACATCGACAGTTCCGGGGTTGGCGCTTTTATTCTTTTGCTCCAACTGCTGAAAAACCATTCGGGCTCTCATGCATTATTTGGACTCAACGAACTTCCAACAAAAGTATTTACCATGAGTAATATTATTCGCCTGTTACATGTGTTCCCAGATAAATCTCAGGCAGAGAGGGCTATTTTTTCATAATTTTCCAAAAACACAGGAGGCTCATATGTTTATTCCACGAAAGCTCATAATAGACGAAGAAAACGAACTTTTTGATACGCGCAGCATGAAACAAATCTCATTTCCCAGCGACATAGGAAAAATTCATGAATTCACCGAGACTATTCTAAGCGACGCACCAGAAGAATACTTGGAAGGCAGACTACTACATCAACAATTATCAGAAATAATTAAGAATGGCATTAAACATGGAAATAAAAATGATATCACAAAGAAAATCCATATTTGGTTCGATCTGCGCAAGCGAGCAAGATTCGTTGTCCAGGACGAGGGAGCCGGTTTTATACGTCTAGAAGAATGGAACGACTTCTTTTACCGGCGGCAACTAGCGCTATACAAGAACGACTTTGATTCTTTTCTGGAATTAGCGAATTACCGTGGCCCGGAAAGCACGGCAGAAGACGGCGGAAACTCACTTATTGCGGCTCTGGAATACTGGAACGGTGGAATGATTTACAACAATGCCCGTAATAAAATTGGCGTAATGCGTTGGTTCAATAACGGAAGCGTTCGGAAATAAAAATCATTGGAAAATCACAAAAACCGTTTAACCACTAGGCTACCTGGCTTTTTTTTTGCCTGTTTTTTCAAACCCGCTAGCTCACGGCTCAATTCGTCAATTCCGATCATCTTCTGTGAATTCTCAACTAAAGCTGCTGCTGCACTCACACTGATTGGATTATATTTTCGCTTTCGACCATGGCGATCCGGCGAAATAATATAACCTTGGGTT
The DNA here is from genome assembly GCA_964398645.1 of uncultured Spirochaeta sp. Lineage (GTDB taxonomy): Bacteria > Spirochaetota > Spirochaetia > DSM-27196 > DSM-8902 > Spirochaeta_B. The sequence continues at coordinate 24,918 of CAYNNU010000005.1, forward strand.
CGGATTTCTTCTGGATAAAAAGCCAATACAGAATCAGCAAAATTATCCATGAAATTTTGAATAACACTGAGCTGATCTTCAAGATATTCTAGCGATACACTATGCAGACCAAGAAAAAAATCGTCGCCGCCAATATGACCAATAAACGATTGAAAATCAAGCCAACTTCCCCGTAGCAAATCAGCAAAAAGCTGGATTACCCGATCGCCCAGGCGAAACCCCAAAACATCATTAAACGGTTTAAAACTGTCAAAATCAAAATATACTAGCAGGCAGGATTCTTCTGCCTCCGAAAACCTCTCAAGAAGGTATTCCTGAATCAAATTATTTCCAGGCAAACGAGTCAATGGATTTTGGTCCCGGGCAATATTCAATTGGGTATGGTGCATAATTTGCACGAGAGCATTTGAATCCAACATCCCGCAATATCGACCATCTTGAGTAAGAATCAGAGCTTCTGCAGTTCGATCTAGAGCTAATGCTTCAATAACCCTACCCAAACGGCTAGTCAATTCCACTTGAGGTATTTTATCAATTATATGATGGATGTCATTATCAACTGAAGGATTTTGGAGCAAAGAAATCCCAAAAGGAGAATACACAAATTGTTTAATGACTTTTTCCCGTAATATTCCCAATGCCTCCCCATGCGCATTAACCACTGGAAAAAACCGCCAATCACTATGCTTGCCAAAATAACCAAGTGCCTTTAGTAAACTTGTTTCCTCTGGAATAGTCGGTGGAGTCAGCATCTCTTGCTGAATAAGATGCAAAGAAGCTTGACTGCTTGTGCGTTGATTATCAACTACTTGTTTCCTGATATGATAATAATCTATCCCAATCGGCAAACTACTGTCTTGGGGCAACTGAATATAATAACCTTGAATATAATCACAACCAATTTCCCGACATGTATGATATTCAGCTGCAGTTTCCACGCCTTCAGCAATTACTACTATTCCCATAATATGAGCTGTTTCAACAATACCGGCAATGAACATTTTTTTCCGGGCATCTGAATCTATTCCATTAATAAAAAACCGATCAATTTTGATTAGCTCCGGTTCAGACTTGTACAACATCTTTAATCCTGCATAACCGGTTCCAAAATCATCTAGTACAATATGAAATTTTTGATTCTTGTAATGCTGCAATAAATCCCCGGCAGTTGTTCCGCCTCTAGGATCCAGCGGATGCCGCTCAGAAACCTCAAAATATAACCGATGTTCAGAAATACCATTTTGCCGCAAGATTTCTATTGTATTTCCTTTTGTATAATCTGGTGTTTCCAACAAGCGATTATCTAAATTGTAAAAAAGGCCTACTGATTCTGGCAAACCCAAGGCTGCAAATTGGCTGATGGCTTTGCAACGTAAATAGACATCAAGCGAATACAAAAAGCCGGCATCATATGCTGAATCAAAAACTGACTGAATAGTATCCCAACCAGACTGCGAGAAATTACGAAGTAAGGCTTCAAGCCCAAACAACTGTCCACTATGTATGTTCACAATAGGTTGAAAAGAAAAGCGGAGCTCTTGAATAGCAGGATTCCATTGAAGAGCATTTTGAAATTTGTCTTGAAGGTCACTAGCAGCTCGTATACCTTTTGCTGCTTTCATATCACCCCCTTCTACATGTCATTTTTATAGCTCAATTATATTAGTCAGCCATTAAAAACCCACGAATATGCAAAAATATTGTATACTCTTAACATGTTTAAGATGATTGAAACGAACAGCGGAAAGATTGCGCAGGTACAGTCACGAGAAGCCACTATTCACGACACACAGGATGTGCTGGATGTAATGGGAAATGCAAACTATCAAGGGGCGAATAGCATTATTCTGCACCAGGATAATCTGCATCCCGACTTTTTCGATCTAAAAACAGGCGTTGCCGGTGAACTTTTGCAAAAATTCAGCAACTACCACATGAAGCTGGCAATTATTGGGTCATTTGATCACTACCAAAGCACCGCACTGCGGGACTTTATCCGCGAGAGCAACAGGGGCGGCCTGATCTTTTTTGTGCCAGATCAAGAGGCCGCCCGCGCTGCCCTTTCGGGGAAATAACCGCCTAATAACGCAAACCAGCGGTAAAAGCCAGCAAATTCAGATTGTTCCAGGTATAGCGCGGGGTGTCGCGGCTTTGCGTCCATACGGTTGCAACACCACCGGTTCCATCAGCGCCACCGCCCAAAGCACGCATGCTGATATACGCTTCCGCCTGCTGGCCGGAAAGACCTTCTAATTGCAAAGTAGTTCCCAGGCGCACGGCCGCATCGTAAAGCCAGCCGATTACATCAACATTATCCAGATTCAAATAGCGCACAGGTGCGTAAAAGCCATCAAGACTGCTTTCAAGGAAAAATCCATTGGAAAAATTCCGCCTCATTGCAAAAGATATTACCGGCACAAAGCCTAAATCCTGACTGACAACGCGGGCTTCACTACCGCCTTCATAGCCATCAAAAATGATTGAGGCATTGCGCAGCTGCAATGCACCACCCAACGAAACATAACCGCTCGGAGATTCACTCATTCTATACCTGTAGGTAAAACGATAAAAATCAAAGCCATATTGCAAATCAAGGGGGCTGTCATCATCAAAGGTAACATCGTCAATCGTTATTCCACCAGCTTGATCAACCCTGGTTCTGGTCTGCAGTGTTAAAGGTTGATATAGAACGCCAATTTCGTGTTTTTGTGCCGCCAAAATCTGTAACTCGTAGCGATAATACGGCAAAAGAATCTCCTGCCCACCCTCCTGAACATAATCGAAGAAATACCCATTCTGGCCAATCTGGATGGTATGCACCAGCGACTTCACAAAGCCAGCCTCTGCGGCAATAGCAAGTTCAACCGCAACTGTATCCCCGGAGGATTCTCCATTCAAGGCTGTCACATCTTCAGCAAAAAGATTACCTATCAATAAAAAATTCGTCAGCACGCATGCCAGCATTATTCGTTTCATTGTAATACTCCTCATTCTGAAAGATACAAAAACTTTCAGCCAAAAGACAGGAAAAAGCAGATAATTTCAAACTGGCAGAAGTTTTCTTTCTAGCCTATACTGACACCTATGGAAGATCATCGCATTACCGACTTGCAGCAATTTCTTGAACTATGGAATGATTTCGACCCCGCAACAGGCAAGCGTAACTGGGACAGAATGCTGCACTACTACCATGACGATATTGTATTTCGAGATTCGGTTCAGGAAGTCCGCGGCAAAAGAAGGTTTACTGAGATGGCAAACCGCCTTGCCGAACGTTCCAAAAATCTGGAAATGCTTATCCACAACAGCAGCATGAACGATGATCTAATCTTTGTTGAGTGGGAAATGATTATCTCCTACAAGCGTTACCCCTCCTCATCAATCTTTGGTTCCAGCAGAATCAGCCTGAAAGATGGCAAGATTGTGAACCAACGTGATTACTACGATCTATGGGGTGATATTTTTGATAATATACCCGGCTTTGCCCGGGTGTACCGCCGGTTTATGAGAAAAAGGTTCGGCTAATGTCATTTTCAAGATACATTCTTCAGTACAACTTTCGCGACATGGGTGATTTTCTGCGCAACGAAAAGCGGGATCCAAAAATATGCAAAGAAAATATGCAGGGAAAATATGTCTGTATTACCGGCGCCACTGCCGGAATCGGCCTTGAGACCGCCCGCTACTTTGCCGAGCGCGGTGCTGATTTGCTCTGTATTAACCGCAACCCGGAAAAATCACAAAGGCTCAAACAGGAGCTGGAGGAACGGTTTTCCTGCTCTGTAGAAACCCTGATTACCGATTTTAGTTATCTCGATCAAGTGCGCCAGTGCGCCAAAACCCTCTTGGAGATGGAACGCCCAATCGATGTTCTTATCCATAATGCCGGGGTATATCACACCAAAAAAACCTTTTCTCCAGATGGAATAGAAATGGTTTTCCAGGTAAATCACCTAAGCTCTTTTCTTCTCACCTACCTGCTGAAGGAAAAACTTATTTCGGAAAACAGGGCGCGCATATTATTCGTAAACTCGGAAGGGCACCGCTTTGCCTTGGGCGGAGTTCACCTAAAAGACCTGGACTGGCGCTGGCACGTGTACACCGGCTTAAAAAGCTACGGCGCCGCCAAAACCGCCCAGCTATTGTGCATGCATCAATTCAACCACATATTTGCCAATTCCAAGGTGCGCATAAATGCCATGCACCCCGGAAATGTTACCTCCGATATTGGCAGCAATAATGGCAAACTCTACCGCTGGTTCAAAAAAACATTCGTGCTTTCGGCCGCACGCGATCCACTCATTTCGGCCCAGGCAATCTACTATTTGACCGCTTCTCCCGAAATGAAAGAGGTTTCCGGGCGGTTTTTTAATCTTACCAGTGAGGAAAAACCGGCACCCCATGCGCGCGACCTAAGCCAGGTGAAGCGAATTTGGAAAAAGAGCCTCGCACTATGCAATCTGGAATAAAAAACCAAAAACAGGAAACAAAAATCCTCATTGTAGGGGCTGGAATGTCCGGGCTCACCGCCGGCGCCTATCTTTCCCGAGCAGGACTGTCCCCCCTGATACTGGAAAAAACCTCGAATAGCGGCGGTCTACTCGCCTCGTTTATCCGGGAGGGCTTTTTATTTGATGCCGGGCCGCGGGCGATCGGCAATGCCGGCATACTCAAACCAATGCTGAAAGAACTCGGGATTGACCTACCGCTGCTTTCTAGCAGAGTTTCCACCGGAATTGAAAAAAGCATTGTGCATCACAACTCAACTCAAGACATTGATGCCTATATTGACTCCTTGCTGAATTTATTTCCAGCCGAATCCCTTGCTATCTCAAAGCTGAAAAAAAAACTAAAAAGCTACACCCGAATGTCTGCTCATTTGAATAAATTGCCCAATCCTTTTTTTTACAATCCAGCGAAAAATCTCCGCTACCTGTTCTGCCAGTGGATTCCCTGGCTCCCCTTTTTTTTATGGACGACACTGCGCACCAGCCTATCAAAACGATCAACCGAGAAAGTATTGGCACGCATCAGCTCAAACCAATCCTTTATCGATATGGTGAGCCAACATTTTTTTAAAAGCACACCTGCCCATTTTTCCCTGGGCTTTTTTGCCAACTATCAGGATTATGCCTATCCTGAAAACGGAACGGGCGAGCTTCCGCTTAAGCTGAAGCGCTTTATTTCCGCTCATGGGGGAGACATCCATACTGACTGCGAAATATGCAGCATCGATCCGGCCCGAAAAATCGCCACCGACCAAGAGGGTAACAGCTACACATATGACAAACTCCTGTGGACTGGAGATGCCAAAAAATTGTACCAGATTATTGATACCAAAGGCCTGTCTGCCCAAAAACAACGGGCAATTGAAAAAAAAGCCGCACAGCTTGCCGCAGTTCCGGCTGGAGAATCAGTATTTAGCCTGTTTTTAGCAGTGGACCAGCCACCGGAAGTCTTTGGCCGTATTTCGCATGGGCATTTCATCTACAGCCCGCAAAAAAAGGGACTCGGCAACCTGCACCGCCAACAACTGGAGCAAATAAAATCCGGCTTTCATAAGC
>CAYNNU010000006.1:0-29273 GCA_964398645.1 uncultured Spirochaeta sp.
CTGTTGGATACAGCGAGGATTGATTATTTACGCCAAAAACTTATGTGTTTTTACAAAGACGATAAGTAAGAGGGCGAAGTTAATGAGAGGATACATCTATGTTTAAGGGATTGACGCAACGGGCACAAAAAATATTAACCATTCTTGCACAGGATGAAGCAAAACGCTTTCATGCAGAACAAATGCTACCTGAGCATATAATGATAGCAATAATAAAAGAAGGCGGCGGCTTGGGTTTTAAGGCCCTGCGCAAAGCAGAGATCGATGTTGTTGATATGTTGCGGGAAATTGAAAAGTCGATTCCGCAAAAAAGAGGCGGCTTCATTTTAGGCGATATTCCTCCATCACCGCGGGGAAAGCGGGTTTTGGAAGATTCTGCCGAGGTGGCAAAACGGTTTGGTCATGAATATATTGGGACCGAACATCTCCTTTTAGCTTGTGTCCGAGAAAAAAATAGCATAAGTATGCGGTATCTGGCCGAGCATGCTGTTGATTTTGATTTTTTATGGGAAATAATTCTAGAATTATCCGGGCTTGGACATGGTCCTAGTTCTCTTTCAAACGAGAATCCTCCGGTGTATGGACCAAGAAAGCGCAAGGCTGTTCCCGGGCAACCGCAAAAACGAACAACGCCAACCTTGGATGAGTTTTCACGCGATCTTACAAAGTATGCCCGCGAAGAAAAGCTTGATCCGGTAGTAGGCCGCGAAAAAGAAATTCAGCGGCTTATTCAAATTTTGGCGCGTCGAACCAAGAACAATCCTGTTCTTATTGGTGAACCTGGGGTTGGCAAAACCGCGATTGTTGAGGGCTTGGCGCAAAGTATCGTAGATGGAAGTGCTCCAGAAATGCTTGTGAACAAGCGTGTTATGGTGCTTGATCTTGCTAGTTTAATTGCCGGTACAAAATATCGCGGAGAGTTTGAAGAACGTCTAAAGCGGGTGATGCGGGAGATTCATTCTTCAGGGAATATCATTTTGTTTATTGATGAGTTGCATACTATCATCGGCGCAGGCGGAGCAGAAGGAGCTATCGATGCAGCCAATATGCTCAAACCAGCTTTAAGCCGTGGCGAGGTGCAGGCAATCGGTGCAACAACCTTGAACGAATATAAAAAACACATTGAAAAAGACGCTGCTTTGGAACGGCGCTTTCAGGCTATCATGGTGGATGAGCCAACAGTAGATGATACTCTTGCCATTTTGCAGGGTGTACAGTCCCGCTATGAAGATTTTCATAACGTTTCCTTTACACCTGGATCACTGGAAGCGGCAGCAGTCTTAAGTCATCGCTATATTTCGGACCGCTTTTTGCCGGATAAGGCCATCGATTTGATCGATGAGGCGGGTGCCAGAAAACGGATTCATTCCGCCGTACGCCCGGTGGAATTGGCTGAGTTGGAAAAAGAGATTGAACGTTTGAACCAGGAAAAGCTCAAATTGGTAAACAGCCAAAATTACGAGCGGGCAGCCGCTGTGCGGGACGAGGTTCGTGAATTAAAGCAGCGGGTAGAAAACATGAAAAGCGCATGGAAGAAAACCCTGCAAACCGAACGCGGGCTGGTGGATAGCGATGATATTCAGTATGTAATTTCCAGTATCACCGGGATTCCGTTGAATCGGATAGCTCAGAGTGAAGGTGAAAAACTCTTGCATATAGAAGATGAGTTGCACAGAACGGTAATCGGACAGCACGAAGCGATAGGTGCCATTGCATCGGCAATCCGCCGCGCCCGTACTGGTTTAAGCTCTCCTGAGCGACCCTTGGGATCGTTTATCTTTTTAGGCCCGACCGGTGTTGGAAAAACCCTATTGGCAAAGACCCTCGCCGAGTTTATGTTTGGTAGTTCTGAAGCTCTGATTCGGCTTGATATGTCTGATTACATGGAAAAACACAATGTAAGCCGCCTTGTCGGGGCTCCCCCCGGATATGTTGGGTATGAAGAAGGCGGGGTATTAACAGAAAAAATCCGACGCAAACCCTATAGTGTCGTTTTGTTGGATGAAATTGAGAAAGCTCATCCCGATGTGTTTAATATTCTCTTGCAGGTCCTTGAAGAAGGTCAGCTGCAAGATAATTTAGGGCATACAGTGTCATTTCGAAATACAATTCTTATTATGACCAGTAATGCCGGAGCGCGTGAAATAACCCGCGATTCTTCGGTTGGTTTTCGAACAGCTGAAAACTTCCTGGCCTACGAAGAAATCAAAGCATCTGCCATGAATGAGCTGCGCCGTCAGTTTCGGCCGGAGTTTATCAATCGGTTGGATGAAATTGTGGTATTCAGTAGCCTAAGCGAGCAGGAATTACAGCGTATTCTTGATATCCTGCTTGGAGATATGCAGCTGCGCCTGATAGAAAAAGACATTACCGTTGATTTTTCTGCAAAAGCACGCGAATACCTTATCGAAAACGGCTACGATCCGAAATATGGAGCTCGCCCCTTACGCCGTTTGATTCAGAGAGAAATCGAAGACCCCTTAGCTGTGGAGATTATCAAGGGTAAATTCGGCGCGGGTAGCCGCATTCAAATTTCTTTGCGTTCTGGAGTCTTGCATTTTCGCGAGTCAACAAAAAAATCTGCGGTTCCCCAACAGGTAGAAGTCTGATTTTTTTCATCCGCGCTTGAAAGCCAGCGATCTTCTCATTACACTGATTGATGGGGGAAGTTATATGTCTCAGTGGGGAAGCCGTGGCTGCAATTGCTGATCAGGCCTTGCGTGTCTTGGTTGTTGAGGATGAGGCTATTATACGGACATTCGTGTGTTTTGCTTTACGTAGGGCAGGTTGTCGAATTGTTGCCGATGTTGCGTATGGTGAAGAAGCAGTCGACGTAGCCAAAAATCAGGAAATTGATCTCGTCTTTATGGATATACGCCTCAAGGGTGAAATGGATGGTATTCAAGCTGCCCGCGAGCTGGCAGCAATATCAGATGTCAATATTGTTTTCATGAGCGCCTATGATCGTTCCCGTCTTGGAATTGGCGATTCGTTTCCAAATATGATTGAGTATTTGATCAAGCCCGTTCATGCCGATGATATTGCGCGGGTTTTGCAGGCTTTGAAAGCACAGCTCAACGTCGATACAGCCGCCGAAGAAACTTGAAGGCTAGCACCAAGATATAGCCTGCGCTGATGATTCCGGCTATAATAAAACCTAAAATACCCAGAACAGGAACATCGTGCCAGTAAGGGGGGATTTTAGCATGGATTACTACCGATGAGCTGATAATAACAGACGCAAGCAGTAGGCCGAACACAAGCCGAAGGCTGATGTTGGTAAATGTTTCGCGCAGTGGGTCCAGTCCTTCAACAAAGAACCGAATGCGGATTTTGCCATGCTTCAATTCGCTGATAATTTCCCGGGTATCGCGGGGCGCATGGCGTAGAAGCTCCATTATATCCCAGCTTGCTGACATCCCTTCGCGTTTTATGGTATCCCAGCTAAATGCTCGAGATATTTGTGAGCGAACAAATGGCTCGAATAATTCAAGAGGATTCGTATTTGGAGCAAGCCGCCGGATGATTCCATCTAAAAGAAGTATTGTTTTGGAAAAAAGCAACAGATTTGCCGGTACATGGATGCCCTTGCGGACAACCAGATTGATTAGCTCGGTAAATAGTTGCTCTGTATTGATTTGTTTCATATCAAGATCGATGTGGTATTCAACAATGTCATATACATCATCTTCAATGTCTTCTCTGATTAAACGATTATCAGCGCCGGTTATGCTGAGGATAGCAGATGAAAGACGGGCTGAATCTTTATGAACGATGCCGGCAAGCATTTGTGAAAGATAGTGTTTTTCTCTTGGTCGAAGTTTGCCAACCATGCCAAAGTCGAGAAATCCAATGCGGTTGTTTTCTAAAATGAGGATGTTTCCAGGGTGGGAGTCGGCATGAAAATAGCCATGTACAAATATCTGTTCTAGCATCAGATTTGTGAGTGATTGTGCAATGGCCTGCTGTTTTTCTGGATGCTTTTCCTGCGTCAGCACAGTGGAAAGCTTTTCGCCCTGCATCATTTCCATGCACAGAATATGTTTTGTGCTGTATGCAGGATAGACCTTGGGAATAGCCAGTTCATTTCGTCCGGAAAAGAGTTCGCGAAAACGCTGCATATTTCGTGCTTCCAGATGGAAATCAGTTTCTTCTAATAGGCGCTTGCGGAATTCCTGGACCAGTTGTACCGGTTGTAAAAATCGGGCGTCGGGAATATTTTTTTCGGCCAGCATTGCCATTCCATGCAAAATATCCAGATCGATCTCCATATTATCCCAAATATCAGGCCGTTGGATTTTTACAACAGCGGGCATTCCGTTTGGTAAGCGGACCCGGTGCACCTGGGCAATTGATGCGGATGCGATAGGTTGTTCATCGAATTCCAGAAACAATTCGTTGCAGGGGCGTTTGAACTCGCGTTCAACAATTTTTTTGACTGATGTTGCGGATATAGTTTGTACGTCATCCTGAAGGCAGACGAGTTCTTTTATAAGGGCAGGAGGTATGAGGTCGGGGCGGTTACTTAAAAGTTGACCTAGTTTTACAAAGGTTGGGCCGAGGGCTTCGAGGGCCTGTTTGGTAAGGGCTTCTCGGGAAAGGTTTTCTGGCGGCAGGGTGGATTTGTCCATAATCCGTTTTTTAATAAAGCGGAAATGATTATCTAATCCAAGCACCGTGAGATAATCGGTGAAGCCGTAGCGGATTAGAACAAGTGCAATTTCACGGAATCGCTTGCTATGCCGGATGGTTTTGGTAATTAAGCCTGTGTTTTTTCGCCGCATACAAAAAGTATACAGCTAAGTAGGCTGAAAAAAAATACTGCTATTGCTTAAAATGCTGCTTTAGAGTATTTTTTCTAAATGATTACACCTATGGAACTGTTGGAAAATTCTAATGTGAATATGTATGAACTTACTGTTGCCACTATCCGCCGTGCCTTTCAGCTGACCATGACCGGCGATGCTGAGTTGGAGCAGAATAATGGCAAGGTTGTGCCAACAGCAATAAGTCAGATTCTTACAGAAAAAGTTGCTTACCGCCTCGAAGAATAAGTATCCCTGTATTGTAATTACCGGACCTACTGCCGTAGGCAAAAGTGCGGTTATACCGCGACTTGCGGATGCGGTTCGCCGGGCATGCGATAAAGAAATTTCCGTTGTATGTGCCGATGCATTTCAGGCGTATCGCGGAATGGATATTGGGACCGCTAAACCGGATACAGATTATCAAAAACGTTTTGATTATCACTTGATCGATATCTGCTCTCCGGAAGAACAGTATAGTGCTGGTGTATTCTTTGAAAAGGCCAATGCTGCCTGTTCAAAAATATATGAGCAAGGTCGGATTCCAGTTTTGGAAGGCGGCACTGTGTATTACATCAATACGTTTTTGACTGGAATGCCCCAAGCGCCTGTTGCTGACGCTAATATCAGACAGCAGCTTGAAAAGGAATTGCGGGAGCGTGGTTTTTCCTGGCTTTGTGAAGAGCTGCACCGCCTCGATCCGAATTCCAAAGTGCCGCTTGCCGACAGTTATCGAGTGCAGCGTGCAGTTGAAATTTGCCGCCAAACCGGACGGCCAGCATCGGAGTTTCGTGTGCCGGTTGAAATCAGGACTGAGTTACAGGTATTGGTCATTGCCTTACAGCGTGATCGTTCCCAATTGTATGATCGTATCAATGAACGAGTAGATATGATGTTTGCTACCGGGCTTGAACAGGAAATAAACCGGCTTGTCGCAGCGGGCTGGGGAAAAAATGCACCGGGAATGCGTGCGATCGGGTATCAGGAGTTTTTTGCTGATGACGGCTCGCGTCGTTCTGATATTCAGCAAGTTCGCGGTTTGATTCAGCGAAATAGCAGGCGCTTTGCCAAGCGACAAGAAAGTTTTATCAAGCGACTGCCCTCTGTTTTGCGGATTCATCCGGATAATTCAGCCCTTTTGGGGCAATTTGTGAATGAATTCTGTCAGGGGCTTGACCACTAAGCCGGTAGCTGGTAATACTAACGGACTGATAATTATCATAGATATTCTCTGAAGGGAGTGCAGCCAAGTGCCGTGTGGACGAAAACGAAAAAGAAAGAAGATTGCAACGCATAAGCGAAAGAAGAAACTACGAAAGAATCGACACAAGAAGAAAGGGAAATAGCTTTCCTTCCTACCTTTAGCAGTATGCAGACACCGGTGTAAAAGCGATATCCAAGCTGATACGCTGTAACCGGTGTGCTGTACTGCGTGAAAATCTATAGAATTAAATTCCTCATTGTGCTAAAATAGTATTTCGTACTATTTTTTTAGAATTCATTGTAAGGAACATCGAAGTGCTGCCGCTAGTTATGGGAATTGTAAATCGAACGCCCGATTCTTTTTTTGAAGCATCCCGTTCTAATCCTGAAACAGTAGAGATTGATACAGCCCTTCGTATGCTTGCAGACGGGGCTGATATTCTAGACATCGGTGGCGAATCTTCCCGTCCTGGGAGTGAATATGTTTCTGCCCGCCAGGAAATTCAACGGATAGTACCTTTTATACGAAGCTTGCGGGAACATAGTTCAGTAGCGCTTTCGGTCGATACGCGAAAGGCTGAGGTTGCCGCCGCTGCAGCAGAGGCTGGGGCGGATATTGTGAACGATATCTCAGCTCTTCGCGATGATCCTGAAATTGCTGCAGTAGCCAAGCACTATGATATGCCGCTTGTGCTTATGCATATGGCAGGCACCCCTGCCACAATGCAGAATAATCCATCATATTCGGACGTTGTAGCCGAGGTGGAACGTTTTCTGTTAGATGCAGCTGATCGGGCTGTCGCTGCAGGAATTCCGGCTGAAAAAATCATTCTTGATCCGGGAATTGGTTTTGGTAAGCGGTATCAGGATAATCTGGATTTGGTACGGGCAATACCCCGTTTGCGGGCACACGGTTTTCCCGTTTTGTTGGGTATTTCCCGGAAAACGGTGTTGGGGCAAATTGCCGGCTCTACGGATAATCCCGTGCCGGTTGACGATAGATTGGCTGTAAGTGTTGTTGCGCAAGTAATTGCAGCGCAATTTGGTGCCGATATTTTACGTGTGCATGATGTTGCTGCAACGAGGCAGGGGTTAGCTGCGGCAAAGGCATTTGGGTGTTTGCCAGCTCAGCAGGCTTTTGATATCAAAAAGGTAGTGAAATGAACTTGTTACAGGAAATACCACTATTTCGATCTTTTTTGATTCCGGTTTTAGATATTGCCCTGCTTTCATTTCTGTTCTACAAAGGCTATCAAATCCTGGTGCAAACCCGGGCCGTGCAGCTGGTGAAGGGAGCTGTTTTTTTGGCTGGCATGTATGCGGTTGCCTTCTTTTTACAACTCAAAACAGTTTTGCTGATTATCAATACCATCGCCCCGAGTTTGGTGATTGGTATTGCCATCGTTTTTCAGCCTGAATTGCGCCAAATTTTTACCCGTATCGGACAAGGTTCATTTATCCCTTTTTTGCGGCGCTCTCGCCCCTATCCGGTTGATCAGGTAGTTCGTGCTGCCGAAATACTTGCACAGAATGGCCGTGGAGCATTGATTGTTTTTTCTCGCAGTGTTGGCTTAAAAACGATTGTGGAAAAGGGAACTTTATTGAATGCGGAAATTAGCGGTTCACTGCTGGTAACAATATTCATGCATGATAATCCTTTACATGATGGTGCGGTAGTACTGCAAGGCAGTAAAATTGTTTCTGCATCTTGTTTATTGCCATTGTCAGATCAGCTGGATATTAGGCGGAGTTTTGGCACGCGGCACCGAGCTGCCCTTGGACTGGTAGAAGAAACAGACGCAGTTGTACTAGTTGTCTCCGAGGAGACAGGCGCTATTTCCTTGGCCTATGATGCTAATTTATACTACGATTTAAGTATTGATGAAGTGTTTGCCCGTTTGCGGCAAACCTTGAACCTGCTTGAACAGGATATGCATGCTGAATCAGCGGAGGGCCGATAATCTGATGATTGAGAGAATTTTGCATAATTGGCCGGCTAAGGTTTTGAGTATTGGCGCAGCATTTCTTCTTTTTTTATTTACCAATGTGAGTCAACTTGAGGAACGATATGTTACTGTTCCGCTCGATGTTCGGTTAAATAGTACAATGGCGGTTTCCGCATCTATACCAAGCACTGTGCGGATTGGTATTCGTGGAGATCAGGAACTTATCAGTGCTTTGCGAACAGAGCAGTTTATTGCCTATGTTGATCTAAATAGTATTGATAATCCGGGTACGTATGAACGGCCGGTTGAGGCTGAGCTTGTGGGCGAGGCTGCACAACTTGATTCGCTTGAAATTCGGGTAGAACCCTATGAATTAAAAGTTCAACTGGAAGAACGGGTTCAACGGCGTATTGAAATTATTCCGCAGTTTTCCGGAGAACCAGCCTATGGGTATGAGTTAGGGCGCACTGTTTTACAGCCCTCTATGGTTGAAATACAGGGACCGGAAAGTGTGGTCTCAGAATTACGGGCTGTTCGAACCGAAGCTGTTTCACTTTCCGGCCGGCGCGATGACTTTGATGTCCGGGTGCGTGTTATACGTCCAAATTTGTTTGTCCGATTTTCTGGAATTGATATTGTAGATATCCGCGGCGTTATGCAAGCGGTGGTTTCAGAAAAGCAGATGCAAAACCTTTCGGTTCAGCTTAGCAATCTCGCTGAAGGTATGCGGCTTTCTTCGGTGGCGCCTAGCGGTAGCTTGTCTGTTCGCGGCGAGCTTTTGGTATTGGAAGATGCTGAAAACACGACATTGCAGTTACGCGCTGATGCTAGTGGCATCAGATTTCCTGGAGAATATAGTTTGCCGGTGGTTCCTTTGGTACCAGAAAATGTTGAAGTTTTGTCCTATGAACCCCGCACAATTGATGTGGTGATCGAACGCAGCGGGAATGTAGAATGATTGCAGGAATTGGTGTGGATATTGTAGAGGTTGATAGGCTACAGTCGTGGGCTTCACAACCAGCTTTGCTTGATCGATTTTTTCATCCGCGGGAACTTGCTGCCTGCCGACGTGGTTTGACGTATAGTTGTATGTCGCTGGCAGCGCGTTTTGCAGCCAAAGAGGCGCTGGGAAAGGCCCTGGGCGGCGGAATGAGGGGTTTGGTTTTACGCGATATCGAGCTTGTCGCAGATGAACTAGGAAAACCGTCTTTGCAACTTCATGCAGGTGTTGGTACACTACTTGAAAAGGCTGGCATAGAGAAAGTACATGTCTCGGTTTCGCATGAACGTTCCTGTGCAATAGCAATGGTGGTTTTGGAGGGGTAAATGGAAGAGCAGGGCAAAATATCATATTTTACCAAGAACCTAATAAGCTGCCCGGTATGTACCGGCGAATTTCGGCGGGAAGAGTTACGAACCGGGCGCGGCCGTTTGATTGCCGGGAAACTGTCGCCTGAGTTGCGCCGTTATTATGAGGTGTCGCAAAAATACGGGGAAATAAATCCGCTTGTATATCCAATTACTGTTTGCCCTCATTGTTTTTATGCCGCAATGCCCGGTGATTTTGATGCTATCTCTCATGATGCAGCTGCCATTTTGGAAGATCAACGAGGCGAGCGGTGTCAGCAAGCAGAAAAAATAGTGTTTGATTTGAATTTTGAAAATCCTCGTCGATTACAGGAAGGCCTCATATCATATTTGCTTGCTATTGAGTGTTACGAATATTTTCCCCCTGATGCTTCTCCCGTCATAAAACAAGCAGTGAGCTCCCTTCGCGCAGCCTGGCTTTGTGAAGACTTGCATCGAAAGCAGCCGGGAGAAAACTGGGATTACTTGCGTGTGATACTCTATCGGAAAGCCTGTTATTTATACCGAAGTGCTATTGAATTTGAACAAAATGGTGAGCAGGGGATCGGAGGACTCAGTTATCTGGGCCCGGATTTGGATAAGAATTACGGATACGATGGGGCCTTGTACATAATGGGTTTGCTGGAATATAAATATGGCCCACGTAAAAATGTCGAAAAACGCCTTGAGGCACTGGATGTTGCCAAACGGACCGTTGCCAGAATTTTTGGAATGGGTAAGGCTAGTAAAAATAAACCTGCTGCAATTTTGGATAATGCCCGCGATGTTTACGATCACATTGCCGCTGAAATTCAAAGCCTACAGTAAGGAAGCAGCTGTATGCGAAATATTGCCATGCAAGTTGCCTATGATGGGACCGATTTTTGTGGTTGGCAGATACAAAATTCCCAGCGGACTGTGCAGCTGGAGGTTGAATCAGTCTTAGAGCGCCTGCACGGAAAAAAGATAACGGTCGCTTCTGCAGGCAGAACTGATTCCGGGGTACACGCAAGTTGCCAAGTAGTAAATTTTCAAACTACCCAAGAATCGATGCCGGCTGAAAAATTTTCGGCAGCCATGAATAGTCTTTTACCTCAAGATGTACGAATTGTGCGTAGTTTTGAGGTGCATAGGGATTTTCACGCGACGCGAGATGCAATTCAACGGCGTTACCGCTATTATTTTTATCACTCTGCTTTTGCTGATCCCTTATTGGATAGGTTTCGCTTGCGACTTTCAACGGTTCCCAATCTTTCTGTGCTGAACGCTATGGCTTCCCTTTTGATTGGAACTCATGATTTTAGCAGTCTAGCCAGCAAAAAAGAGGGGAAGACGATGGTGCGCACAATTCATCAGGCAGTGTTTTTTCCTGATCAGTATGGTATGGTATTTGAAATAGCTGGAAGAGGATTTTTATGGAAAATGGTCCGGACTATTGTTGGAACCATGTTGTCTATTTCCGGTGAAGCAGATCCCCGCCAGAATTTTTGCAATATTCTTGCTGCATGCGATCGGCAATATGGGGGCAAAACAGCTGCCCCGCATGGACTTGTATTGTGCGGAGTTCAGTATCCGGATTTTTGCTTACCGCATTATCAATGTGTTCCTGGAGGAGATGAATGACCGAGCCGGTTTGGGAATTATTAAATGATCTAGAAGACAGTATTTCCACAGGATACCGGATTTCCCATACTCCACCGGTTGTATCCATTCCTGCTATAACGGAAGATTCAGCAAGGCCTTGCGATGAAGTTGAGAATGTTGATCAAGATGCTGCTACAGTTTGTGCTGAGGCGGATATGGAAACGCAGGGATGCTCGGCGGTAGCACAAAAGCTTGCCAGTAGTGGAAAAGATATCAAACAGGTCTCTTCGGCCATTCGGTCATGTAAGGCATGCAATCTTCATAGCTTTCGAAAAAATGCTGTTCCGGGCACCGGGTCCTTGCATCCGCTTTTGCTGGTTGTCAGTTCATTCCCCTGCGCAGATGATGATAAGGTGGGGCTTCCTTTTGTGGGTCATGCAGGTCAGTATTTGGATAAGTGGTTAAAGCCGGTTGGCTTATCGCGCTATCGTAATGTCTACATTACCTCATTGGTGAAGTGCCGGCCGCCGCAGAACCGTGGCCCCTTAGCAGAAGAAACTGAAATATGTATTCAGTATTTTATTTGGCAAATTCAGTTGCTACAGCCTTCTATGATGCTGATAACCGGCCGATCCGCCGCCCGAATATTATTTCGTGATTCAAATAATACAAATGAAGCAGCTCAGCCAGCGGAGCCCGAACGTGGTAAGGTTCATACATGCTTTGGTTTACCAACCATTGTGACCTACCATCCGGGTGAAGTGTTAAGAAATCAAGCCCTCCGCAAGGATGTCTGGAATGATTTGCAAGTGATGCGCGATCATTTACGCAGTATTCGCGCTGATTATCAACCTCCGGCAGTGTGATGCCATGTCTGCTCAGTATTTCTTAGAGGTAGCGCTTAATTTACCCTTACAACAATCATTTACCTATGCAAGTGAACAGGCGGTTCAGCCAGGTTGCCGAGTGCAGGTTCCATTTCGTGGCAGGAAGCTGCAGGGAATTGTTATCGCCACAAGCCAAACAGCTCCTCAAGGCTATAGCGTCAAAGATGTGATCAAGGTTCTTGATGAAGAACCCTTGCTGAACCAAAGACTGCTGGAGCTTGCCACGTGGATGGCTGGAATGTATTTTGCCTCAAATGGTGAGTGTCTGGCGGCAATGGTGCCAAACGCCAAGCAGGAACGCCCATCGCCGGCTTTGGGTGGGTCAGAGCCAGCGGCTGCGCCCAAAGAAATACAGCTGTCTCCTGCGCAGGCTGCAGCCGTTTCACGCATCAAAGAGAATAGCTGCGGCCGTTATTATGTATATGGGGTTACCGGCAGTGGAAAAACCGAGGTTTTTTTGCAAGCAGCTGAATATATGCTTTCACAGGGAAAGGATAGTATCTATCTTGTTCCGGAAATTGCCTTAACCCATCAGGTTGTACAAATGATTCAAAGCCGATTTGGCCATACAGCAGCGGTTTTGCATTCGCGGCTCACAGCTTCGCAAAGATTGGCTGAGTGGCGCCGGATACGCAGCGGGAAGGCTCGGATGGTGGTTGGGGCACGCAGTGCGGTGTTTGCACCGGTACAAAAACTGGGACTCATTATTCTGGATGAAGAACATGAGTCGGCCTATAAGTCGAGTGAAAAACCTAGGTACCACGCCCGCCAGCTTGCCATGAAGCGCTGCAGCAGTGAGCAAGCTGCTCTAATTATGGGCAGTGCAACCCCTTCGGTAGAGGCAAAGTATCTCATGGAAAAAGGGCAGCTGGAGTTTTTGCATCTGCCGGAGCGAGTAAGCGGCGGAAACATGCCGGAATTGCTTCTTGTTGATATGCGAAAAGAAAAAGAGGTACTGTCCCGCAAACTCCGCGAAGAGATGGATGCCACTTTGCAGGCCGGCCGGCAGATCATCTTATTTTTGAACCGCAGAGGTTTTTCTCATTTTTTTCATTGCCATAGTTGCGGCGCTGAAATGCAGTGTCCGCATTGTTCGGTTGGATTGACCCTTCATAAAGAGCGGGGGCGCCTAGTGTGCCATTATTGCGGTTATTCTACCGCTCCTGTGGATGTATGCCCGCAATGCGGTTCGCTCGATGTCGGTTATGCCGGCTTTGGCACCGAACATATCCAAGATGAGGTCGCGCGGCATTTCCCTTTTGCCAGCTGTAGCCGGCTGGATACCGACGTTGCCAGAAAAAAGGGCGCTGCTGAAAAAATTTTACAGGATTTTAAGGATCAAAAAACCGACATACTGCTTGGTACTCAAATGGTTGCGAAGGGTTTGAATTTTCCTGCTTTGCAGCTAGTCGGGGTTATTCTTGCCGACACAGGTTTGCATCTTCCTGATTTTCGGGCGGCTGAACGGACCTTTACCTTGCTAACCCAGGTGGCAGGAAGGGCTGGTCGCTATACTAACGATGGGAAAGTGATTATTCAGACCTATCATCCTGGCAACCCGACCATTCGCATGGCAGTGCAAAATGAAACTGAGGCTTTTTATCAGAATGAGATTGATGTTCGCAAGCTTACCGGATTCCCGCCTTTTTCACGCATGATTCGGGTAGTGCTGCGGGGAAAGAACAAAGGCGAGGTGCAAAGCACAATCAACAAATTGCATGCGCAACTACCGCCAGCAACTGATTTACCTGGCGATTGTTTGGGCCCGGCTGAATGTCCCTTAGGAAAAATTGCCGGTAATTTTCGCTATCAATTGTTATTTCGTGCATCCTTAGGGCCTGCGGCTGGGAGTATGCATCAACTTCTAAAACAAATTTTGTCGTCTTTTTCTGTTCCAAAGGGTATATTTGTAGAGGTCGATGTTGATCCTGTTCATCTTTTATGATCATGATCATGATCGTGATCGCATGTTTTGAGATGTGTGGCGTAATAAGGTAGAGGTGTATGCCGGAATTGCCCGAGGTGCAGACTGTAATTGATTCGCTGCTTGCAAAGGATATTTGCGGACGAAAAATAGTACAGGTGTTTTCTGAGCGAAAGAATACGGTTGGTGGTGATATCGCGACTTTTGGTAATGCTGTGGTTGGGCATGAGATTCAATCTATCAGACGGCGGGGAAAGTATATCTTTGTACAGATGAATCCGGCTGGCTGGATTGTTATTCATCTTCGAATGAGCGGGCGCCTGTTTCTTGCACCTAACCATGAATTGCCCTATGTACGCGCCGCTGTGCAACTGAATGATGCAAGCTGGTTGTGTTTGTACGATCCTCGCCGTTTTGCCCGAATGGAGTTTTTTTCGGATATAAAACCCCTGGATGCCCGTCTTGGTATTGAGCCCCTTTCAGATGCCTGTACGACCGAGGCCCTTCAAAAGGTGCTGCAAACCGGAAGTACAAGTCCTGTTGCAATTAAAGTACGTCTTTTAGATCAGCAGCGTATTGCTGGTATTGGGAATATCTATGCCGACGAGGCATTATTCGAAGCAGGCATTCATCCGGCTTTTCCTGCTTCCAGTTTGAGCACCAACGAGATTGATCGTTTACGGCAGGCAATACAAACTGTCTTGCGCCGGGGGCTGGAAAATCTGGGAACCAGTTTGGGCGATGGTCGAACCAACTTTTCTTTGCCGGATGGCGAGCGGGGGCGGAATCAGGAGGATATTCGGGTGTTTCGCCGCACTGGCTTGCCCTGTCTGCGTTGCGGATTCCGGATAGAGCGGATACGTTTAGGTGGTCGAAGTACCCATTTTTGCCCCGTTTGTCAGCAATTAGGCTCAAGTCAGACGGCTTAGCCGGTGGTGTATAAAGCTTGTTTTTGATACATGCTCTTGAATATCTTCAATGATATCTTCATCCTTGCTCAGGTAGATAATCTGATGGCTTGTGTCTCGAAGAAACTTTGCGATTATCCCGGCGGCCTGTTTTCTTCGTTCCTGATCCATACTGATACAAGGGTCATCCAGTATTACCAGTCCGTTTTCCAGTTGTGATTCAGCAATCAATGCTAGTCGAGCAGCCAGATAGAATGATTCGCTTGTTCCGGTGGATAGAAGATCAATTTCACGTTGTGTCCCACCGGCATCCTCGGCGGTAATGCTGTCTAAACGTTCAAAGTGAATTGTCCGTTCACCGTCCATTGCTTCTGCGAACCACTTTCCAACCTGCTTGCTAATTTCCTGTAGCTCTTGATCAGCGCCGCCTTTTATTTCGCGCACAATATGAGCGGCCTCGGCTGCTGCCCGGCGCGTCAATTCGAGGTCGCGTATTGTATGTTCACTTTCCTGTATGGCTTCTTCCAGTCGCCGTATTTTCTGTGGGAGCTCTGCAAAGCTTACATCATAGCTGGTTTGCATTCGCTGGTGATGTAGCTGAAGCTGAGATTCTTTTGTCCGTAGTTCCTGCAGATTGCTTTTGGTTTCATCCAAGCGTCGTCGAGCATTGCGTTTTTCTGTTTCATCTGGCAGGGCCAATTCGATTTGTTCATCAGCATGGTGTAGCCTTCGGTGTAAATCGCTCAGCAGGTTTTCTAGGGTTTGTATTTCATAGTGCTGCATAATCGCCGGGATTCGGTTTTGCAGTTTTGCCAGGTGCTCTTTTTGTTGCGCCAATTCACTTTGTTTGCTTTTTAGTTCTTCCAAATCAGAAAGCCTGGATGCGTCAAGCAGGCTTTGCAATTGCTCTTGTAATTGTGCTGTCTTGTTTGTGAGAAAGTCCAATTCATTTTCCAGCTCTCGTAATCGTTGTTTCGTTTCTTCCAGCAATTGTTGTTGCATGCTGATTCTTTGCTGTAAGTTCACATTGTCCTGAATGATAGTTTCCAAGCCCTTTTGCAGGTTTTCGCTCTCTGCAATCTGCAAGCTCAAATGCGCCTGGCGGGCAATATCTTGTACTTTTTGATTTTTGATATCCGCTTTTTTTGCAAACAAAGACAGAATCGTGCGAAGCAGAAAAAGAAACAGTCCACTTACTGTAATTGCAATGCCGCTAGCACTGAGGATCGTAAAAATGACAGGCGCAAATGCATCCGGGATCACTTTTGATAAAATAAGACTGCTGCCAAAGCTAATGCCGCCAATAACACACAAGATGATGGCTGCAATTCGGCTTGAAGAGCCTGTTTTCTGTCTTGATACGTCTTGAATTGTGCTGCTGTTCAATTGATCTAAAAGCTGTTGGGCTTCTGCTGCCTTTTTCCCGGCAATAATCTGCCGGCTTTCCAGTTCTACCTGTTCGTTTTGTTGTTTGCGAATGCTGCGTTCTTGTTCCGTTATTAGCTGTTTTTTGGCGTAGTGTTCCCGTTCGTTGTGTTCAATGCCTTCAGCAATCTCGTGAATCTTGTTCTGGGCATCTGTATCGGGTAGTACCGTGTGCTCTATGGATTTTTGTAGCTCTACAAACTGCTGACATATCTGCAATTCATCCCGCATTCGTTCCCGTGCATCCAATAAAGAATACTGATCATTGATGTGTTGTTCTTGTTCCAGTCGTTCTTCTGCTTGCTTCAATTCCTTTTGAATTTCTTGCAATTCATTGGCGGTTTGGCTGGCTGAATGGAGTTCATTCAAACTACGGCTGCGGGTGTTTTGCAAGCTTTCAAGCTCGCTTTTCTGTTTTTCGAGTACTTTGTACTGGCTCTCTAGTTCCCTGTTGTGTTTCAGGGTCTTGTTGGTATCAGCCCGTTTTTCCAGTTGATTGATTACAAGGTCAGGGTTTACGCCGCCGGTGAATAGCTGGGCTTTTATGCTTCCTATCCAGCCGTTGGCTGCACGTAAATCCATACCGCTATACCGGGGGGATATGGAGCACAATTGCAGAAAGTCGTTCTCGCTCATATCCATATTTTGACCGTCAGTGTTGATCTCAACTTGTGGGGCCTTGCCATAGCGGGAGCGAAAGTATTTTGCATTCGAAGAATTGCCTTTCGGCTCAAATAATGCGTACTGCAGACTGTCAAAAATTGTTGTTTTCCCTGCCTCGTTCGGGCCGGTGAATAGGCTCAATTTTTTTAAGTCGAATTCTTGTTTATGGAATTTTCCAAAGGAGTGCAATAGTAGCTTTTCTATCATGAACGGTCCTGGCTTAGGGAATAGATGCTTTGCAGGGCAAGCTGCCGGGCTCGCAATAGCACTTCCCGGCGTTCTTCATACTGTTGGCTATCATTGCCTGTGTCGAGTTGGCATTCCTGCATTTTTTGCCGCCAAACCGTTTCAAACTTGCGCGCAAATGCATTTTGCCGCAGGTTTTTCATTTCCTGGACGTTTGCTTCGTCAAAGCTTACGCGCCGGGCCTGCAGATCCTGCGAAATAGCTTGTTGGCTATCATGCATTGCTTGAATCTCTTCTGTAATGCCGTAGAGTTCAAAATGCAGCCAGTCATTCGGATCGAAATCCATGGAATCCGGTAAGTGGATGCTGCCGTCAGTTTCTACCGTTGCCGGAATGCTGCGGAATTGACCTGCGCTTTTTAGTTGCATTTCTTTGTGGGCAATGTTCCCGTTTTGTATCTCTAGTTTTATTACTTGTCGAGGCCCAGTTTCGTGTTTGCGCCACACGCGAGCAGAGCCGGGAAAGACAATTTTTGTCTGTGCTTTGCTTTCCACTGTTGCTTTGTGGATGTGCCCCATCGCAGCGTAGTCGGCTCCACAGTGGCTAAACAGATCCGCATCGATAACACTGCCGGATTCCTCTTCGTCAGGGCCCAGGTAGTGCATGCCGGCCACAGCTGCATGGGCCATCACAATCCGCCAGGCACCACTTTTTGCCGGAATAACCCATGTGGGATAATCGCTATAGCTTGATTGGTGGGGTATGGCTAGTATGTCGCCGTCTGCTAGATCGACGTAAGAAAAGGGTTCTTGCGCCAAAAGCTCAATTTTGCCCCAGGCCAGCGTTTCAAGGCCGGCGCCTTTGGTCGCGCGCAAACGCTCGTGATTGCCGGGCAGAAACAAAACCCGGCAATCTGAATCGAGTATCTGCTCGACTAGAGAGACTACTTCGCCTTGTAGTTTTTGCAAATCGGCATAGGAGTCGAAAAGGTCACCGCAAAATAAAACGGCATTGCAGTCCTGCGCTATTTCCAGTATTTCGCGCAAAACCGCAAAGCCGTATTCCTTTTCGTCGGCCGCCAAATGCAGATCAGCACAGTGCAGCAAACCAGTCATTAAATAACGTCTGAACCGGCAACATCCAGGTCAATAATTTTCCAAGTGGAACCGTCTTTTTGCATAGTGAAGATGATATCGTCACTGTCATAGGTTACGGATGAATCGATGTAGCCAGAAACTGTATCACCGGAAGCAGCGGTATCGATTACAAAACTTCCTGCTTCACCTTCGGCGAAATATGTATCCCAATAAGCTCCATCTGAGCCAATTGCTCCATATTTATCGGCATCTGGATGTACGTAGGTGGAACGAGCGCTTGCCCGCCCAAGAGCGCTTCCGTTGTTCATTGAGCTGATAAAGCCTTCAGCTACTGCCATCATCGCAATGCTGTCGAATAGAAAACAACCGGAAAGGCTGATTGCCAGTCCAATTGCTACAACAAGCACGACCAATGCCCGTAATCCTTTTTTTTGTCTGCTATTCATTATTCATCCTCCTGTGATTTGCCTGAGATTAATTCTCGTTTTATATATCTCCATCCTGCAGCAGCGGCACAATGCGTGCGCGAAACTGCTGGACAAAAAATGCGTGCTGATCCATATAATCCAACCAGAGCTGGTTTTCCGGTTCTAATAGCAGCCGGGCTTTTGCCTGTACATACAAACTGCCTGCTGCGTTAATGCGAAGCGAAAGGGCAGAAAGGGCAAAATAGCGGTAGTTCAAATACAGGTTGCCGGTATTGGACATAAGCGGAAAAACAATATCCTGCCGGTATGCATCGAATTCTTCCTGGTTTTCGTTCTGCAGATCTGCCATCCGTGCGCGGGCGGCCTGCAGCTGTCCGCGGCTATCCTGAAACTCCATGTAGGTACCTTCCATGTCGCGGGCAAAACCGATCAATTCCTGAGTAAGGTCATTTAAGCGGCTTTCTGGATTTTCCAGAAACATTTCAACACATTTGGTATTCCAATCTAAGTAGCCGGAAAAGTCCAGCTCTCGTCCAAGAAACTCAACAACCTGTCCGGGGGGGCTGTTCGGCGCTACCTCTACCGCCTGGTTGGCAGCTACCTGAACCATTTGCCCTTGGCTTTCAACCTCAACCATACCGCGTTCAACCGAATACATGGCCGATCCGTCAGCGGCGGCAAGTACCGTAAATACAGTGCCGCGAACACCGGCGGCGGTAGTTGCGGTCCCAATCCGTCGTGAGCCGCCGGGTTGGTCAAATACAAAACGGGCTCCACCACGGGATGTCGTGAGCCGGCGGGCCGTTACGCCGCCCTCGTTTGTATCCTGTACTGAAAAAATGCTGTCGGGTAAAACGGTAATTGAGTTTCCCGTTCCCTGTGATAATTCTACCAGATCGTTTATTCCGGTATGGATGCTGTCGCCACTTTGTAATTCATCGCCAAAATCCATCATCAGGCTACGGCTGCCGCGGCGCAATTCAGGATCTCCTTCCAAATACACAACCTGCTGCTGTGCTATAGCAGGAAAGGCAACAAAAATGAGTAGCCCAAGCAGTATATATATTCTATTCAAAGTCTGTGTTCTCTGTTTCATTCAGTATTCTCCTTCAATCGACTGGTCTTTTATAATGGCCCTTTCCAGCCGTACAGTCTGGGTAAACCATTCAATTTTCCGGCAAAGATGAAGCGGTAGCGAGTGCCATTGGTCTCAACCTCGGCAATTGCTGCATCTTCCGGTACATAGCGGGTAAAAAACGCCTGTACTTCCATAGTGTCGCCGAAAAGCGCAGCAGATTCAGCTGTCACTTCAGTTAGACTGATGATCTGCGGGGCAGGGAATGCAAATCCTCGGTCGGCAAGAAGGGTCCAGAAAGACTGCATATCAACATCTGATTCAATGATTTCAGCATCCAATAGAAATGGTGTGTGTGTATGCTCGATCAGTTTTGCACCTTCTCCGTTTTCCAGCATAATCAAAACATTGAGTACCGCCTCTTCATTTTGGGCCGGCGGAGTCATACAGGATGCAAAAACAAGAAGGATCAGTGCCCCCAGCACTACATATCGTACATGTTTCATGAAATATTTTTCTCCTCTTTCCTTATACTATATACCACTTTTTCAAAGCGGTATCCAGCTTTGGCCGTATTTTTGTCCCACTTGGCGAAATGAGTGCTTTTTCGTAAAATATGAAGATGAAAAACTTGGTATTACTTCCAGATGAATTGTTGTACAAGATCTCGGAGCCTGTAGACAGCATTAACGCTGAGGTGCAGGAATTAGCCCGTGAAATGATAGAAACCATGCATGAAGAAGGCGGAATCGGTTTGGCTGGTGTGCAAGTAGGTGAGTTGCGTAGAATATTTGTATGCCAACCGGATTCAGAGCCGGCGCGGGTGTTTATTAACCCAAGCATTCTGGAAACATCCATGGAAGAGATTGTCTATGAGGAGGGCTGCCTGAGCATCCCTGGAATCTATTCAGATGTTACCCGTGCTGCTGCAATTCGTGTGCAGGCATGGAATGAAAAGGGCCGCCGATTTACCATAGATGCAGATCAAATGCTTGCCCGGGTCATTTTGCATGAGTACGATCATTTGAACGGGGTGTTGTTTTTAGATCATCTGAAAGAAAAAACCCGGCAAAAACTCCTAAAACAATACGATAGTAGGGCGTAGCAGGTGCGGATTTTATTTGCCGGCACACCTGAAATTGCTGTTCCTTCTTTGCAGCTACTAAATGATTCACAGCATGAAGTTGTTGGGGTGCTAACAGCGCCGCCGCGGGCCAAGGGTCGGGGGCGTTCTGTTTTGCCTTCGCCGGTAGGGGCACAGGCCGAGCGGCTAGGGCTGCCCATCTTGGCCTTTGAGAGCCTTAAAGCCGAAGCGCGCCAAGCAGTCGCCGAATTGCAGCCGGAAATACTGGTCGTTGCTGCCTATGGAAAAATATTTGGCCCCAAGTTTCTGCAACTGTTTTCTGCTGGTGGAATCAATCTGCACCCATCACTGTTGCCCCGCCATCGTGGCCCGGCGCCCATTCCGGCAACTATTTTGAGCGGCGATGAATTTGCTGGTTTAAGCGTGCAGCGAATAGCCCTGGAAATGGATGCTGGTGACCTTTTGCAGCAGGAAAAGCGTAGGCTTGATGGCAGCGAAACTACTGCAAGCTTATACAGCTGGGCGGCTGAACGAGGGGCTGAATTGGTACTGCTGGCGCTTGATCAGATTGCAAAGGGCGTTGAAACCCCTCGGCCTCAGAATCATCAGGATGCCAGCTATTGCCATCTTATTCAAAAACAAGATGGATGTATTGATTGGAGTCTTTCCGCCCAGGAAATTCACCGAAGGGTTCGTGCATATAATCCCTGGCCGGGTGCCTTTACCCATTTTAAGGCAGCACGTTTGACAATCTGGGAAAGTTGCATAATCGACGAGCAAGAATTTCACAGCGATGATGCTGCAGCTGCTTCGCCTGGAACCATCCTGCAGATAGACAGAACACATGGAATTCTGGTACAAACAGGAAAGGGTGTGCTTTCTGTTTTGCATTTGCAATTGGCAGGGAAAAAGGCGCTCGACTGGAAGTCATTTGTGAATGGGCATAGCGGTTTATCCGGCTCAGTATTGGGAGGAGATACATGAAACCTTATCTGCAAAAAATAATTGGATTTGCCAAACGAATGTTGCAGTATGTCCGCCGCATTGTGCCGCAAAGTACCGACACTCATGATGAGCGAACCTTTAAGCTGGTTGTTCTTAGTGGCGCAGGTGCAGTTCTTGCCATGATTGTCATTGGTATGTTCACTTTTCTGATTTCATTAGAAGGCCGGGTGCAGACCCTGGTCCCAAATGTCGTGAATACCCCTCTTGCTGAGGCCCTGCTTGAATTACAGCAAAAAGAGTTGCAGCCGCATATTCAATTACGTCATTTTAACGATCCTGCCAGCAAGGGATATGTTTTGGAACAGTCTCCCGCCGCAGGGAATCTTGTTCGTGCCGGTCGTACCATAAATTTAACAGTGAGTAAGGGTGCTGTTGTTGATACAGTAAGTGATTTTATTGGGCAGGATATTGATGATGTTCGGGCGTATTTACGCACGATTTCTGCTACCTACGATCCCCTTATTCGCATTGGTACAATTTCTTATGTTTTCAGTGAGCAGGAAGCGGGTACTGTAATCGAACAATTTCCTGAAGCTGGAACTGAATTGGTCTCTTTAACCGATCTTGACATTGTAATTAGCCGTGGTCCGGATGTTGAAAGAGGGCCGGTTCCTTCCTACGTAGGTGAGTATTATACAGACGCGCTTCAGGCCGTATTGGATGAAGGCAGGGTATTTGAGTTTGCATTTGCTGAAGCAGATTCGTATGATTCGCAAGCTGTAGGCACAGTTGTACGGCAGGAACCTGCCCCTGGTGAATTGGCCCCGTATTATTCACGGGTGAAGTTCTGGATTGTACCTGGGGCAAATGCTGGGGGTAGTGAAAACGTTTTTTCCATCTTTTCCACCCGCTTGCCTGATTATCCGGTGCGGGTAAAACTTGATTTGCAGCTTATAAAGAAAGATGGAACAGTTGAAACCCTGCTGGGAGCAGAGCACTCTGGTGGTTTGTTCGCGCTTCCGTACCTTGCTCAGCTTGGCGATGTATTAGTTTTAAGCCGTCTAGGAACAGAAATTTGGCGGGAAACCGTTCAGCTTCCACAGCCGACTGCTGTAGATGAGCAGGAATAAGATTCCTTAAAATGATGGGCCAGCCCGTGTAAGAGCTCTAGGCTAGTTATTCAGCGATTCTCCGAACTTTCTCCAAGCCTCTTCCTGTTCGCTTTTTTTATAGACCTTGGATTTTTTGATTGTCGGCGATCCTTGACTTGAGCTTTGTGATCCTCCTTGTGAAGATGATGTGCGCTTCATCGGATAACCGGAGGCAGAACTGCTGCCTCTTCTTCGGCTGGAATTCCGTTCGGCTCTATCGCCCTGGCTTGAATTTCCTCCAGGCGGAAGGATAGCGTTGCGATCTTTTTGTTCATTCTTCATTAACTGCTTGTAAGAGTTAAATGAACGCCCAATAAACTTATCCTGCAAACTGTTGTATCGGCCAAAAAGGCGGATCATTATCTGGCGCCAGAGAGGAAGTTTGGTAAATCCCCGTTCAAAAATTTCCCCCAGGTTCAAATTGAATATTTCTGCCAGTGGAAGAAAGAGCAAGGTGCGGGCATGAAAAAAGACCATGAGGTGGGCGCGTAAATCATCGGGTCCTTTTATTTTTCCTTTTCGTTTTAGATGATGTACAAGGGCTTCACTAATCAAGCCTGGACGTTGCAGAGAATGAGCCAAGAATTCATCTATTCCTTCAATGGTGTTCAGGATATCAAGTTCAAAGTTTTCTTTGCTGTAGAATACTTCACTATTAGAACGGTTGTTGCTACGAAGCTGTTTTTCCATCTGCTTAACGTAATGCCGCATGAGTTGGCCTTGCACTGCATCCATTCGGGCAGCAAACTCGGGAAAAAGATTATCAATATGAACCCAGTGTTCCTGAATTTGGTTGAGCTTTGCAATCGATTTTTTACTCAGCATATAGGTGCTGCGGAATTCGGCTTTAAAAGCAGCAAAGGATTTCCCGTATTTTTCAGAAAAACCATCAATTAAATCTTGAATTTCCTCTTCTGAAATGAGTCGGTTAGGGTAGTCCTTTACCGTTTGCACAATAGATTTCATGTCGAGTTCACGATCTTCGCGGTCTTTTTTATTTTGTTCAGCTAATTCAATTTGGGCTTTGATATACTGATTGATAATGCTGCAAATCTGGAAAAATCTGCTGCTCAGTCGTAATGAGCGGCTTGCATGAATTTCAGATTCCTTTGCGATTAAATTTTCAGTAAGTGTTTGCCAGAAATCGGGAAGCCGGGTATCTAGTTTTTGCTTAATATCTAGCATGCTGGTGTTTAGAATCTTTGCAGCCAATTCCAAATTATCCGGATTTGAGAAAAAGGCTCGCATTTTTCCCATTGCAGCGTGGATGATCCATTGCAATGATTTTGGTGTTGCAAGCAGCGAATCTTCGCCATGAACGGGCAGGCTGTACATTATGGGCATCTCGCTAGGTTTATCTGCCAGGGCTTGTAGTAGCTGCAGGTAGTTGAGGGGGATGGTTTCATCTTTGGGCATGTGCGGATATTGTTCAAAAACCTCTTTCGCAAATGGCAATGGGGCAGCAAGGGTTTCCTGCAAGCCGATATAGTAGGATTCGATAATTTTACTGTAAAAATGAATACTGTCGCGGGATGAAATGATGATGGTTTCGGGTTTGTAACTACCGGCGCTATAGCTTTGTGTCAGCATGCCGATTCGCTGTTTTTTGAGCTTTTCCAGCAGTCCGGTTAAATCGGTGCTAGCGTGCTCAACATGTCGAACAAATTGCTCATAGGGTATTTCCGGCTGCCAGCGCTTGCAAATCAGATGAAAAAGTTCGCGTTCGCGGGGGGAAAAGTTCCCCATCTGCGAAAGGAACTCCTCTCTATTTCGATTGTCTAAATGTACGTAGTCCGGCTCTTCAATGAGTTGTCGGGATGGTGATATCTCTTCACTCATAATATGTTCCCCCCTGCCATTATTCCCATAAACAGTATGCCCGTGAAATTTGTTCTTTTCAACACTTTGAGCCATTCTTTGTTATGATTCTGTTTGTCTGCTAGAATGGCAAAAGAAAAGATGAAAAGGGTTGTCGGCGTATGAAGTATGATATTATTGGCGACATTCACGGTCATGCTCTGGCTTTGGAAAAACTGCTGCAGAGCCTTGGATATTCGGAAAAACAGGGCGTCTATAGTCATGTAGAAAAAAACCGAATAGCGGTATTTGTTGGGGACCTGGTGGATAGGGGACCGGAAATTCCGCGGACCTTACAGATTGTAAAAAGAATGCATGAAGCACATCAGGCTTTGGTTGTGTTGGGGAATCACGAATATAATCTTGTTGCATTTTTTACTCCTCTTGATGAATACCACCGAAAACAGATTGAAAAAGACATTGGTCCTGTTGATGATGAGCTGTATGTTCGTTCCCATAGCAAACGCCATGTTTTGCAATGCAGCCAGACAGTGCAACAGTTTGCCGGCCGCGAAGATGAGCTGGAGAGCTATCTGCAGTGGATGAAAAGCCTTCCGTTCTTTTTGGATTTAGCTGGTATTCGTGTGGTTCATGCAGCATGGCATCCACAGGCAATCAAAACGATACGGGAATATTCAGCCAAGAATTGCCTGACAGAAAGCCTTTTGCAAGATAGTTGTTTGCGCTGTACACCTGCCTATGATGCAGTTGAATTTTTATTGAAGGGTGTAGAGTTGGATTTACCTGAGGGAATTCACTATTCCGACAAGGAGGGTAGCTTTAGAAAACGTTCCAGAATTCGTTGGTGGATTAATAAGCAGGATTATTCACAGGATATCCCTTTGTTTCGTTTGTTATTTCCGCCTGGAATAATCCCACAGGCTGAAATTGCCGATGTTGGCGTTTCGATAGAGGAATTACAGCATGTTCCCGGCTACGATAATGCGAAACCCCTTTTTATGGGACATTATTGGCTTGGAGAACCGATACGCCTGCTATCCCCGTATATAGCTTGTCTTGATTTTAGTATTGCGGCTGGAGGAATGCTGGTCGCTTATAGTTGGCGGGGGGAGAAAGAACTTGATAGCTTGCGATTTACTGCAGTTGACGTGCAGGGCAACCTGCTTTTGGAGGCAGCAAATGCTTAATGACTTCTTCGGCGGGCATGGGGCGGAAATAATAATAGCCCTGCATATTGTTGCAGCCTAGTTGTTGGAGAATATCTGCTTGTTCGGGGGTTTCAATTCCTTCCGCGATGGTATCCAGGTGTAAACCCTGAGCAAGGGTAATGATTCCTTTCAGGATTGTTTTATGATCGACGCCTCGGGAAGATTTCATGGATGCCTCGGCATTTTCGTTTTCCATTTCCCCTTCAGGTTCGCAATGCATAATGAATGAGCGGTCTATTTTTAGACAATTGAGCGGAAGATCGCTTAAATAGCTAAAAGACGAATAGCCACTGCCAAAATCATCAAGATGAATTTTGATTCCCGCTCGTTGTAGTTCAGCCAGGGCTTGGGCAGTAATTTTGCGCTCATATAAAAATGCGGTTTCCGTTATTTCAACAGTGATGCGGTCAGTGGAAATATTGTAGCTTTCTAAGGTCCGTAAAAAGATTGCTGGAAATTCGTATTGCAGTAATTGTATCGGAGAAATATTCACTGCAACGGGAGGCGGCTCATATCCCTGGGATTGCCATTCCTGGATTTGTTTGCATGCTTTTCGTACTACCAGTTCCCCAATTTCAAAAATAATTCCAGTTTCTTCAGCTAAGGGAATGAAAGTTGATGGCGGAATCATCGTGTTTTCATCGATCTGCCAACGTACAAGTGCTTCCATGCCTATTATGGATTGATCGCGAGCATCGACTTTGGGTTGATAATGAAGGAACAGTAAATCATTTTTTGCAGCCTGTCGCAGTGAGTGAATGCGCTCAAGCCGTTCCCGGGCAGCATGTTCCATATGGCTGGTAAAGCGTTCCAAACGATGGATTGCCCGGATTTTTTTACGCGCATCATTTGCTGCCATTTGGGCATTACGCAAAAGGGTTTCCTGATCTTTTCCATCCTCGGGAAACAGGGTAAATCCCGCCCTGGCAGGAACGTATAATATTGTTTCGTCGGCAGAAAAGGGCTCAAGCATACGGGCAAGTAGCGATTCGCCTGCTTGTAATACAATAGCTTCGCTGTCCACATTTTCCAACAGAATGATAAACTCATCTTCTTTGACGTGGAAGATGCTTGTTTCAGTAATGCCGGCTTGCTGCCAATCTTCGGCGGATTCTTGAATTCGGCTTGCAATTTGCTGTATCACGTTATCGGCAGTGTGGTTACCCAAACTGCTGGAGATTTCATCCATGTCTTCAATAATTAGGGAAATAATTGCCAAAGGGACTGTCGTTGCAGTAATGATCTCAAGTTTTTCTTTGATTGCATTTAAGTTTGGCAACTGGGTGAGTGGATCGTGCATAGCCAGGAAACGCATTTTTCGTTCGTTGCGCAAAATATCCCGTGTGCGGTCTGAGACCTGCTTTTCCAGGGTTGCTGTCCATTGCTCCATTGTTTTACGTGATTTTTCCAGCTTTCGTCTGGTTTCCAGCAATTGCAACTGAGTATGTACGCGTGCTAAAACCTCTTCGCTATGGTATGGCTTGCTAATAAAGTCCAATGCCCCAGTTTGAAAGGCTTGAATTTTGTGTTTTACATCAGTTATTTCACTGATAAAAATAAGCGGGATGCTGGCGGTTATTGAGTTCTCTTTCAACTGCTGGGAAATAGAAAAAATCGCATTGTTTTCCTCTATCACATGGAGAATAATGAGGTCGCTGTGTGGGCAGGTTGTAAGCTCAAAATCCGCCGGTTTGGTGGTTTTGACTGAATATCCGCTGTTTTCCAAAAGTGTTTTTACTGGTGCCTCAGACGCATGGTCACCAATAATGAGCACACTTGCCGAATCGATCATTTTTCTATTCTACCATAAGAAGCAGTATATAATACAGTGGATACTTCCAGATCCACTAGGAATAATCCACTAGTTTTTGAAACCTGATACAGGAGGAGGAATAATACCCCCGCGTGAAATGATGCCCTCGCTGCTGAATTTTCCAACCGGCATTACAGGGGCTCTTCCAAGTAAGCCGCCGAACTCAACCCAGTCGCCTGCTTTTTTGCCTGGTGCAGGAATCAGGCGGGCAGCGGTTGTTTTATGATTCATTAAGCCGATTGCCATTTCATCTGCAATAATTGCTGATATTGTTGCGGCACTCGTGTCGCCGGGGATGACTACCATATCAAGCCCCACAGAGCAGATTGATGTCATCGCCTCCAGTTTTTCGATTGATAGAGCGCCAATATCTGCTGCTTCAGCCATGCCTTCATCTTCGCTTACCGGCAAAAAGGAGCCGCTTAAACCGCCGACACGTGAGGATGCCATCAAGCCGCCTTTTTTAACAGCGTTATTCAGTAATGCCAGCGCCGCAGTGGAGCCTGGTGCTCCAGCATGTTCAACACCCATGGCTTCTAAAATACGGGCCACACTGTCACCCACTGCTGGGGTAGGGGCTAAAGAAAGATCCACTATGCCTTGTGTTACTCCCATGCGTTCGGCAGCTAGGCCAGCTACAAGCTGTCCCAGTCTGGTGATTTTGAAAGAGATTTTTTTAATGATTTCGGCCAGTTCGTCCATGCTCGCTTCAGGGTGATCTTTGATAGCAGAGTATACTGCGCCAGGACCGCTTACCCCTACGTGCAGTGCATATTCCGGTTCACCAATTCCGTGAAAAGCACCTGCCATGAAAGGATTGTCTTCCGGCGCGTTGGTGAACACAACCAGCTTCGCGCAGCCAAAACCCGCCTGGTCTGCAGTTGCCTGAGCAAGGTCGCGGATAATGCCGCCCATGCGGGCAACGCCGTCCATATTCAAGCCTGTTCGGCTGGTTCCAAGGTTTACCGAGCCGCAAACGCGTGATGTGCTGGAAAGGGCTTGGGGAATCGAATCTATCAGGCATAGTTCGCCTGGGGTCGCCCCCTTGTGGATGAGGGCGCTGTAGCCACCAATAAAATCAATTCCACCCGTTTGAGCAGCTTTATCCAATACCTTGGCAAATTCAGCCGGCTGCTTTTCGCCACATGCTTCAGCAATAATGGATATAGGGGTAACAGAAATCCGTTTATTAATAATTGGGATACCGTATTCATTGCTGATTGCTTCGCCTGCTGAAACAAGTTTTTCACTACCGGCTGCAATTTTATCGTATACAGCCTTTCGGGTTTCGGCGGCTGTTCCGCGGATACAATCTATGAGGCTGATTCCAAGTGTTGTCGTGCGGATATCAAGGTTTTGTTCATGGAACATTCGGAAGGTTTGTTCTACTTCAAATTGTGAAAACATTATGGCTCCTTATATTCGGTGCATGGAGCGGAAAACATCTTCATGCTGTATGGTTATTGCCAGTCCTATTTGTTCGCCAATCTTGTTCAGGTCATCACGTAATTCCTGGATGGAAATACTCATTCCGGAACAGTCGGCGAGCATCATCATGGTGAAATTTCCTTGAAGGATTGTCTGGCTGATGTCCAATATATTTACTTTTCGTTCTGCTAGGCCGCTGCTAACGGCGGCGATAATTCCAGGTGTATCTTTTCCGACTACAGTAATTACTGTTCGCATGTGTTTCCTCCGTGGCTCCTGAGTGTATCTGCTTTTTTGCTGCAGGGAAAGTATTTTTTTTACATTATCCAGGTCTATAGAGGATATGTG
>CAYNNU010000007.1:0-28879 GCA_964398645.1 uncultured Spirochaeta sp.
GCGCAAATATGGCTGTATATATGACCTTGTTGCAGCCCGGGGACACTGTTCTCGGTATGGATTTGGCCCATGGCGGACATCTTACTCATGGTGCTGCGGTTAACTTTTCCGGAAAAATATATCGCTCAGTAAGTTATGGTGTTGATCGCGAAAGCGAAAGACTGAATTATGATGAGATCGCAGAGATTGCCCGGCGGGAAAAACCGAAAATGATTGTTGCCGGGGCATCGGCATATCCCCGACTGATTGATTTTGAGCGTTTTGCTGCGATAGCAAAAGAAGTCGGCGCCTATTTTATGACCGACATGGCGCATATTGCCGGTTTGGTTGCTGCTGGGGTACATCCATCACCCGTGCCGTATTCTGATTTTGTTACGAGCACGACCCATAAAACACTACGTGGTCCTCGGGGCGGTATTATTCTTATCGGGAAAGACCGGGAAAACGACTTGGGCATAGTTGCTCCCAAAAGCGGCCGAACCAAGCGCTTTTCCGAACTGCTGGATTCAACAGTTATGCCCGGTATTCAGGGCGGCCCCTTGATGCATATTATCGCGGCGAAAGCAGTCGCCTTTCATCAGGCTTTGCAGGACAATTTCACTGTCTATCAAAAGCAGGTAGTGAAAAACGCACAGGTCCTAGCAGATGCCCTTTCGGCTGGAGGTTTGCGGCTTGTTTCAGGAGGAACCGATAATCACCTGATGCTTCTGGATTTAAGCACGACAGGAATCAGCGGCCGTGATGCTGAACACATGCTGGATGCTGCTGGGATCACAGTAAACAAGAATGGCATCCCCTTTGATACCCGCAGTCCGCTGGTAACCAGTGGTATCCGCATTGGAACTCCTGCGGTGACTACGCGGGGCATGAAAGAGCAGGAAATGCAGAAAATTGCTGAATTTATACTTGCTGCCCTGAATAGTGGGGGTGATGAAGCCGGATTGGGAAAAATAAAAGGGCAAGTTCGTGAATTCTGTTCTTCTTTCCCATTGTTTGCTGTGTGAATATGAAATATACTTAAACGAGCATGGGTAACGGAAATCCTTTACAACTGTCCATAGTTAACTTTCCTCCGAATGCCTACGTGATTGTAGAAGGCAAGGCAGATGCCAATTGTTTCTATATCATTCGTGCGGGCAAGGTGCAGGTAAGTAAGGAAGTCGAGGTTGTGCAGGAAGAAGGGGGCAATGTTCTCGGCCCCGGGGATTTCTTCGGAGTTGTTTCCACTATGTCTTCTCATAGCCATATTGAAACTGCCCGTGCTCTTACAGAGGTTTCTTTGATTGCTGTTCGAAAAGAGCAGTACTCCTTTTTGATTAAAAACAACACGCCGGTTGCCATGAAAATTATCGAGGCATTTTCCCGGCGCATGCGTTATCTGGATGAATCGCTTGCCCGTCTTACCTATCAGACTTCGGCAGAGGTTGGGCGTGATCATTTGCTGTATATTGGTGAGTATTATCTCAAACAGAATCAGTATAATCTGGCCTATTATTCCTACTATCAATATGTCCGTTTGGTTCCCAATAGTCCTAATGTGGAAAAAGCCAAACAGCGCATGGAAAAGATTAAACCCTACGCCAAGGCTGTACACCTTGAAACATCAGAAGAGCAGTTTAACCGTGAGTATCCAAAGGATACGATGATTTTCGCCGAAAGTATGCCCGGCCGCGAGTTGTATATTATTCAGCGGGGCAGTGTGAAGATAACCAAGATTGTTAACGACAACGAAGTAATGCTGGCCATGTTAAAGGCAGGGGATATCTTTGGTGAGATGGCTCTTCTGGAAAATAAGCCGCGTTCAGCATCTGCAATCGCCTATGAGGACTCCGATTTGCTTGCCGTGAACAAGGAAAACTTTGGCCGCATGGTAACAAGTCAACCACAGATTATTGCTCGCTTAACAACGCTTTTATCGGAGCGGATTTGGCTTATTTACAAGAGTCTGGCAAATACCCTTATGCAGAACCCCGTCGGCCGTATGTATGATGCTTTGGTGAACCAGCTGGAAAAGGCGCACGTGCGTATCGGGCCTGGTGCCAGTCATACCTTCGATTTTGGGCCGAAAGAATTGTTGAATATGGTCGGGCTTCCGCCGGATACCGGTCAGGCAAAGTTGCGTGAGCTCATGCAGGACAAGCATTTTCGCATTGTGGAAAACAGATTGATGTGCACCGATTTGCTGGAGCTTGAAAAGCAAGCCAAGTACTACCGAAAAATGGAGCGGATAAACCGGGCACGGCGCGAGCGCGAAAAGTAGCATCTGCGGTATGTTTTGGCGTAAAAATTCCAAGAAAACACTCAAGGCCGAATTGGGCCTGAATCCCTATGATTTTCCATCACTCTATGCCAGGCAGCACAGACAGCAGTTGCCCGACCTGGACTTTTATGTACAGCTTGCGCAGCAGGAGTGGGCTGGTCAGCCGGCTCGGCTTATTGAATTGGGCTGTGGAACCGGCCGGCTTTCTTTTCCTTTGGCAGCTGCCGGTTTGAGTGTTGCTGGGGTGGATATGAGCCGGCCAATGCTTGCCTATGCCCGTGCCGCCCGCCGAGCAAGCCCCATTCGGATTCGTCAAAACACCCGTTTTTTTCATCAGGATGTATGCTCGCTGCGACTGCCACACAGTTTTCGTGGGCAGAAGCTTATCATCTTTCCCTATCATTCAGTGGGATACATCGCCCCCGACAGGCTTGCGTCCATGGCCCGGGCGGTCGCGCAGCATTTGGAGCGTGGCGGCGCCTTTGTGCTTTCTGTTTTGCAACCGGATGCCAGCTTATGCAGCCTTGAGCCATCCCCATTGCGTCTGCTGGAACGTTTTTTGGATGAAAACGGATGTCAGATTGATTGCTATGAGAGTACCCACCTGGATAAGGATAGCGATCAACTTATTTTTGATTGGTATTATGACGGGGAATGCTTTTCCTCTGATACCATGCTGCATATGCATAACCCCTTGTTTTTGCATACATCAGACAGCATTGCTTCCGCTTTTGCCCCGGCTGGTTTGCAGCTTCAGCGCAGCTGGGGAGATTTTGATTTATCGCCGTATACGGCTGATAGTCCTGAATTGCTGCAGCTCTACCGCTTTATCTAATCTTCTTCTTGCGGTATAGTACGCCAAGTAGTACAACAATTGCCCAGGAGTATCCGATGGCTTGGTGGAAGAACAGTACCGTGTATCAAATTTACCCCCGCAGTTTTGCTGATGGCAATGGCGATGGGGTTGGTGATATTCCCGGGATTATTGAAAGGGTTCCCTACTTGTCCGAGTTGGGAGTTGATGTGGTCTGGTTAAGTCCAGTGTATCGCAGCCCTATGGATGATAATGGCTACGATATTGCCGATTACCAGGATATTCACTTGGAATACGGCAGCATGAATGACTTTGACCGTCTGTTGGAAACCCTGCATCAGTATGGTATTCGTTTGATCATGGACCTCGTGGTAAATCACAGTTCGGATGAGCATAGCTGGTTTACCATGGCTCTTGAGGGTACAGATTCTCCAACTCGGGATTATTATATCTGGCGAGATCCTGCGGCTGATGGCGGTCCGCCGAATAACTGGACATCATTTTTTGGCGGTTCTGCCTGGGAATTAGATGAAGCATCCGGTCAATATTATTTTCATTCTTTTTCGCGTAAACAACCAGATCTGAACTGGGAAAATCCTGAGTTGCGCGAGCGTATTTATGAGATGATGCGTTGGTGGCTTAATAGGGGAGTCGATGGCTTTCGCATGGATGTGATAAATCTTATATCAAAAAATCCGGATTTTCCCGATGGAAAGACTGATGTCAGCGGGCCGATTGGTTTGGAGCATTATGTGAACGGGCCCCGCTTTTTGGAATATATAGACGAAATGCAGGCTGAGGTTCTGAGTAAATACGATACAATGACGGTTGGTGAGCTTATTCATGGCAATACTGAACGGGCAATTGAGTTGACCGATCCGCGAAATAATCGCTTGGATATGGTTTTTACTTTTGAACATGTTACTGTTGATTACGGCCCGGATGGGAAGTTTGACCCTGTACCTTTTGATCCTGCGCGCTTGCGAAAAGTGCTTTTTGACTGGCAGCGCGCCTTGAATTCAAAGGGCTGGAATAGTTTGTATTTGAGCAATCATGATCATCCCCGGCATGTTTCCCGTTACGGGAATGCCGAAAAATACTGGCAGGAATCGGCCAAGCTGTGGGCCCTGGTGTTACATGGTTTGCAGGGAACACCCTACATCTATCAGGGTGAGGAAATTGGGATGACCAATTATCCTTTTTCTTCAATAGAAGAATTTCGCGATATCGAATCCCTCAATGCCTATGCACAAATGCGGGATGCTGGTGTGAGCGAAGAAAGTGCCTTGGCACGCCTGCGCCATCATAGTCGGGATAATGCCCGAACGCCTATGCAGTGGCAGGAGCATATGGACGCAGTTTTTCCTCATCCCTGGATTTCGATACATCCCGATGCTTCTAGTAGAAATGTGCAGAATCAGATACATGATCCAAACTCAATTTGGGCTTTGTATCGTCAATTAATCAGTTTACGTAATGAGCTGCCGGTTTTGCAGGGTAATTGGATGCCGATGGTCGAGGATCATCCCTGCGTGTTTGCCTATGTGCGGTGGATACACGATCAAATGCTGCTTGTTATGGCAAACCCGAGCGATGAACCCGCTCGTTTTGTAATAAAACCGGAGCATCTGCCGCCGGAATGGCTGGAATCTGCCCGGACGGTGAACCCACGTTTGCTGCTTTCATCAATCTATGACATGCGGGAGATGCCCCGTGCCGTTTTGCATAAGTCCGACATTGAGCTGCAGCCTTGGGAGGCTGGCTTTTTGCTGTGGGACCGGCGCTGATTTTGAGAATATAAGGAGACAGATACTATGCAGGCTATAGAGCTGGAAAAAGCCTTTGATCCCCAATCTTTTGAAGATATGGTATATGAACGCTGGATGGAGGCGCAGGCCTTTGCTCCGGCAGCAGAAACCCGTTATGGCGCCGATGAAACCCCCTTCGTGGTTGTAATTCCGCCTCCGAATGTTACCGGAGTGCTTCACCTTGGCCACGGCTTGAATAACACATTGCAGGATATTTTGGTTCGTTATCATCGAATGACCGGCCGACGTACCCTGTGGGTGCCTGGAACCGATCATGCGGGCATTGCAACTCAGAGTGTTGTGGAGCGGATGCTGCATGCCGAGGGGACTTCACGGCTCGATATCGGCCGCAAGGCTTTTTTGGAGCGAACCTGGAAGGTAAAAGAAGATCATCACAGCATTATCACTAAGCAGTTGCAAAAGATCGGCGCATCTTGTGATTGGAGCCGTGAGCGTTTTACCATGGATGAAGGCTTGAGCAAGGCTGTCACCGAAGTATTTGTTCGTTTATACAATGAGGGATTGATTTACAAAGGCACCTATCTGGTTAACTGGTCGAGTGGTTTGCAGACTGCCCTTTCCGATGACGAGGTTGAGTATAAAGAGGTACAGGGGAAACTCTACCATTTACTATACCCACTGCCGGATGGGCAAAAAGTCCAGGTGGCTACCACCCGGCCTGAAACCATGCTCGGCGATACCGCCGTCGCAGTTCACCCCGAAGATGAGCGCTACGCCCATTTGATCGGCCAAAAGGTTGAGCTCCCGCTCACCGGCCGAAGCATTCCCATTATCGCCGACGATTATGTTGACCGCGAGTTTGGAACCGGTATGGTTAAAATTACCCCTGCCCATGACCCGAATGACTATGAAATGGCGCGCCGGCACGATCTGGAAAAAATAAACATTTTGAATTCCGATGGTACCCTGAACGAAAATGTTCCGGCGGCTTACCGCGGAATGTCGGTTCGCGAAGCCCGGGCTGCGGTGGTAAAAGACCTGCAGGAGCAGGGCTTTTACAGCCACGACGAGCCCCATACGCATCAGGTTGGGCATTGTTACCGCACCGGCGTTGTAATTGAACCCTACCTTTCGGAGCAGTGGTTCGTAAGTATGCGCCCGCTGGCTGAAAAGGCATTGCAGGTGTGGAAGGACGGGAAAATCCGGTTTTACCCGCAGAAGTACGAAAATACCTATGTCCGCTGGCTGGAAAACATTCGCGACTGGTGCATTAGTCGGCAGTTGTGGTGGGGACACCGCATTCCAGTTTGGTACGATGATGAAACCGGCGAGGCATTTGCATCGGTTGAAGACTTGAATAGCCCCGAGCTTGTTGCCGAGCGTGGCGGCAAAGAATTGCGCCGTGACGAGGATGTTTTAGACACCTGGTTCAGCTCATGGCTTTGGCCATTTTCAACCCTCGGCTGGCCCGATGAAAGCCAGGACATGCAGGATTTTTATCCCACATCTGCTCTGGTTACCGCCTATGACATCATCTTTTTCTGGGTTGCCAGAATGATTATGGCCTCAACCCATCTTTTGGATGATGTCCCTTTTCGCGATATTTACATTACAAGCCTTGTGCGGGATATCAAGGGACGCAAGATGTCCAAGAGTCTTGGCAATGGAATCGATCCGCTGGAAATTGTGAATGAATATGGTGCTGATGCGCTTAAGTTCACCCTGGCCTTTATGTGTGCCCAGGGACAGGATATATTGATCGATAAGGAAAGCTTTGGTTTGGGTAGCCGTTTTGCCAATAAAATCTGGAACGCCACCCGCTATCTGTTAATGAACCTTGAAGGACGTCAGCTGCTTCCTTTTGCAGAAATAACACTTAGTCAGGTTGATCGCTGGATATATCACCGTTTGAACGAAACCGCTGCGATCGTGACGAAATCGATGGAATCCTACCGCTTTAATGATGCTTCCCAGGCTGTGTATGAGTTCTTTTGGAATGATTTTTGCGACTGGTACATTGAAGCAAGCAAGCTGAGTTTGAATGGGGATGACGAGCAAGAAAAAGACCGAGCGGTGAGTCTTCTTATGTATATTCTGGAAGAAGGGCTTCGTCTGTTACATCCATTTATGAGTTTCATTACTGAAGAGATTTACCGGCAGCTGCCGGAATTGACGCCCGCAGACGGATCGCCACGCATGGAGCTGTTGATTCATGGCATGTATCCCAAGCATACAGCAGAGCGGGAGGCAAATGAATTGGCATCGCATTTCGCTTCCTTGCAGGAGGCGGTACGGCTGGTAAGAACCCTGCGCAGTGAGTTCACCATTCCGCCAAGTGCCCGGGTTCGCTTTACAATTGTAGCGGATGCTGATTTTGCCGCGGCTGACTATCTTGCTAGCCAGTTGCCCTTGATTGAGCTGCTTACGAGGGCTGAGGATGTTCAGCTTGTTTCGGCCGGGCAGGAAGATGAGAAAGGTGCGGTTCGGCTGGTGGGTCGTGGTTTCCAGTGCCTTGTATATGTCCGAGACCAGATTGATGTTGCAGCCGAAACTGCGAAATTGCAGAAAAATGCTGGCAAGCTGGAGAAACAGCTGGAGGGCAGCCGGCGCAAACTGGCAAATCAGGATTTCCTTTCCAAGGCCGCACCTGAGG
Source organism: uncultured Spirochaeta sp. (assembly GCA_964398645.1). Lineage (GTDB taxonomy): Bacteria > Spirochaetota > Spirochaetia > DSM-27196 > DSM-8902 > Spirochaeta_B. The sequence goes on from CAYNNU010000007.1 coordinate 7,497, forward strand.
TCGTGGAAAAAGAACGGGAAAAACAAAAAGAGTTTGAAGATAAACTGACAAAAATTCGTGAGTATATCGGCGCCCTAGGAGAGTAAAGCCACATGCGGAACTGGGTAAGCCATGGAATTCGACGCATCTATGTAATTTTGAGTAAAACCATTAAGTTTTACTTTTTGGAGCGGCCGTCGCCGACAGCTGTTCCTGGCTATCATGGGCGTCGTCGTGTTCGCTATCGCGGTCAGGGCGAAGGTTTACAAATTATTGAGCATGAAATTGAGTGGATAGAGCGTTTTCGCAAAACCGATACATACCGCTTCGTTCCCCGCTTGCTGGAGATTTCGGTTGAATTTGGCAACGCATTTTATGATATTCAGTATTACCCCTATCCGAGTTTTGAACAGGTTATTCGCAGCAATATGAATGCCAGTTTTTTTGTGCGTAAGCGCTGGAACATCCTGTTCAAGGGCTTGGCAGAGACCCTGTATAATACTCAGAATTCGCTTGAGGTTCCCGAAGATTATCTTGATGAAATGGTCTTTGAGGTCTTGGATGCACGTTTGGCAGATATGCCGAAAGATCCGGCTTTGCAGCAGATTTTATCAGCTGATCGCATGCGAATACAAGGATCCGATCAGATTGGTCTGCGGCGGATTTTAGACCGGCTTCGCGCTCATGAAGAGTTTCGCAAGCGTATGGTACCGGCTCAGCTGCATGCGGTACACGGCCGCATGTCCTTGGAAAACATTTTATGCGGCATGCGGGCAAAGCGGATGATCTTGCTGCATGGCGGTGGTTGCGCGAAGGGAATATATGGAGATATTGCCAAGGACGTTGCCCGCTTGTATCATGAGCTGCGCGGACGTCTTCTGCATTTGCGCGAACGGCAATATTCTTTGATTGTAACGCTGGTTGACGGCGTACCTGAGCTGGATTTCGAGATACTGAATTCAGCATTACGGGATCGCCTGGTGGATAATTATGTAATGGTTCGTGATGCGGTGGAAAGCTGGATTCAGCCGCAGCATGGAAATATTTTGTATCGTGCGGCATTTTATGAGGCTTGTGAGCCTTTGCATGATGTTTTTCGGAAAGATATGCGGCGTTCCGAACAGTTGATGCTGTTGGCAACCGCGATTTTGCGGCTGAATCAGTGGCTGCAGAAATATCATGCTGATATATATGCCCAGTTGGAAGTAGAGTAGGAGGATAGAGTGTACAAAGCGGTAGACCCCCGAGTGAGTTTCCCAAAAATGGAAGAAAACATCCTGGCCTTTTGGCAGGAAAACGATATATTTGCCAAGTCAATTCGTCAGCGTGAAGGATCACAGGAGTTTGTTTTTTACGATGGCCCTCCCTTCGCGACAGGCCTCCCGCACTTTGGCCATTTTGTGCCGGGAACAATAAAGGACATCATTCCTCGTTATCAGGCGATGCGTGGCAAGCATGTTGAACGTCGTTTCGGCTGGGATTGTCATGGCCTGCCGGTGGAATACGAGATGGAGAAAAGCCTGGGTCTCTCTGGGAAGCGGGAAATTGAAGGCTATGGCATTGCAAAATTCAACGAGGAATGTCGTGGAATCGTTTTGCGCTATACGCAGGAGTGGGAGCGCATTGTTACTCGTCTGGGCCGCTGGGTTGATTTTGAAAATGATTACAAAACCATGGACCCGGCGTATATGGAGTCTATCTGGTGGGTATTCAAGCAGCTGTGGGAGAAAGATTTAATTTACGAAGGCTATTACATTTTGCCCTATAGTCCCGCCCTTACTACCGCTTTGTCGAACTTCGAGGTCAATCTGGGTGGTTATCAAGATGTAACCGATCCGGCAATCACGGTAGCCTTTCAGGATTCCGATGATAGTTCCTGCTACTTTTTGGCTTGGACAACTACGCCCTGGACCCTACCGTCAAATCTCGCTTTGGCAGTCGGCGCTGAAATACAATATGTGCAGGTTGCTGATGGTGACCGCAATTTTATTCTGGCAGAAGACCGCTTGTCTCACTATTACAAGGAAGATGAAATGCCGGAAATCCAGGCGCGCATGAGCGGTAGAGAGCTTGCTGGCCGGCGCTATAATCCGGTTTTTCCGTATTTTGCCTCTGAGGCCGAGAATGGCGGATTCCAGCTGCGTTTGGCTGATTTTGTTACCACCGAAGACGGAACCGGGATTGTCCATCTTGCTCCCGGATTTGGGGAAGATGATTACAACGCCCTAAAGGAAAGCGGCTTGCCGGTGATCGTACCCATCGATGCCGATGCCCGCTTTACCAACGAAGTACCAGATTTTGCCGGCATGTATGTGAAAGAAGCCGACAAACCCATAATTGCCTACTTAAAAGAAAAAGGCTCGCTGGTTCGCCGGGAAAACTATTTGCATAGTTATCCGCATTGTTATCGAAGCGGTAAGCCTCTTATCTATCGTGCAATATCTTCTTGGTATGTTCGGGTAGAGCGCATCAAAGAGCTCATGATTAAAAATAACAACAGCGTGCACTGGATGCCTGAACATTTGCGGGACGGCCGTTTCGGCAAGTGGCTTGAGGGTGCGCGTGACTGGGCAATCAGTCGTAACCGTTACTGGGGAAATCCAATCCCGGTATGGCGTTCTGATACAACCGGCTATACAGAATGTATTGGCAGCATTGCCGAGCTCAAAGAAAAAAGCGGTGTTGAAGTAGAAGATCTGCATAAACATTTTGTTGATGATATTACATGGACCGATCCTACAGATCCCAAGGGCACTATGCGCCGTGTTGGCGATGTGCTGGACTGCTGGTTTGAATCCGGCGCCATGCCCTATGCTCAAAATCATTATCCCTTTGAAAATAAAAGCTACTTCGAAGAGAACTTTCCGGCCGATTTTATTGCAGAAGGCCTGGATCAGACTCGCGGATGGTTTTATACCCTGACTGTTTTGGCTGCTGCCCTAATGGAAAAACCGGCATTCCAGAATGTTATTGTGAATGGCCTGGTGCTTGCCGAAGACGGCAAAAAGATGAGTAAGAGCCTGCGAAATTATACCAACCCGGAAGAGGTTATTAACAAGTTCGGGGCTGATGCGCTTCGCTTGTTTTTGATGAACTCGGCTGTTGTGCGGGCAGAGGATCTGAAGTACAGCGACACTGGGGTAAAAGAGGTTCTCAAAAATATCATCATCCCTCTGTGGAATGCGTATAGCTTTTTTGTTACTTACGCAAATATCGATGAGGTAACACCAAAAGGCGCTCCAGCAAAACCGGATAACCCCCTGGATGAATGGATTCTGTCCTATCTGGAAGGTCTTGCAGAAGAAATGACTGGCTATCTGGATAATTATGATTTGCAGAAAGCTGCCGCGCCCCTAGTCACATTTATTGATCAGTTGAACAACTGGTATATCCGCCGCAGCCGCCGTCGATTCTGGAAGAGTGAAAACGACCAGGATAAGGAACAGGCATATGGCACCCTGCACGCTGTTCTGCTTCGACTGGTAAAACTTGCGGCTCCATATATCCCGTTTATTACTGAAGAGATTTATTTGAACTTGCGCAGTGATGACATGCCTGAGTCAGTGCATCTGTGTGATTACCCTCTAGCCGGTAATGCCGAGCGCAATACGCTTTTGGAGCGCAAAATGGCAGCCACTCAGCAAACCGTAAGTATGGGCCGGGCGATCCGCAGCATGTACAATTTGAAGGTGCGCCAACCCTTGAAGGCTGTGCATCTTGTTACCCTGAATCGGGAAGAAAAGAACATTCTGCGCGAGATGGAAGATATCATTCGTGAGGAATTGAACGTCAAAGAGGTTGTGTTTCGCGACAACGAGGAAGATTTGGTCGAATATCAGGCGAAGCCCAATTACCGCGTGCTGGGAAAAGAGCTCGGCAAGGATATGAAGGCAGCTGCGGATAAAATTCAGGAGTTTTCCGGCCGGGAAATTATCAGTCTTATGGAAGGGAATACTCTGAACCTCGATATTGGCAGCCGCAGTATCGATATCACCATTGAGAGCATCGAGGTGCAGCGTTTTGAAAAGCAGAATCTCAAGGTGCTCAATGAGGGGTCGTTGACCGTCGCCCTCGATCCGGAAATAACCGAAGAATTAAGCCGCGAAGGAATCGTGCGCGATTTAATCCGAGGCGTTCAGAATCAGCGCAAAGAAAGTGGCCTGGATGTAACCGACCGCATTGTGCTAAGCATACAGCCGCTTGCGGATGTTCAGCAGGCCGTTGCTGATTTCCAGGACTTTTTGCAGGAAGAGACTTTGTGTGTCGAGCTAGAATGGGCCGAGCCGAAAGAGGGTGTTGAGGCCTCCTGCGGGGAGCATACCGTTCGGTTTTCCCTGCGTAAGGCTTGATCGTATTATGAAATGTATGCGCTGCTGGCTTGCCGCGCTTGTGCTTTCCAGCTTCGCCCTTCTGTTAGGCGGCTGCGCGACTGTTCCTCGCCTTTTTGAGGGCTCGCTATTGCAGCTTATTCCTGCTGATTCTGCCCTCGTGCTTGGCGTTCCTGCCGGGAATCCCGGTTTACGCCTTGCGGCTTCGGGCTTGTTCGAAAGTGAACTTGCTCCGGTTCTGGAGAGAAGCCGCTATATCATATTGGCCGAGCGGCAGACTGCGCAGTCTTATGAGCAACATATTGTGTTGGAAGGCGATTTTTCACCCATTGTGTTATCCTTTGCGTTGCCGCAAAAGGATGGCTGGCAGCAGACTGCAATGGGAGAGAGTAGAGTGTATTATCGCCCGGGAATAGCTTTGATGCTTGCCGCGCCGGGTACGGTCTACGGAATTGTTTCTTCCGATGCGCCTGGCGCCCTTGCTCGGTCCGTGGCTTCTATACAATCCGGCTCTCCTTTGCCAGTGCCGGCCGATGCTATTCTGGCTGGCGATGGCTTTTTGCATCTTTCCCGCTTGGAGCAGCTATTTTCCCATGGCTTTGAGGTCCCCCGTCAATTGGAGGCTTTCCGGGATGTGCAACTGCAGTTTCGCTATTCTGTATCAGATGATGGAAGATTGACCAGCTCAGGGAGCATGCAAGCCGCTGGGGAGTCTGCGGCCCGCGCATTGAATGCCAGTCTTCGCTTGCTTGCCCCGGCCATTGCCGAGAATGATGGTTTGCCGGATATTCAGCGCAGCGGAAAAGAGGTGCGTATGAACAATTTTACTTTGCGCCCATCTGTGGTGGAGGAATGGCTGAATTCTCTGCTTGAGGACTTTCGCTAATACCGGTACAGTGTTGCTATGAGTATTGCTGTTGTAGACTACGATGCGGGAAATTTACGTAGCGTCGAAACCGCTTTGAAACGAATAGGTCTTGATTATCAAATCAGTGCGAATCCTGCTGAAATCCGTACTGCCAAGAGGGTAATTTTTCCCGGGGTTGGCCAGGCCGGGCATGCCATGCAGGTTTTACAGGAGCGCGGTATTGCCGATGCATTGCGTGATCGCGTGCAGGCCGAAAGGCCGGTTTTGGGTATTTGCCTCGGCTGCCAAATTGTCTTGAGTACGAGCGAAGAGGGAAATGTAGATTGCCTGGATCTGATTCCCGGATGTGCGGTTCGTTTTCCTATTGCCGGTGGTTCGACTGATTGGCAGCTCAAGGTTCCTCATATGGGATGGAATGAAGTGCAACATGATGAATCCCATTGGTTGTTTCAGGGAATCCCCAGCGGGGTTTCGTTTTATTTTGTGCATTCATACTATCCGCGCTTGCAAGACGATGCCCATTCTGTCGCTCAAACTGATTATGGCTTGCGCTTTACTAGTGCAATGGAACGGGGCTCGCTGGTGGCTGTTCAGTTTCACCCGGAAAAATCCGGTGAGTATGGCATTCGTATGCTTGAAAATTATTGCAGGAGATCATAATGCTGCAAAAAAGAATTATTGTGTGCTTGGATGTGCGCGAAGGTAAAACAACCAAAGGGATCAAGTTTCAGGGAAATGTTGATATTGGCGATCCAGTAGAAATGGCTCGTCGTTATTACGATGAAGGCGTTGATGAGCTTGTGTTTTATGATATTACCGCCTCGGCGGAAAAACGCGGAATCATGCTGGATGTTGTTGAACGGGTGGCGCAGGAGATCTTCGTGCCGTTTTGTGTTGGGGGCGGCCTGCGCAGCCTGGCGGATATGCGCGCCGTTTTACTGGCTGGGGCTGAAAAAGTGAGTTTGAATTCGCAGGCCGTGCGGAACCCCGGCATTATTGAGGAAGGGGCTGGGCAGTTTGGGCGGCAGTGCATTGTTTTGGGAATGGATGCTGCCCGCGATAGCGCTTTTCCCAGCGGTTATCGAGTGGTAATTGATGGCGGCCGGACACCTACCGAGCGGGATGCACTGGAATGGGCCCGCGAAGCGGTTCGCCTAGGTGCTGGAGAAATAGTGCTTAATTCCATCGATGCCGATGGAACCCGCGATGGCTATGAGCTGAATCTTACCCGCATGATAAGCGAAGCCGTGAGCGTGCCAGTGGTCGCTTCCGGTGGAGCGGGAACACCTGATCATCTCGCTCAGGTTTTTACCCAAGGCAAAGCCGATGCTGCGCTGATTGCCAGCATGGTTCACTATGGTGATTATTCGATACCGGAAATAAAATCGGTTCTTGCCAGTCAGGATGTAGCCGTCCGTTCGGCCTACCGCCCATCATAGTTTGTAGGTCTGGACGATTGCCGCGTTCAGTATTATATTACTGCCGAAAAAAGGAGACTAGCTCTAATGCCAAGTTATGATTATAGATGCGATGCCTGTGGCCATGAATTCGAAGAGTTTCAGGCCATGTCAGATCCGGTTTTGGTGGATTGCCCATCCTGCGGTAAGCCGTCTTTGCGCCGTTTGATAGGCGGTGGGCTGGGCGTCATTTTTAAGGGTAGTGGGTTTTATGTAAATGATAGTCGGAGCGGAAAAAAAAGTGGCGGCCGCAAGACATCTTCTGATGCCAGCGCTTCACCAAGTGGCGCATCAAGTGGCTCTTCTGAAAGCTCACCGTCACAAAGTGCCCCGTCAAAAAACGAGACAAAGGCCCCTGTTGCAATACAGAAAAGCGCAGATTGAGAGTACTATATGGACAACAAAGCCCTTGAAGAAGGAAAAAAACTGGCATTGCAATTTGAAAAACGTGGTGGGGTTTTGCCGGTGGCGGTACAAAATGTGGAAGATGGCAGTGTGCTCATGCTCGCATACGCCGATCCTGCTGCTGTTCGAATGAGCCTAGAAAGCGGCTATGCGGCTTTTTACAGCACCTCTCGGCAGAAATCCTGGGTAAAAGGCGAAACATCGGGAAACCGCCTTGCTATAGTTGAGATATTGGTTGACTGCGATCAGGATGCCTTGCTGTACCGAGTCCGTCTTGAGGGCGACGGCGCCTGTCACACACTTGGCGCTAACGGCAAAGCACGCTATTCTTGTTTTTACCGTCGTGTGAGCAGTACTCCACATGAGCTTGCATTTTTACCGGAACAGGAAAAAGAATGATAGCAACAATTATTAATGCAGCCGCAGTAATAATCGGCTCCCTTTTAGGGATGCTCGGCCGCCGTTGGATTACTCCGCCTATTAAGGACACCATCATGCTTGGGGTTGGAGTGTTCACCCTGGTTATTGGAATGGACATGGCAATCGAAAGTCAACGTTTCTTGTATCTTGCCCTCTCGCTGGTTTTGGGTGGTGTTACCGGTACCCTTTTGAAGCTGGAAGATCGTTTGTATTCTATCGGGGAGTGGGTAAAACATCGAGGCGTATCCAAGAACGAGCGCTTCAGCGAGGGCTTTTTAACCGCATCTGTTCTGTTTTGTGTTGGCGCTATGTCAATTTTGGGTGCTTTAGAGGCTGGTGCCCAGGGTTCATATGAAATTCTTTTAACAAAATCTGTGCTCGATGGCAGTATGGCAATTTTGTTGGCGGCTGCAATGGGTTTCGGGGTTGCGCTTTCGGCGGTAACAATTATTTCCTATCAGGGCTTGCTTACCTTGTTAGCAGGCACGATTTCACCTTTTCTAAATGAATTGATGTTGTCCGAGTTGTCAGCAGTTGGGGGAGCACTTATTGTGATGATAGGTCTAACCCTGAGCGGTCTGAAGAAGGTGGAAACCGGTAATTTTCTACCAGCTCTCTTTTTTGCCGTGGGGTTTGCTGCTTGGGACCCCTTGTATATGCTGTTTTCCACCTAACCGCCTAACCGAGGCCAGGGTTTTCCGGGTGCTCATCCACAATGCTGTAAACAGTTGCTTGTTGATTCACAACGGGTAGGCTTTCGATTTCCGCGATGGCCTGTTGCATTTTGTGCGCTGGGCTTGAGTGAAAGGTCAGAATAACCGGAATAGTCTGGTTGTGCTCCTCCCGCTCATCCTGCAACATAGATGCAATGCTGATGTTGTGTTTTGCAAAAACTGCTGTGATTTCGGATAAGGCTCCCGGCACATCATTTAATTTTAACCGCAAATAATAGCGAAACTCTATCATTGATTCAGGCACAACCTGCAAAGGCTGGGCTTGGTCTGCCCAGATGGGAAATCGGGAAAAAGCAGTTGTGTAGGTCTCTGCTCCTATACTGATAATGTCGCTGATTACAGCCGCCGCTGTCGGCCGTCCGCCGGCTCCTCGCCCGTAATACAGGGTATGGCCAAGGTTATCCGAATATACACTGACAGCATTGAATGAATTATTCACCCGTGCCAAGGGGTGCTCTTTGGAAATAAATGCTGGGCGCACAACCACATGCGGCCCTTCTTCCGTGCGTTGGGCAATTGCCAGCAGTTTTACCACAAACCCCAGCCGCTTGGCATAGGCAATATCAATAGGGTCCAAGGAATCTATGCCGTTTGTCTGGATTGATTCCATTGGTACGCGAACCCCAAAGGCAAGCGTGGAAAGAATGGCAATTTTATGGGCCGTGTCGCCTCCACTTACATCAAGGGTGGGATCTGCCTCGGCCAGGCCGAGTTCTTGCGCCTGTTTCAAGGCTGATTCATAAGACTGTGAAGACATCTGACTTAAAATATAATTACATGTCCCATTCAGGATTCCATATATGGCCTCGATGTTTTCGCCCAAAAGCGCTTGGCTAAGTATGCGAACAATCGGGATGCCGCCGGCACAGCTAGCCTCAAAGGCCAAGGCAACATTGTTTTCCCGGGCAACGCGCATGAGTTCATCGCCATGATAGGCCAGCAGAGCCTTGTTTGCGGTTACAACGTGTTTGCCCGCTTGCAGCGCCTTGGTGATGATCTCTTTTGCCGGATGTATGCCGCCGATGAGTTCAACAACCACATCTGTATCCGGGTCGGTGATTGCTGCATTGGTGTCGGTTGTATAGAGTTCCCGGGGCAAGCCCAGGCTCTCGGCAACGGTGAAATCAATAGAGGCAATAGCCTGCAAAATGATCTGCCGACCGCTGCGCTGGGCAATGGCATCGGCCTGCTCATACAAAATGCTGGCTACATTTCCGCCTACGGTGCCAGCTCCGATAATTGTTACCTTTAAGGGATCCATGATCGGTATCCTATGTGAGGGCAGGGTATCTGTCAATATCCTTATATGTTGACAATGACTTGAGCTAAGCATACAAAGGTGGGTATGAATATGACTATTGAAAGTCCGGCGGACTTGGCAAGATATGCTGCCGCTCAGGGAGAGATATACAGCCTGTTTCGTTCCATCAGCAGTGATAGTTGTCAGAGCCCCGGGATCCACCCGCCTCTTTTGTGCTGGCGGGGCGGGATTATTCGGGGCCTGCATTGCTTTGAGCGGGCAATGCAAGCCGAAAAACCGCTTGCATTGCCGGTAATCTGGCTGGAGGATGATGATCCAGCGGCTGCCGTATTGGCTTTTTTAGAGACCGAAAATCGGCCTGATTCCTATAGCATCGAAGAGCTGAATTCACTGTATTCAATTATTGAAACGTTAGAATTGGAAACGCCATCCGCCCAATCCGCCCCGGCGGCAACGGATTTTTCTCAAAAGCTAAATACCTTTGTTCAAAAGAAGGGCGATTTTCGTCAGCATGTAATGCAGTATCGAAAGCTGCCGGTGGTTTTGCGCAAGGCGGTCGCTGCCGGAAGCTTTGATCTTCGTAGTGCTACGGTTATTTCCGGCTTGCCGGAGAGTGTGCTGGAATTGCTTGTGGCAGCTGAAATCAGTTTTAGTCAGCGACGGATTGTGGCGGTGCGGGTGCAGGAGATTTGTCGGCGAGATAGCCTCGCGCAAGACGAAATCGTGAGCCTCGTTCAGCGGATACTTGCAAAAGCTGATCCTCAGGCTGAGGTACAGCGCTTGCGGTTTCCCCAACTTACACAGCGGCAGGAACGGGCGCACGCCATGCAAAAAAATCATCTTTCCGGTCAGCGAATACGCATCGAGCTTCCGGATAATTTGGAAGGTGATAGTATTTCGATTGTATGTCGTGTGGCCTCAGCCAAGGAGTTGCACAGTCAGCTAGAATGTTTGGATCGCCTGCAGGAGCACATCGATGAGTACCTCGGATTACTATAAATCGATTTTCAACAGAGTGTTTTATACTCCGGATGCTGAAAACTATCCTGCGTTTCGAAATACATCTGCCGTATTAGGCAGCTTGCCCTGGCAACGGGTGGATTCTGCTGACGAAATTCCGCTTGAATACCAAAATCAAAAGAGCCTTCTTTTGCAAACAGTGCGTGGCAAGCCCTTTACCACCTGTCCCGGTACACGGTTTCATCAGTGTTGTAACTATTACACTATTGATGCCTTTATTGGATGTAGTATCGCCTGTAGTTATTGCATTATGCAAAGCTATTTGAACTTCCGGCCTTTGGTGGTACAGGTGAATCCGGAACCGGCAATTGCCGAAATGCGGGAGGCGGCCAAAAGGCTGCCCGTTTTGCGGGTGGGAACAGGCGAGGTGGGAGACTCTTTGCAACTCGATCCCTTAACCGGCTTGTCAGAAGTCTTTATACGGGCTGCGGCCGATTTGCCTAATGTCCGCTTTGAGCTGAAGACAAAAACCGACTTCGTTCATCATTTGTTGGATATTGAGCCGAAGGGCCGAGCGGTTATTGGTTTTTCGGTGAATCCGCCAGCGGTTGTAGCCAACGAGGAGGGAATTGCCGCACCTTTGGCGGCTCGTCTGGAAGCGGCGCGCCTGGCCCTTGATGCTGGTTATCAACTTGCCTTTCATTTTGATCCCATGATCCGGGTAAAAAATTGGGAGATGCAGTATCGGGCCGTTGCAGAGCAACTGCTTCAATTTGATCCCAAAGATGTGGCATGGATTAGCCTGGGCACGGTTCGATTCACCCCTGGTTTACGGAAAAAAATCAGCGATCGGCCATATTTATATGATGAGTTTGTTCCCTGCAAGGATGGCAAACTCCGCTATTTGCAGCCATTGCGAGTAGAAATGTACAAAGTCGTTGCAAATATTTTGCGCGGCGGCTATCCATTGTATTTGTGTATGGAAAGCGATGCGGTATGGAAAAAAGTTTTCGGGGCTATCCCTACTGAAATACCATTGATCCGTGATATATTTGCGGGCAGGAGAGAAGATCGTGATTAGAAAAGAAAAAGGTTTTTGTTTGCACAGCAGTGTTTCTGCAAGAATTATTGTGCTTGTCCTCGGGCTTTTGGTGATGGTGACTGCGCAGGCAATGGCCAGCGATGAACCCATCGGCCAAGTCGTTTATGTTGAAGGAAATCCGCTTGTTGTACGTGGCGGGCAGGATTTGGGAGATACAGTTGATTTCGGTTTTTCTATCTACAACATGGATCAGATTTCTACCGATTCCGAATCAATGGTAGAGGTTTCGATTACGAATGAATCCGGTCTTGATGCTCGAATTATTATCGAACCCGATAGCGATTTGTATTTAGCCGCAGATGATAGCCAAGGGGATTTTCGTGTAAATCTTTTACAGGGGAATAGCAGCTTTGAAGTCGATCACCTTCCGCGTCAGCAAAGCTTTTCAGTACGAACGGCAATGGCTACTATGGGGGTTCGTGGAACCAAGTTTTCTGTCGATGTAGCTGCCCAAGGTGAATTCTTGGTCGCCACCGAATCTGGCAGGGTTGAGGTTGCCAATGAAGAAAACGATGCCATTATGGCTGTGCCCGGTAGAGCAGTTGAGATGACATATGAGGATGGTTTCCGCTCATTTGAATTGGAAATTGGGCAGGAACGCAACTTCCGTCAGACATGGCGGCAGCGCCGACTGGATGTGCTGCGGGCAAATCCCGACGTAGCACTGCAACGGTTTGCTACACGCTATAGAAATGCCCGGGACCGCTTTGAAATCTTGTATCAGGAATTATTAGAGCATCAGGATATTATTGATCAGTGGATACAGGATGACCGGCAAAACCGGCGCCCCGCTTTGACGCTTACTATGCGGCAAAAAGCTGAGATTGCCCGTCCACTTATGCGGATAGCCGCTCATTTGGTCATTTTTGAACGCGTCTATTTTCGGGTACGGCAATTGCGCACATTATTGGCCGATGCAAGTTTCAATAATCCTTCAGTGAATCCCCGTGAGTTCTTTCGTGAGTTTGACCGCGATGCAGCGGTATTGCGACAGCGTATGAATATGATTCGCTATGTTACTCGTTTGTATGCCCAGCGCAACAACGGGCGCTTGCCATTCTAGCTACACCCGCTTTTATCAATCTTTTGGTTGCTGAGCTAACCAGTTGTTGATCCGTTGCTGCAACTCATCGTGTTGCGGTGGCGGATCTTCTAATATGCTATCAAGCAGGAATGGAGCGATGACATCCCGTTCCAGTTCCTGCCAGTAGTATGGCATTGGCGGTGGGAATATTAGACGGGAGCTCACCGGCGATTTTCCCTGAAGTTGGGGAAACAGGCGGGGAATTTCTTCTTCGTTAACTGTGCTGTTGGCTGATAAGCGGCCAAAAAAGCCAAAGTCTGGTAGTTCTTGCTCAAGTGTATATTCCATCAATTCTTTTTGGGTTTCCGGTGAAATGAGCCATTGCAGAAATTGCTGAGCCTCTTTTTTGTGTCTGCTTTCAACTGGTATTGCAGCATAGAGGACCGATAAGACAGGAATATGACCTTCGCTACCAAACCAGGCAAAATCAAGGTCTTCTTTTAATTGGGCTGGTAAAGAGGCATATTCTTGTAAATCGGCGGCATAATAGCCAACGCGTTCCTGCCGGAGCAGAGCATAGTAGGGGGCATATAAATAATGTTCCTGAAAACGCTCTATTTGTGCTGCTGTTCCAGCTTGTTCTTGCGTCCAATCCTGCAGCATGGAAACCTCCCTCATAAGTTCATCTTTATTCCAAGATGGTACTCCCTCCTCTTGAAAATTCAGATGAATCCCGCGGGATCGTAGGTGCCAATGCAGGAAGGCCGGATTCCAAATTGGCAGGAATTGAACATATTCAAGATCTCCCTCTCCGGGTTTGCGGGTGTTCATTTCGGCTAGCTGGTTTATGCCAAGGGTCAGGGGGAGTTCAGCCCCCGGCTGATCGCCATGCCAGACCATAATGGGCAAGGAAAAAGCGAGAGGAAGCAAGCGTTTTTCTGAAACCTCGCTGTATTGTGCTGCAAGCTGTGGATATGTTTCTTGGGGTAAACGGACAGAAAGTGGCTGAAACCATTGCATTTGATATGTGCCGGCAGGGTTTGGCTGGATAAGAATGTCTGGCATAACTTGTCGCTTGTTGCGATAGTCAACCGGATTGCTATTGTAATGAACTTCAATGTTTGCACCCTGGTGTTGTGAGTTGTATTGCTCGGCGTAGAGATACATAATCGGCTCAGAGCTTACAACAATCACAGCATCACTGTTGCTACCGCAGGAAGAAAGCAACAGCACAGCAAGAATACCGCAAGCGGAAAAGAGGGCAAAAAGAAAACGTGAATAACTAGCTATCGTTCCAGGCGCCTTTATCATTTTTGGGCAGCTTTGGCAATTTCTGCATATAAATCAGGCAAAAACTCCTGATCAACTCCAGCATAGGCTACCCGTAAAAGTGAATCACCCATTGCAATTGTTCCAATGCCCTCGGCTAGCAAGTCTTGGCGAAGCTGTTCGGCATTGTTTTCCTTACAGCGAAATGCCATAAAGTAACCTGCATTGAAGGGTAGGGCTGATAGAGGAAAGTCTGCTTTGTTGTAGGGCGCTTCGGATAGAATTTTACGAACAATCAAGTAGCGATTGCGAAGCTCGTCTGCAATAGCTTTTTTGTTTTCGGCATAGCCGGGGGTGTCCATAGCCTTCAGTAAAAGATTTTGTCCTAGGGTATTTCCGTTGGACACATTTGATCTGATGCTGCCAATCAGTTTGTCATCCCAGGCTGCGTAATGATCTTCGTTCAATTCAGGGTTGGCGATGGTGAAAAAGCCTACTCGAAAGCCCCATACATAATCTTCTTTGGTGGCTCCGTCAATTTTTACAGCCAGTAAATTCTTATGCAAAGCAGCTGTGTGAGCAAACAAGGATTCTGTTTCCAGACCTTCTTCGTAAAATAAACCGAAATAGGCATCATCCAGGATGAGTAGAATATCTCCTTCCTCGGCCTCTTTTGCCAAGGCGGCGGTAATAGCTTTCGCTTCTTCGTGGCTGGGGCTATAACCGGTGGGGTTATTCGGGAAGTTTAATAATATTCTTACACCCCTTGGACCACGGTTTTCGCGAATTGTTTGAATAAAGCCATCGAGATTAAAACGGCCGTCGCTGGTAAAAAACGGATAGGTCACAATATTTAGACCGTAGCGTACGCCAAAAAGAAGATTATAGTTTCCCCAATACAGGTCAGGAAGAATTAGGGTTTCGCCGGGATTACAGAACAAGTCTGCGGCATGGTTTAGGCCATTCGTCAGACCCGGGGTAACCATGGGAAGCGAGCTTGAAACTCCCTGTAAGGAAGGGTTTTTACTTTTCATCAGGTCAAGCCAACGCTTGCGTAGATCTGCGTTGCCGGGTGTGGGGCTGTATCCAACGATTTGTTTGGTGCCAATGCCGGAGATTGAATCCTTTATCGCATCCAGAATAATGGGCGCGCCCTTTGTGTAGGCCATGCCAACGGTCGCATCAAAGCGGTGAGCTCTTTTTGCTGCTTCGGCGGCCTGCGCAACAATTCCTTTCGGGAAAAAAAATTCCTTCCCTAAATCGGACAGCATCCGGTCAATTATGGTTCCTTGTAATCGTTCGTTTAATTTTTTTGCTGCTGGGTGCATGTATTCCTCCGCGGCACAGCATACAGTATGTAAGGTAGAATTGACAACTACATACAAAATAGCGTAGTTTTTATATATGGACCAATCAGGTGGTGGGAGCTCGGCTAATTCGGCAGAAGGAGTAGGTTCCTTTTTGGATCGTTTTTTCGCTTTTTTTAGCGGGGGTGATGATCCGGAGCGCTACAAAAAGCGTAAGCTCAAAACAATCGGAAAAAATCTCAGTCGGCAGAAATACAAGTTTTATAAAGTCCGCTCATCCGAGGCATTGCCTGGCCTGGCCAAAATGTTTTTTGATGTCTATAAGACTATCTCACCGGCACAGCAAATATTGCACGGAGCTGAGAGCTCGCAGGCTATTAAAGCAATTGTTATTGAATCCTTTTTGTCAGATGAATTGCTGGAAGTGATGGGGCATTTTCGAGAAGAAGAAATCCGCGAGCTCACCGAAAAATATGATACAAAAAAAGTCGCCTCGATTATGAAGGATGATATGATCACTTTTTTCGGGGCTTTTGACGGCGCAACAATTCGTGATATCCAGCAAACCTATTTTGTGGTTTCCAGTTTCATTGATCTTGTGCGTTTTGATTATTTCTTTGTTTTGAAAAAATTTGATTCCGGGATGCAGGAACACAATGTTTCCTACAGTCCCAAGTTTGATTCTATCAATGCTGAGTATGTAGTAGATGACTTGAAAGAATTTGTCGATCTGTTGCAGGTAATGCCCTTCGATGCCGACTGGGACAAGGTTTTCGACGTCTTTCGTGCATATCGCGGGGTGGATGTTGTTGATCGTGGCCGTTGGAAGAAGATCATTACCCAATTGATGGCAGTTCGCCGATCGGGTATTTTGGTGCAAATTGCTCAGCATGCAAGCCAAAAACCTGATTTTACTCCAATCAAGAAAGTATCGGTGGAGAAGATAGTCGAGCCTTACCTGAATAAATTAAAATCGCAAACAGAAATTACCTTGCAGAAAATCCTGCAGGAGCAGCGGAATAATCGTGTGCAGAATTTGGTCAGGAAGGTGTTTGGTACATCGGTTGTAGCCCGTGCCAAGCATTATACCGATAAAGCAAACGTGATGTTTTCCAAGCGGATGATGGGTGGTTTTACCCACACTGATGCCATCAATTATCTGAAAGCCTTTTTGGTTGATTATTTCAAAAAGGATGTGCGTGAGCTACACGACTTGCTCGTTATTCGTGGGCAGTGGTCATCGCAAATGATGTCTAATCAATTGTCTGCTGCATTTCATGAGCTTATGGAAATGAGCCAGAAAATTGTTGAGTTCGATGAATCCTTGTCGGAAGAAGGGGATGCTGGAATGCGCCTGAAGCGGGCGATGGGTCGGGTGGTTGAAAAGGATCCAGCCACTACAAAACTTTTGCGCCAGCAACTGGATGAAATCAATAAAAATGCCCAGCACTATATCAATAATTCCGCCCAGAATCTGATTCAGCTTGGCCGCGGCATAAAGAATGTAATGGAAGATTACGCCAAGAAGGATGATCCGCTGATTTTGAATTGGCGCGAGTTGGAAAGTGTCAGCGAGGAACCCATTGACGAGCGCCTGAAAGATACCTATGCAAAAATGTATTACTTTGTGCAGTTGTTGCAGATTTACGCCAAGGGCAGCCGTTAGTTCGCTTTGTGCATAACTTCATGGCTTAGCAGGTGAAGTTTGATTTTCTTGCCAGAACCATCCGGCAGACTGCGTAGCGCGTAGTTTCCGGGCCCGCCGCTTTTTGGTACAACACGATGGCAGGGAATAACAATGGAGATGGGATTGTCGGCAACTGCTGCGGCGACGGCCCGGGCTGCCTGCCGGTTACCGATTTTTCGCGCCAATTCTCCATAACTGATTTGTTCACCGTACGGTATTCGGCGAACTCTTTGCCAAACTTGCTGGCGAAACGGGCTTCCGCTTGGTTTGGCTTTTATGGAAAAACTTTCGCGCTCCCCGGAAAAATATTGCTGTAATTGGTATTCAACTTCACCGCAAGCGTATTTGCTGTGTTCCATATCCATGCCCTGCATTGCTATTTGCGCCTGTGTTGCCTGCCATTCCAGCTTGAGTAACTCACCAGCCAGATTCACTTGAACTAATAGCGGGCCGACAGGAGATTCATAGATATTCCAGTATATTCGATTATGTGGCATTGATTGTTACTGTTGCAGACTGCGGTCTAGGGCATAGTCCCGGGATAGAGCTGCGGCATCTCGAACAGAAAACATACCGACGGAGACCATAACAATACCGGTTAGACTGGAAGCAACAGAGCCAATACGTAGACCCACTCCCAATAGGCTATCTGCAGGATAATCAACGCCCTTCATGGCAGCGTACATTCCGGCACCGCTAAGCAGTGTGCCGGCGATAATTGAAAACACACCGCTGCTGATTTTTTCCGATCCCGGAGGAGGTAGGGTTTCTGGTTGAATTCGGGCTTGAATGCGCTCCTGAATCAGCCTTGCCTGCTCGTCATTATTGACAGGAGACGGAAGACTTTGGCCAAAAACGCTACCTGCCTGACCCACAAGCACGAAAACCATGAGAAAAGCGAAAACTGTCCGTACAGATATGTGCATATTCATTACTCTATCAGTATACTGCGTTTTCAAAAAGATTTCTGCAAGTATTGTGCTAATTTTCCCTGGATTTCTCCGGGTACCAGGGCGGTTATGTGTATGCCATCATCTTCGTATTGCTCTGACAGAACCTGTCCATTGCGGTGAATCAATGCAGCAAGGTCGCTTCTGCCGGAAGGAAAGCAAAATGTCTGGCGTTTTAACCTTTGTTCAAGTAAACCCTCTATCAGAAAATATAGTTGATCTATGCCTTGGCCTGTTTTGGCTGAAATGGCGAGCTTAGGACCTTCAATATCGGGGGTAAATAGCTCTTCTGCCGGCAAAAGGTCAGCTTTATTCAACACAGTAATGATTGGGTAGTCGCCGGCACCAAGTTCGCGTAATACATTCATGACGGTTTTATATTGTTGCGCAGCATTGTAGGCCGAGGCATCTACAACGTGAATAATGAACGAGGCGTGTAGGGTTTCTTCCAGGGTGGAATGAAAGGCATCCACAAGTTCATGGGGAAGATTGCGGACAAAACCGACGGTATCGGTCAAAAGAACATGTCCCAGTTTTGGCAGTTCAACCCGTTTGGTCGATGGATCGAGGGTGGCGAAAAGCGCATCCTTGCTATCCAGGCTTTGACCGCTCAATCTTTCCAGTAAGCTGGATTTGCCGGCATTTGTGTAGCCAACTAGGGCGCCGGTAGGAACCGGAACCCGCTCTCGTTGCTTTCGCATGCTGGCTCGTCGTCGTTCTATCTGAACCAGTTGCTGCTTTACAGAGGCGATTTTTTTCTGTACCAGCCGGCGGTCTACTTCCAGCTGTTTTTCGCCCTCCCCGCGGGTTCCCTTTGCCCCGCCGCGTTGGCGGTTCAAGTGGGTCCATGCCCGGGTAAGGCGGGGCAGGCTGTATTGCAGCGATGCCAATTGTACCTGTAGGACGGCCTCAGGAGTGCTGGCACGCTGTTTGAAAATTTCCAGAATAACCTCGCGGCGGTCAATGACAGCAAGTTTTGTGTGGCGTTCAAGGTTTCTTTGCTGGGAGGGGCTGAGTTCGTCGTCAAACACGATGCAATCGCAATTGAGGTCTTCGGCAATGCTCAGCATTTCATCCAGCTTTCCGCTTCCGATATAAAAGCGGGGGTGGGGGCTTTGCAGCCGCAAAGACTGCGTTTGTACAGGTTCCAGTTCAATTGTACGGCACAATTCTTCAAGCTCAACTAATAAATCGTCGGTTTCAGCCCGGCTACCGCTGATAAAATCGGTTCCGATTAACAGGGCGCGTGCTATTTCGTTTTGGGTAGAATGCATCATTGGTTTTATGAGTATATCAGGTAAAAAATTTGAATGTATATACGTAACGTGCTATATTTTAATTGGGTCTTTATGTGCTGACTGAAGTTTTCGGGGGAATCTGCCGATAAGCCATAGGGATATATGTAATGAGAGTGTTAAGAGGTGAAAGTATGAAGAGCAAATTTTTTCGTTTGCTGTCGGTGGTTGGCGTTGTCTTTTTTGCCATGATCATGGTGAATTGTGAAAATCCGTTTCAGGTAGGTCTTGGTGGTGGAGTTGACCTTTCGCCGCCTGAGGTAGATGTGGAAAACATAGTCAATGGTGATTATGTTAACGGCACTATCACTCTTGAGGGCACAGCATCGGATGACCGTGCTGTAAATCGGGTAAGAATTAGCTTTGATGATGGCGGTGTGCCAGTAAGTCTTGAGGCTAATATTACCTTGGATGCTCCCAACGAGCAGTGGCTGTGGAGCAAAGATATCGATACCACTGCATATACGGATGGTGAGAAAGATTTAACCATTTATATCTATGACACAGCTGGTAAGGTCACTCAGACCCGCTTGTTGTTGTATTTTGATAATCTTCCTCCAACACTCTTAATTAATACTCCGAGAGTTCTCGGAAATGTTGATCCGTATTATGGCGATATAGTCATAAGTGGTAGTGCTGCTGACCAGTTTGGTGTTTCCAGGGTACAGGTTGTTGTTGAGGATGCCTCAGGAACAGTTTTATGGGAAACCGATGAAGATGATGAAATTGGTACAAATAGCTGGAGTGCCCTTTTTGATAGTGTGAACTATATTGGCGGTTCAGATACTGTATACATTGGTGTTCGTGCCTGGGACCGTTCAGGAAATGTGAGTGAGCATTTTTATCATGACCAGGATATTGATGATGAAGCTGATACCGACCCGGATTTTGACGGGCTTTTGGTTGATGATCTTCACCGGGTAGAAACTGGACAGGTGACTCCGCCCACATCAGCTGCTTTGCTTGCCCTTAAGCGAAACTTCCGCAATGTTGTTCAGGATACTTCCAATGCTGATATTTATATTGACCAGTCGGAAAACCTTCCGGTCATTACTGTGAGCAATCCGGATGAAAATGCAGTTGAAAATATTTTGCCAAGTAACGTTCGTTTTGTTGGTTTGATTGAGGATTCCGACGGTATTGATACCAGTACAGTTGCTATCCGCTTCCGTGCCTATGATGACGGCACAAACTACATCGGTGGGGACGCAGAGGGTTGGCGCTATGTGGCTACAGATGATCGCTTCTCATTAAGCGGTACAAGTGTTGTACGTTGGCAGTTTGATAACCTTGACGGCGTGGCTACTCCTTTGTTGGCTCCCGGAACCTATGAGTTGCAGGTGTATGCAGAAGACGAATTGGGCTATGAACGGACTCATCCCAATGAAAATACCTGGATAGAGTTCGAGATCGATGCAGGTGCGCCTTCAATAGAGACTACCACTCCGGCTCAGGGTGATTATATCAATACCCGTACGCTGGCGATGGAAGGGGAAGCTTCCGGTACAAATACACCTTTGACAGTTGATGTAGCTGTTGTTACAGAAAGCGGTGCTGATTTTACTACTGCTCCGGCTCCCGTCACGGTTGACGGAGGTGGAAACTGGAGTACAAGCATTGATTTGACTGGGGTTACCCAAGGACAGGTTACTCTACGAGCCAAGGTTCAGGATAGTGAAGGAAAGATTACCTACTTCAATACCATTATTACATTGGACGATACTGACCCAACGGCCACAATTGTTTCACCCGATAGTGCATCTTCTGTGAACAGTTTTACCAGCATTATTGGCTCAGCCAACGATAATATTCTGTTGGATCGTGTTGAGTTGGTTGTTGGTGATTATGATAACGATTACGGTGGAAGTTACGAGATTTTTACTCAGGCTGACGGCGTGGATGGAACCTATAACTGGAATTATTTATTGGATACAGTAGCTTTTTCTAATGCAACCTATGCTTTGGAAGATCCGGTTGATTCCAATATCTGGCGCCTGCCAATTCAGGTGCATATTTATGATATGGCAGGAAACCAGGGTATCTATGATGGCTATCACATTATGCTGGACCAGGATGGTGATAAGCCGGAAATTACAACGATTATTGCCCCGGATGAAGATTATCCTGATTGGAATGATATTGCCGGATCACTCAGTTTTACCGGTACGGCTATCGATGACGATGGGCTTCAGCGGATTGAAATGCAGTTAATCGCCATTGAAGGCGCAAACGAGTACTATATTGTCCGTGATTTTCAGGATGATGAGACTGACGGTGGAGCGAACGACTACAGTGTGTGTACCCCTGCTACGGATCCGGACAGCACAGACCCTGCCC
>CAYNNU010000008.1:0-26232 GCA_964398645.1 uncultured Spirochaeta sp.
GTATCAACCTGAATATCAATAATCGGAAAAACTTCTCCGCGCCGCAGGATCCCAACCGACTCCTGCTCACTTGTGCTTACATTGTAGGCGGCAGCATATTCGGGCAAAATTACTGCCCATTGGAATCTTCGCTCAACAGGAGATGTATCTTCCAGCGAATACCGCTGCCGGGAACAGGAGACTGTAACCATCAAAATAAAAAGCGCAAGAATAATAAGCGCCGACCGCCGCATCATTTGATACATACTATCCATCTAATTATCCCCCGCTCGCCCATGTTACCCAAGTGCGCGAATCTTTTCAATTTCATCCCGCACAAGCGCGGCCTCTTCAAACTCAAGTTTTTTGGCATGTTCTAACATCAAATCTTCCAACTCTTTAATGAGTTTTCGGCGGTCTTTGGAAACCATAACATTATAGCCCTTGGAAATAATTGCAATCTGCGACTCTTCGCTCTGGCGTTTCTCTTCGGAACGACGCACAAGCAATTCACGAATCGACTTTTGAATTGTCTGCGGACTTATTCCATGTTCTTCATTGTAGGCCAACTGCAACTGACGCCGACGGTCGGTTTCATCAATCGCCTTCTTCATGGCATCGCTCATCCGATCGGCATACATAATGACTTTTCCATTCACATTACGCGCAGCCCGGCCAATTGTTTGAATCAAACTAGTCGCACTACGCAAGAAGCCAATCTTATCGGCATCAAAAATGGCAATCAGCGAAACCTCAGGCAAATCCAGCCCCTCACGCAGCAGATTGATACCAACCAGCACATCATAGGTGCCCGTACGCAAGGCGGTCAAAATTTCCACCCGCTCCACCGTTTCTATTTCACTATGCAGATACTGCACCTTTAAGCCAATTTTCGCCAGATAATCGGTTAGGTCCTCGGCCATCTTTTTGGTGAGGGTGGTAATCAGGGTTCGTTCCCCTGCCTGAACGCGCTTGGTTATTTCACCGTACACATCCTCAATCTGACCCTCAGTTTTACGCACTTCTACCACTGGGTCGACCAAGCCAGTCGGCCGGATAATCTGCTCAACCACCGAAGAAGATTTCTGGATTTCTGCATCTCCGGGTGTAGCACTCACAAAAACCGTACGATCCAAAAGATTCTCGAACTCTTCATAATACAAGGGTCGATTATCCAGCGCGGAAGGCAAACGAAAACCATAGTCCACCAAAGACTGCTTGCGCGATCGATCTCCGGCATACATGCCCCCAATCTGCGGAACAGTTACATGGGACTCATCAATAAAAGTGATAAATCTATCAGGAAAGTAATCCAGCAAGACGGCAGGACGCTCGCCCTCCTGCCGCCGACCTAATTGACGCGAATAATTCTCGATGCCGCTGCAATAGCCCATCTCTTCCATCATCTCGATATCATATTCAGTACGAGACTGCAAACGCTGGGCCTCAACTATCTTTCCCTGCTCCCGTAATTCCTCCAAGCGCTCGGCTAGCTCCTGCCGGATAGATTCAAGCGCGGGCTTCATTTCGCTTTCGGGCATGACGAAATGCTTTGCAGGATACACAAAGGCCGTCTGCCGTTCCTCCAGCACGCTCGCATCAACTGGATGAATTTCTCGAATCGAGTCAATTTGATCAAATTCAAACTCTATTCGATAGGCCTGTTCCATATAGGCTGGAAAAATCTCCATGCTGTCGCCGCGGATGCGAAAGCTTCCCCGCTTTAATACCGCCTCACTGCGCTCATACTGCAAAGACACAAGTTGGCGCGCTATCTGGCGCGGATCGGTTTCCTGTCCCACGTCCAGACGCAAACGCATATTGCGATAATCCTGCGGGCTTCCCAAACCATAAATACAACTGACTGTAGCAATAACAATAACATCCGGCCGGTCAAAAAGATTCGCGGTTGCAGCAAGGCGCAAGCGATCGATCTCCTCATTGATGGAAGAATCCTTTTCGATATATAAATCCCGCGCCGGCACATAGGCCTCGGGCTGGTAATAATCATAATAGCTGACAAAATACTCAACCGCATTATTGGGAAAAAACTCGCAAAACTCACGATACAACTGAGCAGCCAAGGTTTTATTATGACTGATGATCAAGCTTGGTAGCTGCGTTTGCTCAATAATTTTAGCCATTGTGTAGGTTTTACCGCTACCAGTCACCCCTTTTAGCGTCTGGAAGGTCTGCCCCTCTTCTATTCCCTTAACCAGCTGAGGAATGGCACGCACCTGATCTCCGGCAGGTTCATAACCGGCCGCAAGTGAAAAACGATTCATGCTCCTAGTTCCACTCAAACTGCTGCGGACGTTCAACCAATTCAACGTTCACCCTGCGCTCTCGCCCGCCACGGACATACACAACCTCAACAACATCACCCGGCTTGGTCTCCTCAAGAGCCTCGTACAGGTTCGCCAAAGATGTAATCCGCACCCCGGCAACCTCAACAATAATATCGCCCCCTAAACGGATAATCGAATTGCCGTAGCGCACAGCCTGCCGATTACTTCCGCCGCGCAAACCAGCTTCTTCAGCCTTCCCGCCATCCATCACCCTGTTGATAAGAATGCCCTGCTGAACCGGAAGGTTAGCCGCCCGCACCAATTGCGGAAACAGCTGAACCGGCACAATATCTATCCAACCCCGCTGAACATGACCAAACTCAATCAAATCTGGAACAACACGGCGGGCGGTATTGACAGGAACGGCAAAGCCGATACCAATGGAACCCCCGTTGGGTGAATAAATTGCCGTATTCACCCCGATAATCTCGCCGCGGGAATTTAGCAAGGGACCGCCCGAATTTCCCGGGTTAATACTGGCATCGGTCTGAATCATATCGCGAATGACCAGGCTGCCACGAGCCCGAACCGGCCGGCCAAGCCCGGAAATAATTCCGGTGGTCAGCGTTCGATCCAGCGCAAAAGGATTGCCAATTGCAAGCACCTTCTGGCCAACCTGCAAACCTGTACTAGACCCCATCGGAATAGTTACCAGCTCGCGATCGCCCGGATCAAAATGCACAACTGCTAAATCATTCTCCGGATCGGCCCCAATCACTTCGCCCTCAACCTGACTGCCATCAGCAAGATTGACCAGTACCCGGTAGGCATCTTTTACTACATGATGATTGGTTAACACATAGCCCCGCTCATCAATAATTGAACCCGACCCAGTGGAACCTTCCCGCGGAACCGGCTCTAAAAACCAGTTATAGGCCAGCGTCTCGGTGGTAATGTTCACCACCCCAAGATTGCGGGATTGATAAATACGAATATTCTGCTGCTCATCGGCACCAAGATCGGCGCCGTTCACATCAACCAAAGCAAGGGGGTTTGCCTGATAATCAAAATCACGAATTCTATCTACTGGCGATGCCTGATCAGTAAGTACAATCTCAGCCGCCTGTGGCGAGAAAAACACAGTTTCAAAAGCTTGTGCCAACACAAGACCAAGTACAGCCGCAACAACAACAGCCAAAATCAATTGTGATCGTTTATACATCCGCATACATATAATATACGCATTGGCGCCTAGCCCATCAAGCAGGTCAAATATGTGTATCTAGATACTCACGAATCACCGGCAAAAACAGCGGGGCATATGCTTCCACTTTTTTGTATCCCACCCCGGAAACAAGCAAAAATTGTTCAGTGTCCCTGGGCTTTATCATCGACATGTCTTTCAAAGTTTTATCGGAAAACACAATATAGGGTGCGACACCGTTTTCACGAGCAATTTGCCTGCGCTTTTCCTTAAGCAATTGCAGCAAGACAGGGTCTTTGAAGACCTTCTGACTCTTTGTATCCATGCGGGCAGAAAACATTTCGGCCTTTGTTGTCATTGTTTCCGGAACATAGAAATCTTTCCGGCTGAATAAAATGTCACGCCCAAACTCGGTCATCCGGAGCACATTATAGCACTCGCTATCCTGAAAGATTGCCTGCTGACCGATCAATTCATTGATGATGCCCCGCCACCACTTTTTACTCTTGTCTCTGCCAACTCCATAGGTTTTTAGCTCATGATGATTTCTGCTGCGGATTTTCTCCGTATCAGCACCCCAGACAATATCTATAATATGATTCATACCGAAACCCTGATTGGTTCTGGCAATAGCAGAGAGTACCTTCTGAGCATCAAGCACTGCTTCTACTTTTTTACTTGTATCATTGCAAACATCACAATTCCCACAATCCCCCTGATGAGATTCGCCAAAATATTCCAGCACCTGCTTTCGACGGCATATATTGACTGTGGCAAAACGTACAATGCTATCCAGATTCTTTTTACATTTTTCCCGTTCCAGCTCATCTTCTATTTGATCAATAAAGTATTGTTGCCGGGCAATATCCCCGGACCCGAAAAATAGCACGCAACTGGATTCCAGACCATCACGACCAGCACGACCCGTCTCTTGATAATACCCCTCAATACTCTTTGGCATATCTCCATGAACAACAAAGCGGATGTTATTTTTGTTTATTCCCATGCCGAATGCCGTAGTAGCACAGATTACATCAACCTCATCATTATTAAAGAGTTCCTGGTTTCGGGTTCTTTCTTCTTTTGTTAATCCAGCATGATAATGAAGAGCCTTGATCCCCCGCTTTTTCAAGTGAGCGGCCGTCTTTTCCACATCCTTTCTACTAATCCGATACACAATCCCAGACTCACCAGGATAATTTTTGATGAATGCAGATATCTGCGAAAGAACCTCGGTCTTTTTCCTTACCTGATAGCTAAGCTCTTTACGGTCAAAAGATGCGCGCACTGTAAAGGGCTGGTGCAAATTCAGTATACGAATAATATCATCCTGAACCTTTTGCGTTGCTGTAGCCGTAAATGCTGCCACCGGAACATTGGGGAAATGACTACGGATTTGCGACAAAACAAGATAATCGGGGCGAAAATCGTGTCCCCATTCGGAAAGACAATGAGCCTCATCTATGGCAAAAAAGTCGACCTGCAGATCGTGCAAATGATCCATATACCCCTGAATAGCCAGCCGCTCCGGTGACAAGTATAATAATTTGATTTCATTCCGATAAAGGCGGGAATAGATTTCTGATACTTCTTCCTTTTCCAGCGTGCTATTAAGAAATGCGGCTGGAATTCCCCTACTGACTGCCTCGTCAACCTGGTCTTTCATGAGCGCAATTAGGGGGCTTACCACAACCGTCAAGCCCGCAAATATCAAAGCAGGGATCTGATAACACAGGCTCTTTCCGCCACCAGTGGGCATGGAAGTAAAGACATCTTTGCCAGACAGGATCGCAGCAATCACCTCTTCCTGATTTTTACGGAAAGAACTATAGCCAAAAACAGTTTTTAATATTGTTTGCGCCTCTTTTTGCGCTTTATGCTGCATAACGTCCTTCCGCAATAACGAATCTTTTACTAGCTTTTTTATTTTCTCACTCACCTGTTGTTGCGTCAAGCTTGAGGCATATAGAAATACCGGTCTTACCCTACACATGTGCAATGGCTTCCATGGGGTTTCCGCTACGTACGGTGGTGCGAAAAGTGGCTGCTTCCTGTATATAGTCGTTTTGAATATGCTGCTGATCTTCCAGATCTGCGATTGTGCGGGCAATTTGCAGAAGCTGGGCCACGGCGCGGAAACTTAAGTCATTTTGAGCGGCGCACTCCCGGGCACTCTGAAGATCAATCTCAGTGATTGCGCGACAAGCAACAAGCTGATCAATGCTTGTAGCTGCATTACTAAATGCCTGCCCCCGTCGATTTTGCCGTTCTACTGCCCGGGCAACCAACTCCCGCACGCCTTGAAAATCGATCTCTACCGAGTCATCATCGGGATAGCAGACTACACGCAAAGGAATGCGATCCAGCAAAGCACCCCCGAACTTGCGCCAATATCGGTGAATCTCTGCTGGGGAGCAGGTACAAACCGATGCCGGACGGCCATAGCCACCACAAGGGCACAAATTCGCCGTCATGCACACCAGAGCTCTTGCCGGGAAATCGGCACTGGTATTTGCCCGCGCAAGATGAATCCAGCCTGTCTCAAGCGGTTCTCGCAAGGCCTGCAAAACACTGCGCGGATATTCAGCAATTTCGTCCAGAATAAGCAGGCCGTTGTGAGCAAGCGATAATTCACCGGGAACAAGATGACGGCCGCCGCCGATTATACCTTCAGTTGAGGCGCTATGATGGGGGCTACGTACTGCTGGAATCCCGGCTGAAATACTTTCTATCTGATAGCCGCAAATACTATATACTCGCGCCGTTTCTATTGCCTGATCATGCTGCAGTATGGGCATCAAACTGGCAAGCTGCCAGGCGGCGGTGGTTTTTCCAGTGCCAGGCGGGCCAAATAGAGCCAAGTGATGACGACCTGCAGCAGCAATCGAAATAGCCCGCAAGCTTCGGCTACTGCAAAGTCCCAGACCATGCGGCACACCGTCATTGCGAACCCTCGGAAAAAATGTTTTGCTCTTGGTTAAAGCAGCCGGATGCCCAGCTTTCGTACCTACGGCATGCAGAAAAGCCTCCTGCAGATTGCCAACCCCATGCAAGGCAGAAAAGCCTGCCATTGCAGCCTCGTCAACATTTTCCAACGGTACAATCAACTGTTGGCAGCCCGAGCGCCCCGCCTCATCGGCCGCCGCCAAAACTCCCCGAACCGGCAGTACATTGCCCTGCAAACCCAACTCACCAACAGCCAGAATCCCGCAATCATATCCAGCACCCTTCCCCGCAGCGCCCAATTCTCCACTATCACCGCCAGCTTCCGCCCCGGCGACCATAATCGCCAGCGCAATTGCCAAATCAAGTCCCGAGGCCGCCTTGGGCAAATCCGCCGGCCCCAAACTGACAAGTATTTTCTGGCGAACAAGCGGACTGCCACAATTAGAAAGTGCTATACGCACCCGTTCCCGTGCCTCCCGCACTGCCCCCTCCGGCAAGCCTATTATCTGTAATCCGGGTATGCCGCGCCTGATATCCACATCTATGCTTACCAGCCGGCCGAAATAGCCGCCCGGGGCGAATCCAATTATTGTTGTTTTCACATATACCTATACCGGAAAAAGCAGCAAAAAAATTGAAGGGAAATCAAAAAAAGTACTTCTTCTTGCTATTGTCTGGAAAAGGGCAAAAAGATATTCTAAACACACGAATCGTAGAAAAAAACCAAGGAGATATGTATGCCATTTGTAAGTATTCAAACAAATGTAGATGTTAAAGATGCCGAAGGAATACAATTAGCCCTGTCAAAAAGCCTGGCAGAAGGAACCGGAAAACCGGAACGTGCAATTATGACAGCCTTCAATACCCTTCCTGCCATGACCTTTGCCGGATCCCCGGATGCCGCCGTGTTCATGGAATGCAAAAGCATCGGATTAACTGCTGAACAAGCTTCCGAACTTGCCGCCCGCTTGTGCAGTTTTTGCGAAGAACATCTAGGCGTGGCAAAAGACCGGGTATATATAGAATTTGTCAGCCCGGAAAGGCCATTTTGGGGCTGGAACGGCGATACACTCTAACCAGCGGCAGCTATCGCCTGCTGAACCATACTGTCACATACCTCGTTCCAGGTATCGCCGGAATGCCCGCGCGTCCAAGCCCATTCCACCGATACCTTTCCGGCAACAGCATGAAGACGCTGCCATAAATCCCGGTTTTTTACCGGCTTTTTGGCACTCGTTTGCCAGCCATTGCGCAGCCAGGAGTGAATCCACACAGTAATACCGTTTTTCACATACTGGGAATCGGTTACCAGCCGAAGCTTCGCTGCCGGCTCATGCTGGTCGATCCACTCCAAGGCTTGAATAACCGCCGTAAGCTCCATGCGGTTGTTAGTCGTCTGCCGATCAAAACCGGAATCCTGCTGAACCGCATCCGACCCGCCAGAATCATCGCCTGCCAAAATAACATACGCCCAGCCGCCCGGGCCGGGATTTCCATGGCAGCCCCCATCTGTATAAATCATTAGTAAATTAGACATAATTAATCCTTTTTCGCCAAAACCTATATTTTCTGCAAAAAAATTTGACATCCATAGTTTGCTATAATATCATTTTACATATGTATAATGATATTATCAAAAGGAGATTCTATGCCCTCATCTCCCTTATCAAATGAAACCAAAAAAAACCTGGCCCATATTCAAACCGTAGCCATAGCAGAATACGCCCTCTTATTACGCGCTCCTTTACTGAAAGACGAAGCTGGAGCAAAAGAAAAAGCCGAAACAGTCAAGTACGGCCTTGCCTCCATAACTGATTTTCCCCAAAACGGCTACCTGGACCACATCGAACGATCAATTCACGTTCACGATCAAATACCTACTGCCGAAAAATACAGCTTACAGGAAAACGATGTGCTTATCAGTATTGTCGGCTCAATCGGCCGAGTCGCCATTGTCGGCCAAGAGGCGGATCTATCGCTACCAAGCAGTAACATTCTTGTTGTTCGCCTCTACAATAACAGTCCGCAAAACGCCATTTTCTGTGCCATGTTTTACAAGTCCCTCTTGGGACAAAGTATTCTTCGCGACCTGACACACGGAACGACCATTCCGCTCATTTCAAAAAAAAGATTTGCGGCGACTCCCTTTCCGGCCTTTACCGATGAAAACCTTCAAGCCGGTCTTTCATTGTTTGAACTGGAAACCCTCACCGAACAACGCTGCCGCCAACTTCATCATGATATTCATGTGGCCCGCTTGCAATTCCTGCAAAACGAGCAGTCTTCTTTGAACCAGCCGCGAAGTCTACAGACTGACCACTTTTAGCCAACAGAAGATAGAGCCTCGATTATTCTAACACAGCCTTTATTCTACGCACACCAGCGCTAGAAGACTGCTCTTTCTTAATTCGAAAACGCCCTAGCTCAGCGGTGTGTGCAACATGCGGTCCACCGCATACCTCCATGCTAAACGTACCAATCCGATACACCTTCACAACCTCATCATAGCGGTCGGTAAAAATGGCAATGGAGCCCTGCTCTTTTGCCTCTGCAACCGTCATGGTATCCATCGTTATCGGCAAATCAGCCTCGATTTGTGTATTTACAATCTTCTCGACCTTCTCCAACTGTTCAGCAGTCATCTTTTCCGGATGACTGAAATCGAAGCGCAGTCGCTCAGCGGTAATATTCGAGCCCTTTTGATGCACATGATCACCAAGCACTTCCCGCAATGCCTGATGCAGCAAGTGGGTTGCAGTATGCAAACGGGTAGTCATTTCACTATGATCCGCCAGACCGCCCTTGAAGGTCTGATTCTCATCCATCTTCGATGTTTCCTGATGTTTGCGGAAAGCCTCATCAAAGCCAGCCGTATCCACCGTCAGCCCATGCTCGGCCGCAAGCTCCTGCGTCAACTCAATTGGAAATCCGTATGTATCGTAGAGCTTGAAAGCAAGCCGCCCCGGCACCTCACGTTTGGGATTACGCTCAAGATTCGGCAGCATTTTGGCAAACTCTCGCTCACCGGTTCGAAGAGTACGCATGAACTTTTCTTCTTCCAGCTCCAATTCATGCATTATTTCCACCCGATGGGTCTGCAATCGAGGGTACACATCTTTATACATATTGATGACTACCTCAGCAGGCTTTTGTAGGAACACATCCTCCAGCCCGATCTTCCGGCCATGGCGAAGCGCCCGCCGAATCAATCGACGCAAAACATAGCCCTGCCCCAAGTTCGATGGAACAACGCCAGCTTCATCACCCAGCAAAAACACAGCAGTCTTTACATGATCTGAGATAATCCGCATGGAGGTATCCAAGTCGACACTACCATCAGAATCAGCCGCCCCACCAGCCTCATAACTATGCCCGCTTAATTCCTCCAGGCAGGCAATAATCGGACCAAAGAGTTCTGTTTGATACACCGAAGCCTTGCCCTGCAAAACAGTTGCCGTCCGCTCAACACCCATGCCGGTATCAACACACTTTCGTTCCATCGGTGCATAGCTGCCATCGGCCTGCTTGTTGTATTGCATAAACACATTGTTCCAAATCTCAAGCCACTTGCCATCCGAAACCCCTGGCCGGCTTTCACTGCTTCCTGCTATTCCAGTATCGTAAAAAATCTCGGTATCCGGGCCGCAGGGACCAGTCTGCCCGGCAGGACCCCACCAGTTATCCTCTCGCCCCAAATAGTAAATCCGGTCTTCGGGAATCCCCAACTCACGCCAAAGTGCAGCACTCTCATCGTCGCGGGGCACCTCATCATCCCCGGCAAAAACCGTTACAGCCAACCGCTCAATCGGAATACCCAGCCAGCGATCGCTGGTCAAAAACTCAAAACTCATCTTGATGGATTCCTGCTTGAAATAATCGCCCAGCGACCAGTTACCCAGCATTTCAAAAAAGGTCAGATGACTCGAATCACCAACGTCCTCAATATCACCAGTACGAATACATTTTTGATAGTTTACCAATCGCTGTCCGCCCGGATGTTCCTGCCCAAGAATATAGGGCACGAGAGGATGCATACCTGCAGTGGTAAACAGCACCGTGGGATCATTCTCCGGCACCAGGGGCTTGCCGGCAATTTCACTATGCCCATGCTCAACAAAAAAATCGATATATTTTTTCCGTAATTCACTTGCTTTCATAGCGGAAATAGTACGAACCTGTGGCGGAAAAGTCAATTCATAGGACTGGGCATCAATCTATACAGAACTGAGAAAAACCACTATCATAATGAATATATGCAAAGCAGATACCGCTACATTCGCTGTCTGGGACCAGAAGGATTTCACAAGATGGGCGTGCGCGAATACGGCCAGAAAGACTCTAGCCGGAAGATGATCTGCGTTCATGGCCTTACCCGCAACAATCACGATTTTTTCCACTTTGCCTCGGCTCTGCAAACAGATTGGCATATTGCCTGCCCCGATGTTGTTGGCCGCGGCGGCAGTAGCTGGTTTGAAAATACACAAAACTATAGCTATCAAAACTACAGCCAAGACATGGGTAGCCTGATTTCATGGATGGATAGCGATAGCATCGACTGGGTGGGCACATCAATGGGCGGAATGCTGGGAATGATGCTTGCCGCCCGTAAAAACAGCCCAATCCGCAAGCTGGTTCTCAACGACATTGGCCCATTTCTGGCAAAAGAATGCGTGGCACGCATTCGCGGCTATTTGGGCAAAGCCGAGACCTTTCCCGACCTAGATGCAGCAGAAACATATATCCGCGCCCTCTACCCCGGTTTCGGCAAACTCAGCCCGGAGCATTGGCGCGAAATAACCGAACACAGCACCCGCAAAACTGAGAGTGGAAACTATACCATGGCCTACGACCCAGGTATCGGCGACCGAACGAAAAACAGCGAGGCACAGGATGTTGTCATGTGGGATATCTGGGATAAAATCAGCTGTCCTATTTTTGTATTGCGGGGCGAAACATCCGATGCCTTATTGCCGGAAACACTGGCAGAAATGAAACGCCGCCGGCCCGACCTTGAATATCTGGAAATTCCAGGTACTGGCCACGTCCCGCCGCTCATTCAAACAGAATATATACAACACATAAAAAAATGGCTATTATCCGGCCATGGAGGGCAAGTAAAATGATGGACAGTTTTTTTCCCGGCAACCTGCTTCAACCCTGGCTCGATGCCCAGCAAAGCATGATCAAAACCACCAGCGGTGATGAAAGCATGGATGTATGGGCACGCTTTATCAACAATATGTTTACGCAGCAAACCAGGTCAAAAACCAATAGCGGTTTCTTCGAAAGCCTCGGGCAAATGATTGGTGCCGAAAATGCCTTTCGCGAAGTTCACAATCTGTTTGACCAGCTATTTCCCGGAGGGGCAAGCGGATTAAGCCGCCCCAAAGGCATCAACGATGTTTTGAGTCAATGGAACACTGGATACATGCAGCTGCTGTCCGGCAGTTTTGCCGCCACGCTTCCCAATCCCCTAAAAAATATTGTACAGGAAGCATTTTCCGAACAAGCCCCAAAAAACGATCGAAACAATGGTGCTATTCAGTCACTTATTGATGAAATAACCGATCTACAGCAACTATTGACCGCAGCAGAAGCAGGCGACGAAGCTGCCTATACCCGCTATACCCAGCGCTTTAACACGGCATTCGGGGATTCCTGCGGAAAACTGATGCAATATGGGAAACTGGCAAATAACGAAGATCTTCTGCAACTCCACAGCGAAAGCCTGACAAGCCTGCAGGAACTGCTTGAAAGCACCAGCCGCTTTGCCGGCATCATGATTGGCAGCAGCCAGGAGACATTGGAGCGTGTGGTTAAAGAATTCCAGTCAGACACGTCTCCCAAATCTTTTGATGATTTTTACTCGCTCTGGCTGAATGAAAACCGCCGCAGCCTCCAGCGCCTGTTAATGAACACCGATTTCTACCTGCTATCCAGTCAGATCAGCACTTCCAGCAGCAAGGTAGGCCGAAATATGGCCCAGCTTTCAGCAAAGCAAAAAGAGTTGCTTTCGTTCCCTTCAAATGCCGAGATAAGCGATTTATTTTCAGCTGTGCAGGAATTAAACCAAGAAATCATGCAATTACGTAAAGAATAAACAAAAAAACCACTCTTCCCTTTGACATTATCTTGCAAGGGGTAAAAAATATATGTATGGGTGTTGAAAAGCGAAACATCCTGCTGGTGGAAGATGAGGCAATTCTAGCTCTCGGACAAAAGGTAGAGTTGGAAAAAATGGGCTATACCGTGAATTGTGCCACATCAGGCGAAAAAGCGGTTCAGTTCATTGCCGAAGCCGAAAGCAGGGAAAACAGCGATTCACCGCCTCCGGTGAATCTAATCCTCATGGATATTGACTTGGGTAGCGGCATAGACGGTACCGAAGCCGCACGCCAAATCTTGAACATACGGGAAATCCCGATTGTCTTTTTATCCTCCCATACCGAGCCTGATATTGTTGAAAAAACAGAAGCCATTACCTCCTATGGCTACGTGGTAAAAAACTCAGGAATAATTGTACTGGATGCCAGTATCAAAATGGCATTCAAGCTTTTCAACGCCCGCATGAACGAAAAACAAAAAACAGAAGCTTTACGCGAAAGCGAATTGCGGTTTCGTAGCATGTACGAAAACGCTAACATCGGCATTGCCCAAGTTAGCCTCGATTTTAAGATAGTCAACGCCAACCGCGCCTACTGTAATCTGCTTGGCTATGCTAAAAGCGAATTGCAAGGCAAGCACCTTTCTGACATCACGCATCCTGATATGCTGGAAGAAAATCTGAAAAAGCAGCGCCTACTGGCAATGGGTGAAATTGAGGGTTTCCAGCTGGAAAAACGATTTATCCACCGGGATGGATTTACCGTACACGGAATTTTAAATGCCAGTTTAATACGAGATGCACACAACAATCCCTTGTATTTTTTGGGCTCGGTAATCGATATTAGCGAAAAACGCCATGCCGAACTTATCGTACAAGAAAGCGAGCAACGATGGAAACGCTATATTGAATATGCCCCCTACGGAGTCTTTGTTACAAACTCAGAAAAACAATTTCTTGATGCAAACCCCATGGTATGCATGATGTCGGCATACACACGGCAGGAATTATGTGAAAAGAAAACCACCGATCTTATCGAATCAGACGATATTCCCCGCCACAAACTGAACTTTGTTCAATTACAAAACAATGGCTTTTGCTCGGATGAGCTGCACTTCCGTACCAGAACCAAGCAGATCCGCCTTTGGCAAATCCACTCACGAAGAATAGGCGCTGATAGCTTTTTGCACTACTGCGAAGATATTACCGACTCAAACCGCATCGAAAAAGAAATGGCCGAAAAAAGTGCCGCCATAGAATATTCCATCGGCGCCGTTGCAATTTCCGATCTCCAAGGGCTGCTCACATACGTAAACCCTGCCTTTGTGCGTAGCTGGGGGTACAAACATCCTGAAGAGCTGATCGGAAAACATTTTACCGTTTTCTGGGAAAAAGACGATTCCACCGAGGGGGTCATTCCCGCTTTACAAAAAAATCAACGTTGGCAGGGTGAACTGGTAGCAATACAAAAAAACGGAACACGCTTTACCGTAGAAGTATCCGCTAGTATGGTACTCGACAGCAAGCATGCGCCCTTGTGCTTTGTCGCAACCTTCTACGACATTTCCCAATTAAAAGAAGCCCAGCAACATATCTCCCGCCAACTACAGGAAAAGGAATTTCTCCTGAAGGAAGTCCATCATAGAATCAAGAACAATATTGCTGCAATCGAAGGCATTCTTCGACTACAGGCGGATGAAATCGAGGGCACAGAATCGATTCCTGCCCTGCAAAGTGCTATCTCCCGTATGCAGAGTATGCGGGTTATCTATGAAATTCTTTTGATGTCCGACGAATATGACAACATCCCAGCAAAGGCATATTTCGAGAAATTAGCACAGGCCGTTCTCGATATTTTTCCTGACAATACCGCTATTATCAACACAAAGATCACCGAAATGGAACTGCCAATACAAATGCTCACTTACCTTGGAATCATTGTCAATGAATTGCTTACAAACTCCCTGAAATACGCTTTTCATAATAAGAAAAATGGACGCATCAAAATCGAGCTATACACATCAGAAAAAAATCTTCTTTTGAAAATAGAAGATAACGGCATTGGCTTGCCGAAAGATTTCGACCTGGAGAATCCAACTGGAATTGGGCTGCGGCTGGTTCACTTGCTGGTCGAGCAGTTGCAAGGAAAGATTTGGTTCACACGAAAACACGGCGCACACTTTCATCTTGAATTCCCGCTAGCCTAGGATTAGATTTAATATGAGGCTCAAAAGACGTGAATCAAAACGAAGGTAAAAAAGACACTGCATCTATTGCGCAAGAGTTGCAAATCGCAAAAGAGCGCTATGAACTGATTATTCGTGGCACAAATGATGGCATTTTCGACTGGGATGTTACCAGCGACGATCTATTTTTATCACCCCGTTGGAAAGAAATGCTCGGCTATTGTGATAAAGAATTACCAAACACCTTCTCAACCTTCTCATCCTTGGTACTAGAAGGAGACATGGAATGGTTGGGCCCTATTGTTAGCGACTATGTGGCCGGAAAAAGCAACACGTATTCCCACGATTTTCGCATGAAACACAAAGATGGCCACCTTATCTGGATTCGGGCAAAGGCTGATGCCATGCGCAATCCCGATGGCACCGCCTATCGCATTGCCGGGTCACACAGCGATATCACGGAGCAGAAGAAAGCAGAAAGCGAACTGCTGCAAAGCGAAACAAAATTCAATCGCTTGTTTGACAGCAACCCTGCCCTCATGGCCGTTTCAACAATTCCCGATGGCATTTTTAATGAGGTAAATCAATCATTTTTACATACCTTAGGCTATTCACGCGAAAAGGTAATCGGACATTCGGCCGCGGATTTGAATTTATTTACCCAGCCGGAGAAACAACTACAGCTTGCTCGGGAGTTGGAAAAAACCGGTTCTGTTCGCAACCGGGAACTGGAGGTGCGTACAAAAACCGGACAGCTTCTTACCGGCCTGTTCTCCGGCGAAATAATCCAAAGCCAGGGAAAACAGTATTTTCTGACTGTTATGATTGATGTAACTGCCAGAAAAAAAGCGGAAGCCGAACTTGTTGCTGCAAAAGAGCAGGCTGAAGCCGCCAATATTGCAAAGTCGGAATTCCTGGCCAATATGAGCCATGAAATCCGCACTCCTTTAAACGGGGTATTGGGATTTTCTGATCTGCTTTTGCAAACAGGTCTCCAGCCAGAACAGCAGGAATATGCCAGCACTGTATATGCTTCAGCATCTTCGCTGTTGGAAATCGTCAATGACATTCTGGATTTTTCCAAAATTGAATCCGGCAAGCTGGAACTGGAGCCAATTAAAACCGATATTCCGGAACTAGTGGAAAATCTGATTGATATTGTAAAATACCCCGCAGAGAACAAAGAACTGGAACTCATGCTCAACATGGATACCAATATTCCCAAAGCTGCCTTTGTGGACCCATTGCGCTTGCGGCAAATTTTGGTAAACCTAGTTTCAAATGCCATAAAATTCACCAATACCGGAGAAGTTGAATTGCGCCTGCATTATTCGCCCCTGCCGGAAGGCCGGGGTCAATTTCGCTTTTCGGTTCGAGACACAGGTATCGGCATTTCCCCTGAACAACAGACACGACTGTTCAAAGCATTTAGCCAGGGCGATAATTCTACAACCCGGCGTTTTGGCGGAACTGGCCTTGGACTAATCATTTCGGACTCTCTTGCGGTAAAAATGGGGAGTAAAATCAAACTGGAAAGCGAAGAAGGGAAAGGTACAACCTTTTCTTTTACTCTCGAAACGGATGTTGAGCCAGCGCAAACAGGCAGGGTTTCTCTGCCGATGCAAAACATGCAAAGTATTTCCCATGCCATCTCCAATGGCATTTCTCACTGTCTGGTTATTGATGACAACATAAAAAATTGCCGCATCATGTGCCGCTATTTGGCGAGCTGGGATATTCGCAGCAGCTTTTGTACCAGCGCACAGGAAGCACTCATAGAAACGTCTAGAGACAACTACGATCTTATTCTGTGCGATTACCAGATGCCGGAATCAAACGGGCTTGAAACGGCACAAAAAATCAGAATGCAGTATGCAGATTTTGATTCAGAACTGCCGGCAGTGATTCTGATGCATAACTCATCTGATGGTCCGGAAATTTCCCGACTTATGAAAAAGCAAGAACAGGAAAAAATCTGCCTGATAAGCAAACCGGTAAAGCCAAGCGTTTTACATAATCGCGTAACCCAGATACAGCACACAAGCGAAGAGGGCCAGGGTGCATTTTTACAAGAACCAGCTATTTCGGCGGCCTTTGATAAAGCTGCTGTGATTCTTATTGCGGAGGATAATCCAACCAATATGCTACTGGCAAAAACCCTGGTTCAAAAAATCATCCCACAAGCACGAATTATTGAAACAAACAACGGCAAGCAAGCCGTAGAATTTTTCCAGCAACACAATCCGGATCTCATTCTGATGGATGTGCAAATGCCGGAAATGAACGGGGACGAAGCAACCGCTGCAATCCGCAAAAAAGAAGAGCAGAGTAAAACACATACTCCAATAGTGGGTCTTACCGCCAGTGCAATAGAGAGCGACCACCGCCACAGCATTAGAGCCGGAATGGACGACACTATTACCAAGCCGATACACACCACAACCCTGCAACAAACACTCCGTAAACATCTACAGAAATCCGAATAGTGAGCAGTCGTTTGTCGGACATTCGCGAGTAAGCTTATTTCCGCCAGTATGCTGGGGTGAAAAGTATCAGCACCGTAAACACTTCCAAGCGCCCGATCATCATAATAGCAGAAAGAAACCACTTGATACCGGGAGCAAAAGATGCGTAATTCTGTGTTGGACCAATGCCGTCAAAACCCGGCCCGATGTTTCCAAGCGTAGCCAGCGCGGTGGAAAAAGCGGTCATCAAACTTTGTCCACTCAGACTGACAACCAAAGTGGTAATAAGTAATAAGAGTAAATATAAAAAGACAAAACCGGCGACCCCAAGAACCATTGTTTTGCGCAAGGGCGAACGGTCAAGTTGGGCGGAAAAAATCCCCCGTGGATACAACAGATATTTCATTTCGGTAAAGGCTTGTTTGAACAGGACTGTTAAACGCACTACCTTTATTCCGCCACCGGTTGAACCAGCGCAGCCGCCCACAAACATCAATAATAATAAAACCGCTGAAGCCGTCGCTGGCCACAACATATAGTCGGCGGTAGCATAGCCGGTCGTAGTTAATATTGAAGCTACCTGGAAGGAAGCAAAGCGCAGGCTTTCTCCGAAGCCCTGGTAAAAACGGGACTGCAGCACAATGGTGGCAATCAGGGTAGCGGCGGCAAAAATACCCCAATAGACCTTCATTTCCGTATTCCGCCGCAAGGTAGTCCAGCGGCCGGTAATAAAGCTATAAAAGAGCACAAAGTTCATTCCCGCCAACATCATAAACAAGGTAATTATGCCATCAACAAAGGCTGAATCATAGGCGGCAACGCTGGCATTGCGCGGAGAAAAACCGCCGGTAGCCATCGTGCCGAAGGTATGTGTGAGCGCATCAAACAGATCCATGCCGGCAAACAGCAATAGAATTGTTTCCATAGCTGAAAGCCCCACATACAGCATCCACAGAATTTTGGCCGTTTGGGTAATTTTGGGCGTTAGTTTGTCCACTGAAGGTCCGGGTGCTTCGGCCCGTACAAGTTGCAGGCCCTTAAATCCGAGCAGTGGCAAAATTGCAACCGTAAGCACGATAATCCCCATACCCCCTATCCAGTGGGTAAAGGAGCGCCAAAATAAAATAGACCTTGGCAGGATCTCGATTTCTGTCAAAATTGTGGCACCGGTAGTAGTAAAGCCGGACATTGTTTCAAAAAACGCATCGGTATAGGATGGAATTGTGCCGGAAAGAACAAAGGGTACAGCCCCTACCCCGGCCATAAACACCCAGGCAAGACTCACGACCAAAAAGCCATCATGGCTGGATAAACTAAAATGCGCATTCTTGCCCAGAAATAAAACAACAAGCCCTACAAGTCCAACGCTCAGCGCTACCTTTACAAAGACTTGCAGTTCTGCTGTCTCGCCATAACAGAGGGCAACAATGGCTGGAATAAGCAGAAGCAGCGCAAGGGTACAGGATAAAACTGCAAATATGCGAATAACCAAAGAATAATTCATAGGCCCTTCACAAACATTGCCTGCGTTGCTTCGGCAAACTCACGTTTGGCAATTACCACAACGGTATCACCTGGCAGCAAAATATACCGGCCATCGGGGATTCGATGCTCCTCGCCTCGGCTGGCCGATAACACAAGCGTATCTCGTTCAAAGCGAATATCGCGCAAGGACTTACCGGCCACAGGACAGCCCTCATCGACCTGCAGCTCAAGGATTTCCAGCCGCCCGTCAAACAGGCTATGCACACTTTGGGCTTTGCTGCGTTTAATATTTCGTAGTACCGAACTAATTACCGACTGTTTAATACTGGTAACAGAATCAATTTCTAAGCGAGAACAGATAGCGGCATAATTGGTGTTATTAACCAGTACAGCAGCTTTCGGGATTCCAAGCGAACGTGCATACAAAGCGGTAACGATATTTAATTCCTGGTTATCGGTAACTGCCATTACCAGATCACTATTGCTCAAATTATGCTCGGCAAACACCCCGTCTTCGGAAATATCCGCCTGAATGACGAGGGCCTTGGGAAAACGCCCGGCTAGTTCCTTGCATTTCTGGCGATCCTTCTCGATAATCACCACATTTTTGCCAATGACCACCTCGCGCAGGCGCCGCAACCACTTACTGCCGGGAATCACACTTTCTCTATGGCACAAAATATGCTCGGCAATACGGGCTCCCGCACGCCCTCCTCCGACAATGACAACCTTATTCAAGCGAGCCGGGATTTTGCCAAAATAGCGAAACACATTTTCCAGATTTTCAGCCAGTCCAACAAGATACAGAATATCGCCTTCCTGAATGCTGACACTGCCATCGGGGATAATATAATCATCTTTGCGAAAAATTGCGGCAGCTAAAACATCGGCCTCAAGCTCTTGAAACACCTGTTGAACGGTTTTCCCCACCGCAACCGATGTGTGCGAAACCGGCAGACTGCGAATTTGCAAACGCGAATGGGCAAATAAAATAACATCGCCCATCGCACCATGCTCAATACTTTGGATAAGCTCGCGCGAGGCCTCAGCCTCAGGATTTACTACCGCATCAATACCAAGAAAATTATGGGTTGAGCTAGCTGCATCTGAATAATTTAAATTACGAATTCTGGCAATCTTACAGGCGACATTAAACTCGCCGCTCACAAGACCGCAGGTGACCATATTCACTTCGTCTGAATCGGTTACGGCAACAAAAACATCAGCATCGGCGGCGCCTGCCTTCCGCAGGGCGTCCAAACTATTGCCCTCCTGATGCAGCACCGTGCAATCAAGTTTGTTGGCCAAAGAACGCACAACCTGCGCATCTTTTTCGATAACGACAACATCAACGCGCTCATCAATCAATTGCTGCGCAATCTGCGACCCAACGGAACCGCCCCCAAGCACAATAACTTTCATAGAATACTACTGTAGCATAGCACCCCGGCAGTGTTAACACACACAGCAGGAAAAGCCTAGGAGAGCAAGCGAATACGGGAAAAAATATAATCCCAGCGCTCGTTCTTAATTACAGTGCGGTAATAGTCTGTTCCAGCAAGATGATCTGTTTCATAGCCATCGTAGCGGAAATAGCGCTTGGAACGCTGCTTATCAAACCAATAAGCCAAGGAAATATCCTCATGGGTCATTTCAATACAGGTGATTCCACGTTTCCCCAGTACACAGCCTGAATTAAACATACAAGGGACAACATAGTCTTCATGATAAATACTGCCCTCATCGCGCTTTCGTTCCTCAGAAAGCTGGCCGACATGGCGCTTCAAATCCTGAATTTCTTCGTATATTCGCTGCTGCCCCTCAGAATCAGCCGTGCTGTACTGGCGGCACAGCCGTTCAATATTATATTTGACTGAGTCCGCCTTGGAAAGCGATTCAAACAAGGGGCGGTGCGTGTGGCCAATAATGGAAACAATCTGATTTCGGCTGGAAAAGCGGTATACCCGTTCCTCCAGCTTCTTTTTACGGCGGTTATTATGACTGACAGAATAATTCTTAAATGGCAGCGGCTTGAGGATATACTTCAAGGCCATTCCTAATTGATCGTTGAACAAAGCATACCAGCGCGATGCCTGATGACCATGAAAAATAAAAACCTCGTTGGGTTTTCCGGTACTCTGATCAATCCCCGCTTGGTAACGAAGGCTTTCATATACCGGAATATCCAAATCTCGTTGAAACAGCAGGTTCAAATCATGGTTCCCGATTAAGCGCACCAGGCGACCTTCAGCGTGAAAGCGGCGAAACAGCTCAAACACGCTTTCCCAGTTTTTACGGATTTTTTCACCATTGAACTTCTGTAGCTCTTCAATATCTCCATTCAGAATCAGACGGTAGCCACGCCGATAATATTCTTCCAGAACCTCCATAGTCAGATCGGCATTCGGGCGAAAATCATCTTTTTTGCTGCCATCTCCAATATGAAAATCACTAAAAATGACCGTCGGACGGTCGCTTGGAATATCTTCGAGTTTCGTTGCTGAGTATAGATAGCGTAAGTTGGTAAAACTGAATGCACTCATGCTGGAAGTATACTGTAAAAGACTACTGTTCTGGTTAGTTTTCTGTTAATAACGGCTATATTTCGTTAATTTAAGGTTTTTCAGCTTTTCAGATACTTGCCTTTTGTATACGTTCTGTTAGATATGAAAAGGCATTTTCGGTCGTTTTTTATTGACCGAACCAGTAATCCCACCATTCAATTATTCCGCTCTTTTATTAGCAGCAGCTGCGCTACAATTGCGGATTTCAGCGTGCTACTTCTGCTGGTTGAACTTGCTAGCATGTCTGAACTGAAAGCCGGAAGCATCAGCATGTTTGCTGGCCTGATAGTTTCCTACTTGGGAGGTCGTTTTTGGGTTTTTCCCGCTATTCCGCATGGCTTTCGCCGTATAGAGTTTTTTACCTTCTGGATTATTGCTGCCGTTGGAATGTCGCTGCATATTTTTATGCTGCACCTCTGCCTCAGAATAGGCTGGCATTATGTATATGCAAAGGGCGCAGCTGCGGTTAGCGTATTTTGCTGGAATTTTATCGCCCGACGAAGCACGGGGATACTCATCCACAAAATCCACGCCAAAACTAACCAGCAAGCCCCAAGGAATGAAGCGCAGTAGTTACCCCATGCTGCACGTTCATTAAAAAGCGTTCCCCGCTATCTTTACCGGCATAGCTTTGCAAAAATGAATCAATCATTTCCACAGCCCGGTTTCTATCATTGGTAAAACGAAATTTCACCCCGTCTTTTCCGCGATAATCTGCAGCCCGAGCAGCCTCATAGCGCGGAAAACTGTCTATCTGACGAACAAAGGCCGCAAGAGACCTGTTCAGATTGGAAAAGCGCCCTTTCATTCCCCAGCCGGAACGAACCAGCATTTCAGCATTCAGGCGTTGTTCAAACTGTCCGCGCTGTGGAATTGCAAAAACTGGCTTACCTAAAGTAATAGCCTCACTCAAACTTTGGTGCCCGGCGCTAGAAATAAGCCCTTTACAGCCGGCAAGTGCGGTCGCAAAATCATGCTCTGTGTTGGGAAAAAGCATATAATTATCAACCCCAAGACGAGCCAGGGCCTCGGTCACCTTGTTCCGGTAACTGGATTTCACATAGACAACGTAATAGTCTCCACGCTCATTCGGCACGCTAAAAAAC
Organism: uncultured Spirochaeta sp.; assembly: GCA_964398645.1. GTDB lineage: Bacteria > Spirochaetota > Spirochaetia > DSM-27196 > DSM-8902 > Spirochaeta_B. Next base: position 22,327 of record CAYNNU010000008.1, read on the forward strand.
TGATCCCGCAAAATCGGGCCAACATCACCATTGTAAAATGAAACAAACAAATGACGATCATAATGCCCCATCATCGTCCTAGCAATAATTTTTGCAGTAACTGCATCTGGAGCAAGCGAGGCGTAATTAACTACAACCCCCGGATGATTCACCTGCAGAACCGGCAAATCCATCGAACGCGCGGCTGCTGGTAGGAAGGGCTCAAAATCACTTACCACAGCCTGAATGCCCAACGAACGCAATTGACGGCGCAGGCCACGAACTTCCCGACGAAAATGAAAAACCTTACTCACGTTTTGACGGGCAGTCTGGAGGTAATCAATCTGTTCCCCCTTTTTTGCCAAGTGAAAATAGGGGATTGTAATAACACTCACCCCGGGAAGATTCCGATTGATATAATCCTGCACACTTTCTGGTGCAAAAAAAACCAATTCATACCGATGCGCAAGACCCTGCGCAAAGCTTACTACCCTAGAAACATGGCCGAAACCTTCGCCGGCACAGCTAAATGCTACTTTCATACTGCCAAGCATATCTTGCTAATCTCAATACGAATAGGCGAAAAACCAAAAACTAACAATACAATCGATTTCTTACAATCAAGGCCCTTGTCCAGCATCAATCTAATGATTTTTTAACACACACTTACTATATTAGATATGGAAGAGATTGGGAGAACGAATGCCGCTAAGAAAAAGACTTGAAAACGAAATGGACGCTGTTGAAAATACTATACTCAGAATGGGGGCGGTAACGGAAGAGGCCTTGCATAAAGCCATACAGGCATTAAAAACCCGCGACCATGAACTTGCCCGTTCAGTAGTGAAGGATGATGCTCACATAGATAGCCTACAACTGAATATTGACCAACAGATTGCCCGAACAATTGCAATAGAACAGCCGGTTGCCAACGACCTGCGGCGGCTTTTATCCTACATGAAGCAGGCGGCGGAAATGGAACGCATTGGCGATCATGCTCGGCACATTGCATCGGCCAGCCTGCGGATTTCAGAGACAGGGGCAGAGCATATCCTGCCGCTGCTTCAGCAGATGTGCCAAGTTGGCACAGAAATGCTGCATTCAGCCCTGAACGCCTTCATGGAACGGGATGCCAGCCAGGCCGAAAAAATTGCGGCACGTGACGACGAGGTTGACAGCCTGCACGCCCAGGCCTACCGTGAAATCGTAGCTAATATGGAAAAAGATTCCCGGAGAATACAAGACGGAACTAACCTAATTATGATAAGCCGCTATTTTGAACGTGCGGCAGACCATGTAACCAACATGTGCGAGTGGATAGTATATTCCCGCCGCGGTGAGCATGTTGAACTGAATAGCTGAGCAGGAAAAGGAAGCAAACATGAAAAAAGACAAGCTACGGAATGCCAGAATTTTGATTGTTGATGACGAAGAAGATATTATCGAACTACTTCGCTACAGTCTGGAAAAAGAAGGCTGGGAAACCGCCGAGGCAACAAGCGGTGAAGAAGCTCTGGAACTGGTAAAGTCACAGTCTTTTGATCTGTTGCTTTTAGATTTAATGCTGCCGGGCATAGATGGGCTGGAAGTATGCGCCCGCATAAAAGCCGGCATCTGCGAAAATCCGCCGGCAGTTCTGATGCTTACCGCCCGAACCGAAGACCCCGACATTGTTACCGGCCTGAACGTAGGAGCTGATGACTATGTTACAAAGCCATTCAGCCCAAAGGTGCTGGTTGCCCGGGTAAAGGCTCTACTGCGGCGCCTGCAGGACGGAGCACAAGCACGAACCGAAATATACAACATTCACGGAATTCGCCTGGATAGCACCCGCTACGAAGTTACAGTTGATGAAAAGCCAGTCGAACTGAGTGCCACCGAATTCGCTATTCTGGAAGTGTTGATGAAAAACCCCGGCTGGGTTTTCAACCGCGCCCGCATTATTGACGAGGTAAAAGGCGATAACTACCCGGTAACAGAGCGCAGTGTTGATGTCCAGATACTCGGCCTGCGTCGTAAACTTGGCGACCGAGGCGATGTCATACAAACCGTGCGCGGCGTTGGTTATAGAATGGCGGATAACCGCTAATATGAAGGTGAAAAACCCCATACGTTCAGTTTTTCTCATTGTCGGCCTGGCAACTATGGCATTGGTCATTGCCGCCGGCTTCTGGTCAAACCAAGTCTATGAACAGCAGTTTCTACAGGACCACCAACGCCGATTACAGGAAAACGCCCGCTTAATTGCATCCATTCTTGAGACATTGCCGGCAGAAAAAGAAGCCCTGCTCATTATCAGGGATCTGGTACACACCCTAGATCACAACAACGGGCATCTGCACCGCGTTGTGGTACAGGACAATCTTGGTAGCGATATACTGGTGTTCCCCTATAACATTGGCACCCTAGCTTTTTCCGCCAGCACGGATTTTTCCGGCGGGAGCGTTGCGCTCTATTCTGCTCAGCCTCATCCGAGCTACCCCTCCCAACTGTTTGTACTGGCAGCCCTGGGAGTCTTTCTGGTTTTGATAATTGGAATTGGAATGAATATTGCCGGACACGCCCTGCAGCAGCCCCTGCATGCCTTGGCAACAGCAGCCAATCGTTTTGCTCAAGGAGATCTGGAATACCGAACTGCGCCGGAAGATCACCCACTGGTGCACGAGATCGCCACAACCATGAACCAAATGGCTGAACAGCTGCAATCCCGCATCGATACCATCCTTTCACAGCAACAAGAACTAGAAGCGCTCTTTGCCAGCATGGTGGAAGGAATCATTGTGTTAAGCGAAAACGGCCGGGTACAACGAATCAACTCCGTCGCCGCCTCATTTTTCGGCACCAAGGTACAAGACGCCTGCGGAAAACCCCTTTTGCAAATATTACGCAGCCCGGCCATGGAAGACCTCATAAGCCGTTGCAGCAAAACAACCGCAGCTGTGGAACAGGAAATACAGGTTTTCAGCCCCCAGCAGCTATTGTTGCAGGCCCATGCAAGCCGCTACCAGTCGGGCGAAAAAATCGGCATCCTGCTTGTGCTGCATGATATTACCGAAATACGGCGCCTGGAAACCGTTCGGCGTGATTTTGTCTCCAATGTTTCCCATGAATTAAAAACGCCGGTTACCAGCATCAGCGGTTTTGCCGAAACCATATTGGATGACCCGGAAATGCCGGCGGAACAATGCACCCGTTTTATTCAAATCATAAACAAGCAGGCGTCGCGGCTTCAGTCAATCATTGAGGACCTTCTCAGCCTATCACGCATTGAAGAACACGGCCGGGAACTGCCACGCGAAAGCATGAAAACCCGCCCACTACTGGAAGGAGTGATAAATCTGTGCCGCTTCGCCGCTGAAGAAAAAGAAATTGAATTGGAACTTGAGCAGGATGATCCAGGCGAAATACACGCAAACGCCAACCTCTTAGAACAGGCCCTGTTTAATTTGGTACAGAATGCAATTAAATACAGCCCAAATAAAAGCAGAGTGATTCTGCGCAGCCAGCAGCTTGCCGATGCCCCCCAAAACATCCAGTTTGAAGTACAGGATTACGGCACTGGAATTCCTCAGCAGGATATTCCGCGTTTGTTTGAGCGCTTTTATCGAGTTGACAGGGCCCGCAGCCGGGAATTAGGTGGAACAGGACTAGGGCTTGCAATCGTAAAGCATATTGCCTTGGTGCACGGCGGCACAGTTGATGTGGAAAGCACGCTTGGCAACGGCTCAAGCTTCCGACTGACAATACCCCGCTAATTTTTTGCGTCGCTTATACACAAAATAGCGAATCAACGTGGCAGTAGAAAAAATCCATCAGCCGCAATGATTGACTGCCCTTCGCGGGACTGAATATAGCGTAAAAATTGCCCAACGATTTCCATCTGGCTCTCGCCGGGTTCCTGCCCATTGCTGGACTCCTGCCCATTGC
>CAYNNU010000009.1:0-25646 GCA_964398645.1 uncultured Spirochaeta sp.
ATGCTTGCAACAACAAGGGGCACCAGAAGCTGCTACTCTCTATTATCACCGGGCAGTCTACCGGTATCCAGACATTGAAACCGGCGGTAATTCAGTGCATTACCGCTGCCTGCAAAACCTGCTTGAAATAACAGATGCTGTGGAAAAAAGACTTCAGTATTACCAAACCTTGCAAGACCGTTTTGCCGGCAGAATCGATCCCGGATTACACCATTACCGGATGGCAAAGACCTACGAAGCAATCGGCAGTTATGAAGCTGCCTTTGAAGAATATGAACAGTTTGTCAATTATCCAGCCACGATCATTCCCGGCAAACCCGATGCATACCAAAACGTTCGTCATATGCTTGCCTTTCGCGATAGCGATAAAGATTGGACACGAAGAAATCTGGATGATTTGGTTCGCGATATACAATACTCCCTTTCAACCCGAAACCCTTGGAGATTACGGCAAAATCGTGCTGATGTAAATTTCTTTGCCATGTCATGGAAGCAGGATCAATCAGATCCAAACACACGTGTTGATTTTCCCTTTGACTCTTTTTTGAGTCGGAACAGAATACGCTATGCCAACGAATTAGAACCGGAATCCAATGCGAACGAGGCCTATTTATGGACAAGCGGCTGGGAACCAAGGATTTCTACATGGTATCTCTACTTTCGTAAAATCAAATTCCCCTCTGATCCGGACATTAACGGCAACTGGGAATGGGCAGGGATCTATTTTGGCGAACAGTTGTAAACGACACTTGGGATGTCCCGCCTGTGTACCGATACAATATATATGCGTAAAGGGCTTACTATGAAAAAAAGACTACTATTCATCAGTGCTCTCATATTTTTTTTCCCCTGCATACTGGCACATAGTGACGATGAAAGAATTCAGGTTACCTATAGCATTGATTGGCGCAATGCATATTTTTCCATTTCAGCACAAGCTGAGATCCCGGATAACCAGCGAAACCGCCCGGCAGCCCGCCACCAAAGCCTTCGAAGAATAGAAAATCAAATGCCACAATTCCTTGCCGAAGGGATTATTCAAATCCCCTTGGACTCGGAACATATCATTCAGGATGACGCGGTAAAGCAACAACTGATTATTCAAAATATAGATAGTATCTTTGAAAATCGGGATGAAGATTATTCCAGGCTTTCTCCCGACAGACAATATGCTATGCTAACCTGCCATTTCCCTCTGCATTCCCTAATCAGCAAGCAATTCCAACAGGCAACAACAGCTCGACCGATACCTCGTGTGCTCGGCTGGGCTCCCCAAGCCGAATACAGCGGAGTAATAATATACATGGCACATACTCCTTTCCATAATACACAGTCAGAATCATATTCCTTTAAAGGCACCCTTTTCCCGGCAATCCGAAATACACAAGGCCGAATTGTTTTTGATCATTCCATGGTTGAGCCGGAAATAATCCGAAGTATTGGCATGAACATGTATGAATCAGAATGTAATCAAAGCGTTGCACAGCGGGTTGGCTCCGTGCCCTTGCGAATTACCGGCTATGCATCTTATGGAAACCGCCCATCTGATATCATTCTAAGCCCAGCCGATATGCATTTCTTACTTGCCAATGCATCTACCCGTGAAGCACTACGCCAGGGAAAACTGGCAATAATTTTACCTGCTCAAAATATTATTCAGCAGTACTGATTCCATTGCGCGATATTGACTAACACCCCTTCACTCTGCATGATAGAAATATGAACCGTCGCATAAAATTCCTTGGATATTTAGTACTTGTTGTTAGCACCTTCATTATTACCGCTTGCGGAGGAGGAAAAACCGGCGTTATCCTCTGGTCTCCCGATACTGAAATACTCCAAAATAATCAATTGGTAAAAGTCGAATATGCTGGAGATGAAGAACTGATCATCCAAGCGACAATTGATGGAAAACGCCAAAATATTTCCGTTGAAAGTTGGCGGATTTTTAACGCACCCTCTGCATCCGCTGCCAAAAAGTACCAAAATGAATATCGCGATTTTGCAGCAGTTACAGCGATCTCCCAACGCAACGCTTTACCTATGCGCGAAGAAACAAATGCCAGCTCCGATATCATCTACCGCTTACGCGAGGGCGAGATTGCAAAGGTACTTGACCGATCCGGCAGCACAGAAGAAATTGGAAATATGAACGAGTATTGGTACTACCTGCTGGCTGAAGATGGCAGCAGAGGATATACATACGGCTACTATCTTGCTATCCAAAATATTCAGGAGGACACTACTGAAAGCTCATCTTCCTCCGACGAACAATTGCAAACAATTCTAGACACACCCTGGAAACCGCAAGCATTTCAGGAGATGATCGAAAATAATCGCATAAATACCCGCTACTTTGATGAGCGCTATGGTTTGTTTTTTCACAAGAGTACACAGCAGGTAGAAATTTATTTGCCAGACTTCCACCGCACCTTCGATTATGAAAACATTGAAAAAACCAGTTGGAATTCCTATTTTCTTCCCGGTGCCGAAATAACCATCCGCTTGCGGGAATCAGATAATCTTTTAGTGCAGTTCCCTGCGAATAACAAAATGAGAACTGAGATTTTTGCTCACATCGAGGTTGATTTTGCAGACCTATTACAGCAGGAGATTGAAAAACAGCAGCAGCAATTGCAACAAATAACTACCAATGGAACCCAATTACATAGTACTGCATATGGATCAATCAGTATTCAAAGTGATGGCCGATTTCGCTGGAGCAACTATGGCATGTTACAAGATAGAATAATTCCCGCGGGAGCTGGCAACACAGGGCAAATTCTTCTGGACTACCACCTTAGCCGTAATTTGCAGAGTCGCTATTCTGGTGTTTTAGCATTTCAATTTGACCAAGAACCCGATAACGTGGTTTTCCTTTATGAACAAACAGCAGACGGAATTCGTTTGACCTATGCTCCGGACAATACTATTGATCAGTTTATAGTACAAAACGTCAGCACATCGCCTACAATTCTCTTTTTCCGCTATCAATAACATGCATCAACTTCAGGCAATTCAACTCGAACATGCCTTTGGCGGCAATGTAATCCTCTCAAATGTAGGACTCTCCCTGCAAAGTGGGGATCGCATTGCCTTAACTGGGGCAAACGGCAGCGGCAAAACAAGCTTAATGAAAATACTCGCCGGTCTTCTTACCCCCGATAGTGGAACAATTCATTTGAGCAAAGGAAGCAGCATTTCCTATCTTCCTCAAGAAGGAGTCGCACTACACAACCATAGCATAAAAGAAGAAGCTGAGAGTGTCTTTGCACCAATTGAAAAACTCATACAAGAGCGTGATGCAATAGCCGCCGCTATGGCAGAAGGCAACAATAAGCCGCAAAATCTTGCCGAATACGGGGCATTACAGGATCGCATAGAAAACTCAACATATTATCAACGCGAATCAATTATTGAGTCGACCCTGATTGGCTTGGGATTTTCTTCATCCGACCTGCAACGTCCGTGCTCTGAATTTTCCGGCGGTTGGAGAATGCGAATAGCACTAGCAAAAATTTTAATTGAACAGCCTGATTTTCTGCTACTCGACGAACCGACCAACTATCTTGATATTGAAGCCCGTCACTGGCTTGAAGGCTGGATGCAGCGTTATAAGGGAGCAATACTGCTTACTGCCCACGACCGCTTCTTCTTAGACACCACAATGAATGGCATTATTGAAGTTTTCCACGGTACATTAAAAGAATACCGTGGTAGTTATTCCAGTTATGAACAGGAACGAACCGAAGAACTGGCACGCTTACACTCAAACTTTAATCAACAACAAAAAGAAATTTCAAAACATGAAGACTTTATACGCAAATTTCGCTACAACGCCAGAAAAGCCAAGCAGGTTCAAAGTCGCATAAAAATGCTGGAGAAAATTGACCCAATTGAACTTCCCTCTCACCTAATTCCAGTTTCCATTCCCATGCCTCCTGTTCCACATTGTGGCAAAGATGTACTGGCAATATCCGGCTTAAGTAAAAAATATGGAGACAATACCGTCTTTCAGAATATTGATTTTCACGTCTCTAAGGGCGAACGAATTGTATTAACAGGAAAAAACGGCAGCGGAAAAACAAGCTTGCTGCGAATAATTGCAGGAAAAGACTCTCAAACCTCTGGTGCCATACAGACCGGAACAGGTGTCTCAATCGGATATTTTGAACAGGAAGCGGCGTATACTCTCCCGCCCGAAGAGACGATTCTTTCATACCTCGAAAACATCGCACCCGCTGATCGCATTCCTGATCTTCGAAATCTTGCTGGGGCATTTTTATTTCGAGGCGATGATATATACAAGCAGCTTGCTGTTCTCAGTGGAGGTGAGCGCAGCAGGCTTGCGCTTCTAGCCACCCTCCTGAAACCGGTAAATCTTCTTTTACTAGATGAACCAACAAACCACCTGGATATTGTTTCTCAGGATGTACTTGCAGAAGCAATCAACCGCTTTGATGGTACGGCAATCATTGTTTCTCATGATGAAGATTTTTTGTATCGAGTGGCAGATCGGGTATTGGAACTTCACAATGGATCCTGCAGGAACTTTCCCGGTGACTATGAATACTACAAAGACCGGCTGGAACGTGAAAACACTGACAATAAGGAAATGCCGGAACCTATTCAAAAAAAAGCTTATTCACAAACAAAAAACCAGGACTTTGCCCTGCAAAAAGAGCGGCGAAGCCGCTTGCAAAAGCTGGAAAAAAGAGAAGCATCGATTGTTCAAGAATTAGAAACCTTACAAGCGAACAAACAAGAAGTAGAAAAAGACCTTGCCCTGCCCGAAAACTATTCCAATGGAGAACGGGTTCAAAAACTACAGCAAAGCCTGCAAGAAATAGATCAACATATTGAATCACTTAGTCAGGAATGGGAAGATATAGATTCTCAATTACAAAGCCTTACAGATTAGAATGCCTTGCGCCTAAATCAGCCTACAGGTACAATGCTGCATGGCAAAAATAATTTCCTGGAACGTAAATGGTATCCGTGCAGCCCACAAAAAAGGCCTACTCGATTTTGTACATGCACAACAGCCAGATATTCTCTGTCTGCAGGAGACAAAAGCCCATCCTGAACAGTTGCCAGGCGATCTATATGAAGCATTAGGATATCATTCCACCTACGCATCCGCCCAAAAGCGCGGATATAGCGGAGTCTCAATCTGGTCACGTACAAAACCAGAAAACATTGGCTTCATGGACATTGATCGATTTGATGCCGAAGGACGCGTTCTTATTGCTGAATATCCGACCCAGGAAAACTCACCAGCCTTTACTCTGATAAATGCCTATTTTCCCAACAGCCAAGAAGCAGGAAAACGCCTTGATTACAAGTTGGACTTTTGCGAATCGATGCTTGATATATGTACTGAACTAACTGCTGCTGGAAAAAATCTCCTGCTTTGCGGTGATTACAATATTGCCCACACCCCTATTGATCTTGCCAGGCCTGATAGCAACACTGGAAACCCAGGCTATCTGCCAGAAGAACGAGCCTGGATGGACAAATTTATTGGGGCAGGATTTATTGATACCTTCCGAATGTTCACGAAAGAAGGCGGGCATTACTCTTGGTGGTCTTACCGGGCTGCAGCAAGACAAAGAAACATCGGATGGCGTATTGATTATCATTGTGTGAATCCTTCTTTACAAGCAATGGTGGCATCGTCTACCATACAGGCCGACATAATGGGTTCTGATCACTGTCCCGTCACCATTGAACTACTAAATCCCTAGGAAAAAATATGGAACTGATTGCAAAACTGAATGCCAAAACTGCCCGCCATGCCGAGGTGGAAAAACTCATCGCAGATCCTGAACTTCATAAGGAGCCGAAGCGCTTCAAGGATCTAATGCAGGAACATAGTCAACTATGCGAACTGGTTGAAGCCTACAAAACCTACCAGCAAAATGAAAAAGAAATTCAGGAAAACCGTGAAATGCTGGAAGAAGAACAAGATGCTGAACTCCGTGAAATGGCAAAGCAGGAATTGGCAGAAATTGAAGCTCGCCAGGAAGTTTTACAAAAAACATTACGCCTATTACTAGTACCCCGCGACCCAATGGACGGGAAAAACTCAATTGTAGAAATTCGAGCCGGAACAGGCGGAGATGAAGCGGGCTTATTTGCTGCCGATTTATATCGAATGTATGCGCGCTACGGCGAAAAACACGGCTGGAAAATGGAATTTATTACTGTCAGTGAATCAGAATTGGGGGGCTTTAAGGAAGCGGTTTTTTCTGTTTCTGGCAAGGGAGTCTATGGAGCCTTGCGTTTTGAAAGCGGTGTACACCGAGTTCAGCGCGTTCCAACCACAGAATCAGGCGGACGAATTCATACATCAGCTGTTACTGTGGCGGTTCTACCGGAAGCCGAAGACACCGACATTCAACTAAAGGATAACGAGTTAAAGGTTGATGTGTTTCGTTCCAGCGGTCCGGGAGGGCAATCGGTTAACACCACCGACTCTGCAGTACGAATCACCCATCTCCCTACAAATACAGTTGTAACCTGCCAGGATGAAAAGAGCCAGCTTAAAAATAAAGCAAAAGCCATGCGGGTTCTTAAAGCCAGATTATACGAAATGGAAGAAGCCAAAAAACATGAAGAACGTGCTGGCTTACGGCGAAGTCAAATTGGTTCAGGCGATCGCTCAGAGCGGATTCGTACCTATAATTTCCCCCAAAACCGCGTAACTGATCATCGAATTAACCTTACCCTGTATAAACTGGATAGTGTTATGCAGGGCCAACTGGATGAGATCATTGATCCGCTGCAAATTAGTGCTAGGGAAGAACAATTGCAGGATGCCTAAGAAACCACCGACGGTACGAGAAGTACTCCATAGTCTTCGAGAAATAATTGGCGGCGATAGCCCTGCCCTTGATGCTTCCTTAATAACGGCTCACATTCTTGGCTGCAGCCGAGAAAAGCTGTTTCTTGAACCAGATATGCCTGTAACCTCAGCCCAAAACGATTCAATTCACCATATGGCAAAACTGCGTTCAAGTGGCTATGCACTCGCGTATCTTGTTGGAAGCAAAGAATTTTTTGGTCATGATTTCATTATCGATCAACGAGTACTTGTCCCCCGTCCCGATACTGAAGTGTTGGTGGAAACTGCAATCGATTTTATCAAAAAACATCTTTGTTCAAAAAAAGAGCCCCAAGTCCTTGACCTATGCTGTGGATCGGGTTGCATTGGTATTTCAGTTGCGGCAGAACTGCCCAACATCAATCTGACACTTGCTGATATTGATCAAAATGCATTGGAGATCGCACGCGCAAATGCCCAAAGAATTCTAGCAAAAACAACTAAGACGGATTTTATTCATTCTGATCTTCTACAATCAGTTAATGGACGATTTGATGTAATTCTTAGCAATCCCCCATACGTCTCGACTGAAGAATTTAAAAAATATTCAATGGAGCGCTGGGGCGAACCCCGTCATGCATTAGTTGCAGGAAGTGATGGACTTGAAATAATATCCAGATTAGCCGATACAATAACAGGAAGTATGTGCCAAAATGGTCTTTTCGCCATGGAAGCCGCTGACCATCAAGCCGACTTTATTAGCCGACAGCTGAAAAAACAGGGGTTTCATACTATTCGGCATATTTTAGATTTAGCTGGCCGAAAGCGGGTAACTGCTGCACAATGGCCAAAAAACTGAGGCTGCGTTATGGTACACGACATTAACAGTTTTGCCGCCATTCTCACCAGCTATACCGAAGAAGAACAAAAAAATATTCTTCGGGCGGCACGGGAATGTAAAAAACTGCATGCCGGACAACTTCGCCAAAGCGGAGAAGAATACTATACCCATCCTCTTCAAGTAGCTGAAATTCTTGTAGGAATCCAAATGGATCCCGCAGCAATACAAGGCGCTTTGCTGCACGATGTACTTGAAGACACAGATATGACCGCCAGCCAGTTACGAGAAAAATATGGACAGGAAGTAGAAAAACTCGTGCAGGGCGTTACGAAAATCAGTTTAGTAAAAGCAAAGAATAAAAGTGTGCAGGAAGCGGAAACCATTCGCAAAATGCTCTTTGCAATGTCAAAAGATATTCGGGTAATCCTTATTAAGCTGGCTGATAAATTGCACAATATGCGCACTCTGGAGTTCAAGACAAAACCCCGGAGGGTAGCGATTGCCCAAGAATGCCTGGATATTTACGCCCCCTTAGCTGGTCGTCTTGGAATTAGTTGGCTCAAAGATGAATTGGAAGACCTTGCTTTGAAATACATCAATCCACAGGCATACGCTCAAATTAAAGCCTTTGTAGCCCAAAAAAAAGAAGAACGCGGTGCATACCTGGAAAAAGTACGAAAAGCCATTTATGAAGCCGCTGAAGCTGAAGGTTTTTCTATCCAAGTAGAAAAACGAGCCAAGCATTTCTACTCAATTTACAGCAAAATGAAACGGCGAGGCAAAGATCTGGATGAGATATTCGACATTCTTGGCATTCGGATTTTATGCAGAAATACCACAGAATGTTATGCCCTGCTTGGAGTGGTCCATAAACTATGGATGCCGATTGAAGGCAGATTCAAAGATTATATTGCAATGCCTAAATCGAACCGCTACCAGAGCTTGCATACAACCGTCATGTGCTTTGGAGGCCGTCTTACAGAAATCCAAATTCGAACCTATGAAATGCATAACACCGCCGAATTTGGCGTTGCAGCGCATTGGTTATATAAAGACCAGACCAAGGATCTTCGTAGTAATGACCTTACAATAATTAACCGGGTTAAGGGCTTGAACGGCCTGCGAATAACCAGCGGTGAATTCCTAGACGAAATAAAGCGGGAGATTTTAAAGGGATCAATTTATGTTTTTACGCCCAAGGGCGATGCAATTCAATTACCTGAAGGCAGCACAGCAATAGATTTTGCCTACCATATCCACACCGAAATTGGGGACCATATAAGCGGAGCAAAAGCAGACGGCTCAATTATTCCCTTGAGAGAGCCGTTAAAAAACACCCAAGTAATATCAATCTTAACAAACCCATCAGCACATCCTCACGTTCACTGGCTTCGATATGTACGGACAACCAGAGCGCGCAGTAAAATTCGCCATTGGCTGAACAAACACGATGAAAATTTGATTCTGGATAAGAGCATCGTAGCGCGGAAACAAAACATCGAACCAGCGGAAAAAAAAGATAAAGATCGGACAGAGGAAAACCCAACCCACCTGATGGAAAAAAACAAGGTAGGTGTGCGTATTGGGAATGAACGGAATATGATGATCCGTTTTGCCAATTGCTGTCATCCAAAAACTGGAGATCCAATTGTGGGGTATGTATCGCGCGGAAGAGGAATAATTGTCCACCACCGTGACTGTAAGAATCTTGCTGGAATTGCAGAAATTGAAAACCGTACAATCGATGTGGAATGGGAAACCGTTTCGCCTAAAAAAACCAAACGCTTATTTGTAACAGCCCGCAGCAGCGGAAATCTTTTTTCTGAGATTGAAGGCGCAATAAAAAAAGCCCATGGGCACCTCATCGAAGGAAGAATTGACGAGAGCGACAATGGCAACCTTGAAGCCCGCTTTACCCTGGAAATTGAACGTGATGCAGATATACAGCACCTCATGCGGCTTATTCGCCAGGTACCCTCGATTCTTACCGTCTATAAAGAATCTGGTTCTTCAGGAGAATTTCATTGATGCAAAAACAAAATGAACATCGGCTACATATTGTACTCGTGGAACCGGAAATACCACAGAACACCGGGAATATTGGGCGAACATGCGCGGCGATCGGTGCTCCCCTTCACCTCATTCATCCCCTGGGTTTTTCTATAAGTGAAAAAAGCGTTCGACGAGCCGGCTTGGATTATTGGCACATGTTAGAAATAATAGAACACAAGTCACTTGCTGCATTTATGCAGGATGTGCCCCTTACGCAGTGTGTTTTTGTAACAACAAAGGGCACAAATACCTATACCGACATCCCCATCGAGAACGAATGTTACCTAATTTTTGGCAAAGAGACAGCGGGTCTTCCAGAAGATATTTTACGAGCAAATCCTGAGCGCTGTGCACGCCTACCGATGCGCAAGGAAAGTCGATCATTGAATCTTTCCAATACTGTCGCTATCATGGCCTACGATGTACTGCGGCGCTGGAATTTTGACGGTCTGCAACAAATCGGGGAACTAAGGGTTCAGTAAACCGGCACAGCAGTAGCCATCGCACAAAGGAGTCTGCATGCAAAAAATAGCAATAATTGGATACGGAAATATGGGAGCTGCCTTTGCTACTGCAGTACGGAGCACATTCCCTCACCTGCCTATGGTCGTGTGCGAAAAAAATGAAGAGAGAAAAAAAACAGCTGAACACGAACTTGGCGAAGGTGTGTTTTTTGCTGACACAGCACAACAACTCTCACAAGCAAGTGTTGATCTTGTACTAATTGCAGTTAAGCCCAATCAGCTTTCAGCAATAAGCGACCTCTTACATGCCTGTAAAGACTCTTTATTTCTTTCTATCATGGCGGGCGTTACCCTTGAAACATTGCAAAAATCGATTGATAGCAGCCGGGTAGTTCGTATGATGCCAAATCTTGCCGCCGCGTTTCAGCAGAGCGCAACAGCAATATGTCCTGCCGATGGATTATCCGAAGAAGACCTGCAAATTGCTCAATCGATTGCTGCTGCTGCGGGCAAGACAATAGTTATTAGCGAAGCAAATATGGCATCCATTATCGGCTTAGCCGGAAGCGGAATTGCATTCGCCTTTCAGTTTCTGCATGCGATGGCTTTGGGCGGCACAAAAACAGGACTCGCCTACCAGGAAAGCCTAGAAGTTGTGCTACAAACCATGAAGGGTGCTGCAACAGCAATCGAAAATAGCAAGATCCATCCAGCCGAATACGTAAGCAAGGTTTGCTCTCCGGGGGGAACCACAATCGAAGGTATTTCTGCCTTAGAGAACGGCGGTTTCACGGATACCATCATAAAAGCAGTACATGCTGCCGCTGAAAAAAGCCGTCTGATGGAAAAAGGCTAAGCCGAAAGAAAAAACTCTCTATTGAATCGAATTTTTACCTCTCCTCTCCTGTATTAATTCAATGCGGAGGGAGTATGAAAAGCCTAAGCCAAAGCAGGGTAATTGTGCTTACAGCACTGTTATGTGCATCATATTCATCCTGTGCTTCTTTTTCATCAAGCTCTTTTTCTCATGCTGATTTACACGGCATGCTATATAACCAGGCCGGTGAAGCAGTAATCAATGCGCATATTTGTGTTCAGCCAATTGATTCTCATAGTCTGCCTACCTGTGCATACTCCGACATCTATGGAAAATTTACCCTGCCCCAGCTACCTCCCGATACATATAATGTTACTGTGGGGGCACACGAGCATGCAGTGCAAACATTCTCCTGCAGTTTTTTAAACAGCACACAAGTGCTCTACATTCCTCTCCTTTCTTGGCGAGACTTGCTCAGTCTGAGCCTAATTGAAATCGAAGCAAATCGCATAGAACAAGCCCTAGCGTATATTGAGGAAGCAGAAAGCATAAGCCCTAACAAAACCATGATTGATTACTTCAAGGCTGCAGTCGATTTCAAAAAAGGCCAATTTGATTTTGCACAAGATCGACTACAGCGAACACGAAATCAATTTTCAGCAGATATGATTATGTATGTTGATCGCTTATGCGAGCTATGTATACAGGCGGTTCAGCAGTGAAACAAAGACATATATATCTTTTATGTACCTTACTGCTCTTTTTCGTACATCAGATATTTCCTCACTTTTCTTGCGCAATAGAAATTCAAAATATGCAATTCCGTGACCAACCAATTACTGACATTCTTTTTAGCATAGCCCAAACAGCTGAATTGTCTATCATTCCTGACGCAACTGTGCGGGGAAACGCATCCTACTATTTTCATCAAGTTGATAGTATAGAGGCTATAGATGCATTTTTATCCTGCCATAATTTATATAGAAAAGAAAGAAACAGGATACATTACATTTCGCGGATTTCTATTCAAAAATTTGATGATTTACTAAGCATACGATGCCAAAATGTAGAATATTCAGCTGTTCGGCGGGCAATTTCCCAGGAAATCGGTACAAGCATCCTTCAAGACGGAAGTCGAAACACTTCCTACCCGATAACACTTTATGCAGAAAGAATTCCAATAGAACGTGCCTTACACATCCTCTGCAATACTATTCCAGGCCAGAGCCTTCGAATTCAAAATGACTTTTTTCAAATTGTTCAACAAGATGAAATACGGGAAAACCAACGAGATAGCTTGGTACAAATCGAAACCTGCGAAGGGCTATTCAGCCTAAGCATTCATGGAAGCGATCAGAATTCAGTAATTCAGGATGTAATGGATAAAGCAAATACAGAATACTTGTATCTAGGCAACAAAAACAAAACCGTCGAACAATTGGAATTACACGAATATAATTTTCAGGAAATACTTGATTTATTAGCGATACAATTCAATTTTGAGTACTGCATTGAAAATGGCGTGTACATACTTTTTGATATTCCCGCAAATCGACCGAATACCCATCTGCTTGAACACAAAATAATTTATCTTCATCATATTTGTGCTGAACAAATTTTGCAACTTCTTCCCGCTGAACTACAAAACACTGGATCAACAATCATCGATGAACAGGGGCAACGGATAATCCTAAGTGGTCGGACAACAGAAATTGATAGTCTTTCATCTTTCATTGATGCAATAGACCAGGAAGATCAGGTAAATGAATATACACGCATCGAACTACAAAACATTTCCGCAGAGAAATTTCTGCAAATGCTACCTGAAGAATTCACTATTTTTCAAGCTAGAAGAGTTCCAGAATCTAATGCAGTTTTGATTCATGCAAGTGATCCCGGTAAAATGCATTTTCTCAATTTTTTACAAACTGTAGATGTACCTAGCCAGATTTTTCGTACCGAATTGAAATACATAAACTATGAAGAACTCTTACAAAAAATCCCACCATCAATTCCTGCAGATGCAATTTCTGTCGGGGGAAACCAAAATGAATTTTACTTTTCCGGTTCAAAAAGCCAATATGAATACCTTTGTGATCAACTCGAATACCTCGATACACCAGCAGTTCAAATTCGCTATCAGATATTAGTGGTGCAAAGTCAAAAAAGCAATAATGAAGGATTATCGGCTGATATTTCGGGATCTAGCGGTGACCTCTCAACCGGAATCCATCCTCCCATAGTCAGTTCATCACTGGATAAAATTTTTGAATTAAAATTTAATGTAATAAACCACCTCGGTTTACAATTTGCTTCACGGCTAAATGCAGAATTAAAATCAAGTCAAAGCAGAATCTTTGCTGACTCTCTCGTTCATTCAATCTCAGGGAAAGCCGTTCGGTTCCAAAACACAAATACGTTCCGCTACCGTGACAACGAAATTCAACAGGATGACAATGCCTACTACACAAGTGGCGTAACCAGAGAAATAACTTCAGGACTCATTCTTGACATCACTGGCTGGAGTTCTGGTGCTGGTATGGTGACAATGGATATTTCAGCTACAATTAGTAAACAGGGCACGGACATGCTCAGTGACAACCCACCGCCAACTTCAGAACGTATTATCCACAGTAATGTTCGGACTCCAGCAGGTCAGGCAGTGATACTTGGTGGTTTGATCCAACAAGATAGCAATATTCAATACAACGGTTTGCCCATCCTACAGAAGATTCCTCTCTTAGGACCACTGCTATCTAACAGACACAACAATATTGAAGAAAGCGAAACAGCAATTTACATCGTTCCCTTTATCGATGACGGGCAAAACCAATCAATCAATGATTGTCAATTAGTTAAAACACTCTATGAAATCATTTCGGAGGGAGACTAAGAATGAAAAGTAATACTCTCATCTCCAATCAGAGCATTGCCGGCTATACCCCTGGCCAAGAACAATTTTCCGAAAACTTTATGCGCCACAATCAAGCAATACTTTTAGATACGAAAAAAAAATGCATTACCGTTGGTTTAATAGATATTGAAAATACAACTATCAAGAATATTATTCGAGGATTTTTCTTTTCAAAGCCGGAAACACAGCAAAGCCAGATTCAATTCGTTTCCATAGCCCAAGCAGAATTACAACGATTCCTAGCAAAGCATGTAAGTACATTGGATGTAGTCAAAACTACAAACGAAAAAAAACACCTGCCAGAAAACCCCGATCTTTTGGATAAACTTGCTCACGAAGCCCCGATTATCAATTTAGTAAACAGTATCATTCTGGAAGGAATTCAACAAAATGCCTCTGATATCCATATTGAAAGCCTACCCTCAAAAGTTCTTATTCGAATGCGTATTCATGGCGTGCTTATTCCCGAAAGAAGTCTCTCCCCGGATGTGATGACTGGTATTAGCTCGCGCATAAAGGTCATGGGAAAATTAAATATCCTAGAAAGGCGGCACCCACAGGATGGAAGAATGCGGGTAACTGTTGAAAATAATTCTGTCGATATTAGGATTTCGATTGTTCCAGGTGGATCGGGTGAGTCAATTGTTTTGCGCCTTTTTAATAGAAATAAAGAAGCAATGAGCATTGATTCTCTTGGCTTTACACATAACCAGGTTTGCCAAATGCGAAACCTAACCAGACAAAAGAGCGGTCTGATTATTTCATCAGGGGCTACTGGTAGTGGCAAAACGACTAGCCTGCACGCCATGCTTAACACAATGAGAAACAGCCCCAAAAAAATAGTCACGGTTGAAGATCCAATTGAATACCAATTAGAGCATGCAATCCAAATTCAAGTAAATGATGAAATCGGCCTTGGCTTCCAGGAAGTACTCAGAAGAGTACTTCGTCACGATCCTGATATTATCCTGATTGGAGAAATTCGCGATCAAATGACTGCTGAAACAGCTGTTCAAGCTGCGCTTACCGGACACTTGGTTTTAGCCAGCATGCATTCTTCCAGTGCAAAAGATACAATCGCCAGACTTCATAGCCTGCACATACCATCAAACCTCATTGCGTCGTCTCTATGCGCTATTTTACATCAATGGCTCATTTATGACAAAAAAAATAGGCGGCGAAAAGGATGCTTGGAAATTCTTCCTGTACAAACATCCATACAATCCCTAATCGATTCAAAAATTCCTTTGAATGAAACAAGTAATCTCTTTCAAAAATCAGGGGGCTGTATTCAATGCAATTAACTCAACATCGCATTTCAAAGAAAGCAATTATCCATTTTACTGAAATGATCAGCCTACTTTTGGTTTCTGGAGTCCCATTAGATTACGCAGTTGAAATAACAAAAAATAGTTGCCGAAAAGAAGCTCAAAATCTCGCTCAACAAATTTCTACAGGATTACGCCAAGGAAAAGAATTTCATTCTGTAATCGACGAAATACAGGCTAAGTGGCCCAAAATGTATCAAGGAATAATCAAAGCAGGAGAAGCTAGCGGAAATTTGAGCACTGTATTACCTGACTATATAGGCTACATTCAAAAAGAAGAAGAAAGCAGAGAAAAAATACTCTCTGCCCTTTTGTACCCAGGAATTATCCTACTTAGCACATTCATCGGCATTATCGCAATGGTAGTCGTTGTTTTCCCAGCCGCTGAAAAGCTCATCCAGCAACTAGGAGGAAGCATATCCACCCCAAGTGCACTAAAAACAATATGTATCACAACAGCAGTTCCGCTTTCAGTAATTCTATTTACCATGTGCAATCGTATATTACGCCACTTTTCAACAAACGGCGTAACTGCATTTGATCGTTTTCTCATCCATACTCCAATACCAGGAAAGATCATATTATTTCGCCAACTACGCTCTTGGCTTTTTGTCATGGAGATTCAACTTATTGCTGGCATACCCTTTTCGTTTGCTTTATTCAATTCCATGCAAGCTATCTCTTTAAAAATACTGAAAAATGACATTCTCGAAATATACAACAATATCATTGCTGGAGTTCCAGCGTCTCAAAGCTTCGTTTCAGCAAAAATAATTCCAGCACAAATTCGTGACTGGCTGCGCATTAGCGAAAACATTGGCAAAAGCAGCATAGTATTTCACCAACTCCGTTTATATTACGCTGCAGCAGCTGATAAACAACTGCAGAGTGTTACTGCTATTGCTGAGCCAGCAGCAATAATTTTTGCTGGAAGCCTACTTACAGGTGCGATTATCGCCTATGTTATTCCAATTTTCAGTATGTATGGGGAGATACTATGAAAGAGCGAACGAAATTACCTGCATTTACCCTAATAGAAACGATAATTGTTATTGGAATAATAACAGTACTTGCAGGAACAACAGGTTTTTCAGCAATTACACTGATAGAACACTCAAAGAAAGCTGCATCACAAACACAGATTGCTACATTTACGGCTGCACTTCAAATGTACTACCTAGATTGCGAATTATATCCGACCACTGAACAAGGACTATCAGCCCTATATTCGAAACCCACACTTCATCCCGTACCAATATACTGGGACGGTCCATATATTGATCAGGAAATTCCAAATGACCCCTGGGGAGAACCCTACCTATATCAAAATCTAACCAACAATGGAGAACAGTATGAAATTACAGATTCAAAAAATTGTTCGAACTCAGTTGAGAACAAAGCATACATACCCAGCAATAGGAGCAGAACTAAATGGTGAAAAACGGATTCATGCTCATAGATGCAGCTGTGTGCCTACTGATACTCCTTGTTGCAACTGCGGCAATTTTCATGGGAATTGCACAAGGAATTATTCACATACAAAAAATGGAGAATGCGATCTTTGAAAGCCAGCAGCCTCATAGAGACAGTATGGGCCATGGCGTCAATCGTACTACTTTTTGCAGTAGCAATAACTACATTTCGATTTTCGCTTTCATTTAGCCATATTAAAAACTATGAATTATCAAATACCTTACGCACTGTACAATCAATTTTGGCAATAAGAAAAGAAATTCAACAAGTGCATCCCTTCTTATGGCAAGAATTGTTAATCATTACATCACAGGAACCAGCAAGAGTATCAATCAACAGCTATGATGGAAATTCAAATATGACTATTACATTGGACTATGCGAATGGACAAACACTATTCCAAAGCCCAAAACTATCCTGTCGAATTCCAACAGAAAAAGAAGCCCAAGTGATTACAAATACCTCAGGAATGGCAATTGGAATTCTTCTTCCTGTTCATTTTCAAACAACGGCAATTTCGTTCCCAATGTATTTTGGGCAGATTTCTTTACTTGGCCCTAGTAAGGAAGAAAAAAAGTGAAAGCATGTAGTATTCTCTTTATCCTAGTATGCGCTCTTACTTTGATCATGTACCAACAGAATAGAAATATTATCGCCGGTTTGGCATTAGCAGATAGTTGCGAGCACATACATCAATTCAAAATTATGGAGAAGTACCTGGAACTGGTTTTACAAGTGTTGGAAACTGATATTGAAAGAATCGATAGCTTCCATACTGGGATTTATCAGATCTTGCCTACCATACAAACACAGGCAAAAAACGATTCAATCGTATTACAAATCCAGGATGTATCTTCTTTAATTCATCCTATCCTAACAGATACAAATTTATTGCTGGATCCAAATTTTTACTGTCTCTTTCTTCAAGCGAATATGCCAATACAAAGCTTTATTGAAAAAAGAAATCAGGGTGTTCAGATCAACAATGAAATGATTTCAGAAGATTATCATCATAAATACTGGAGTACATACTCATTAATAAACCTTAATACCATTGATCTGGCAGTACTAGATATGGTATTGCATAACGCCCTCGACCTTCCCTTAGCAGATCAGATATTCCACGATTTCTCACTATTTCGCCAAAGAAGACAAATAATACATGAAAGAGATCTGCTTCGTTTCAACACGCCTGAGTACAAGGGCTTTCACCGCCTTTTTACAACACAGCCGCAAATCAATATAAATACAGTACCCGAAAAGGTTTTACACGCCTTTATTTTCAACTCAACATTTTCAATTCCAAAACCAGCAGATACTTTGTCACGAATACTGCGGCGGCGAACTATTGCTAGCATATCAAAGAATGAAATTCCAACCCTACTTGGATTAACTGATCCCCACCCTATAGAAAAGTATTTTGGAGATAAAACCTATTTCTGGAAAATTGAGGTTCAAAATGAAAAAAAACGGCTTACTTGCATTACAGCAATCCTGCCCCCGGATATCAATAATGGTACGCAATCCCCACCAATCATTGTATCCCGTATTCAGGAATGAGGTCTTTCCTGCAAAACTACTCACCAGAACAGAACTGCAAACAATTTTTCTGCAGAGGCCAAAAAGTAACTCCCGCGAAACAGATGAATCCATTGAAAAGGAACTAGAGCTGCTTCATCCGGAATTTGATAGAAAAACCAATAGAAGACCCTATTTCTGGTATACACTGCCCCGAAAGAAAAAAAACCGGCGTTCGATAGTCGCTATTGTAAATCATAGTATTACACAAGAAGAACAAAAGCACGCGCTCTCTGCCATACTAGCATCATACATACACAGAGTTCACTTTCCTCAAACCAATTGCTTATCAATTGTATCTACCGGTTTCTGGGAAAAATATACATTTGATTCGGAAGGAATAGCATCCTGCCAAAGAATTTTCCCAACAGTTTCAGACAACCAAAAAACACAGAGCATTACCATCCCCTACAAAATATTTCGTTCTGCCTGCATTTTTCAGGAAAGAAAAAAACTATCCGTAAGAACCCTCGCAAGCAAAATTGGAATCCATCACCTATGCCTTATGATATTCTTACTGATCTTTTGGGGGCAGTCCTACATTAAGGTATATAAATCCAAAAAAGCAATTTCAGCATTACAGTTTGAATGGATGAGAATGAATCCTTTCAGCATTCCCATCGAGACGATTAACACTTCACTATTAGAAAACAAAGAAGTAACGACAAATCAAAGGTATTGTAACAGGCCGCTTTTCAGTCTAATTGCCAATGTAATTGATAGTATTGTCGAAAAGAACAGCATCAAAAATATCTATTACACAAGCGAAGGAATGAACATCCAACTGCACAGTTCAAGTCCACTGGAATTAGCATCCGCAATCCGGCAACTTCCATTTTTTGAAAAAGTATCACTTTTTTCTATTCGGGGAACTTCTCCTTATGAAACAGAAATACATGCAACTTTGGCAACAAATGCGATTTTCCTTTTGGGAGATACAGAATGAAAAAGACCTGCAAACAAAGGAAACTGGTAATCACAGCAGGTATATATTCAATACTCCTTACATTGATACTGTATTCCCAATTCACTCTATCCGAAGCAAACACACAGTACCAACTTTACTTTCAAAAAAACTGGAACCAACACGTGTTATTACAAAACAAGGAGCAAATCTTTTTTGAATGGTTGCAAAACAAAAAAATACTACTAGAGCTTTCTCACAATCAAAATGCAGAATTTCAATTAGAAACAGTAAATCATTCACAGGCAAATATGTTTTACCTAATAAAAAACAACAATTTATATATTGAAAATTGGAAAGCAAACACCCCTGAAGAATCACATGGAATACTATCTGTTTCCGGACTGGTTCAAAATATCCTTGCTTTCCTACACGAAATTGAGTGCACAAAAGTAAATTGCACAATAACTCAACTTGAAATTCAAAAAGCAAACGAAAGTCGCTACAACCTACACTTGTATGTTGATTATGATTTACACGATGAGCAATATGAATCAACAAAACAAATTCATCTACCCATAATCAATACAAGCCCAGCCATACTAGCTTTGTATTTTTTCTCAGAAAAACCAATTACTACCGCAATTGAGCATGAAGCAATGAATTCCCAAGAAATACAGCCACAACAGGATACGCCATCTTCAGAGCTTTCGTATATTGGTTCTATTGAAACAAAAAATGAAAACCCCGCTAACGAAACTGTATTCTTTTTTAGAAACAAAGCTGATGGAAAAATTCTTGCAATAAATAGTTCAGAATACCCCAAAGCCGATAACTGGATCGATGATCGCCCATGAAATATCTTGCAATCCTTCAATTCATTTTCTGGTTGGATGCAATAGTATTAAGCATTCATGACATTCAACACCACAGCATTCCAGTCAGGTTCTTCCTTGGCATAAGTCTTTCTTGCTTTTTTTTGCGCATCATTTTTGCACAAGATTCAATTATTGCCATTTGTACAGAAACCGCAATGTTACTGTTCCTATGTATGATTATTTTTCGAATAGCAAAAGACTCAATTGGTTCAGGAGATATTCTCGTAATCATTCTCACTGCCTTAGCCCTTGATATGAAGACAGCAATATTTGCCACAGCTACCGGGATCGTACTTGCTGCCATATTCGGAATATCATTAGTGCTACTAAAAAAAGCAACAAGAAAGACCCCCATTCCTTGGGTGCCATTCTTTTTTGCCGCAGCAGGGCTCTATTCTGCGGGACAACAATTTAATGCTTTTTTGCCTTCCTGCTTGCACTAAAAAACAATCCCGCCGCGCTTAATTCAAAATCCAAATCCAACAATTGCCAGTCATCATCAGATAATTGCATATCAACTTTTTTAACCTGTTCACGCGCATACTGAAAAACTCTTTCAGTACACATTTTTTCTACCTGTGCTGAATCTTCACCCGAACGTAATGCCTGTACCACTTCATCAATCACTTTAGCGGAAAAATCAAGCCCTTCATACAATTGATCACAGGCCCCTTTTACATCCTGAATCTCGCCAAAGTGTGTTGGATAGACATGTTCACAGCCTGCAGCCATTGTTTTCTCGATACTTGTACGAGATAGATCAACATCAAAATCAGTGGGGGGACTACTTATAAACGCAACTGTGCCCTTCCGTTGTAAGGCTGGATAACATACCCCAAAAGAATCCCCGGTAAAAATACTACTGCTTTCTTCATCAATAATAGACATATGATGTGAAGCGTGACCAGGAGTATGCAGAAAACGTAACATTCGCCCATTCCAGTTTATTTCCTCACCATCTGTAACACTGCGAACCCTGTCCTCAGCGACCCCACCAATCTTCCCATATAAACGCTCAAAACGTTCTTTGCCATACACTTGCTCAGTACCAACAATAAGGCGGGAGGGATCCACAAGATGCCGATGCCCACGAGGATGACAAAGCATCTGTGCATTTGGACATGCCTCCATTAAGGCAGAACTCCCACCTGCATGATCAAGATGCACATGGGTAACTATTGCATAGTCAACATTTTCAGGTGAAACTCCCACTTCTCGCAATACATCCATCATTATTGGAACAGCGTACTGCGTATTATTTTCTATAAATACCGCTCTTCCATTGTGAATAAGCAAATAGGCAGCCGCCAACTGCGGTTGAATGTATTGACAGTCAATCGTAATAGGCTGGGTCATTCTGTACTCCTGTTTCGTGAATTAATGGCGAGGGTTTTCCTCACCAATGACTTCATCTAGGCTGGGAAACATACTTCGTAAACGTTCCATGTCAGTATCAGTGACCATGGATTCGCGTTGCAAAACAATATCGTCACCCGCTCCCGCTAATTTATTTAGCAGACTAAAAATAATGTGACTAAAAATCTTTAATCCTCCATGAGGATGAAATTTACAATAGGCAAATAATTCTTCACGGGTTGTATATAGTAAACGAGCAGGCTGAATAGCAACTACACGCGCTGTTCTGGCAACATCAAGAAAAATTCCAGCTTCACCAAAAACATCCCCCTGCTCCAAGGTGTTTATAGCTACATCGCTACCATCAGAAAGCTTGCGCCGAATGGTAACGGCACCCTCAAGCAAAATAAACAGTTCCTTTTCAATATTGCCTTGCTCAATGATCCTATCACCAGTATTGTACTCTCTTTGCCGACAAATGCGGACAAACTCTGTAAGCTCGTGGTCAGTAAAATACTGAAACATATCTACTGTTCGCAACTCGGCGAAAACTACATCTGCGTCGATAAGCAAATCTTTCATATTATATACTTTAGCACACTATGTTCGATTATTACCAGTTTCAATTGCAATTTGCCAGCTTTTTTCAAGTTACCTATGTATTGACACATTGCCACGAATGACCATGCTATAGATGGAGGAAACATGTTTAGTTCAATTCCGGGTATTTCAATAGGCCATTATACAAATGCTACAGCACAAACAGGTTGTACAGTTATTCTATGCCCCCCAGAAACAATAGGCAGCTGTGATATTTGCGGAAGCTCTCCAGGCAGCCGGGAAACAGGCCTACTTGATCCAACGAAATCCATGCAGCAGGTAAACGCTATCCTTCTCTCAGGCGGTAGCGCATTCGGCCTTGCCGCCGCTGATGGTGTTGTAAAATATTTACTTGAACAGAACCAAGGATATTCAACTCCTTGGGGGCTGGTTCCAATTGTGCCCGCTGCTGTGATTTTTGATTTGAACAAAGGCGATTCTTCAATTCGACCTACCGCGGAAAACGGTTATCAGGCATGCTGTGCTGCGAAAGAAAAATCCGATTCTTGCGGCTTAATCGGTGCTGGAACTGGCGCCACAATTGGAAAATGGCAAAATTTTGAAAACAGAATGGCCGGTGGGCTGGGAACAGCTGAAACAATCGTGGACGACCTTATTGTTTCGGCTGTAGCAGTGGTAAATGCCATTGGCGACATCTACGGAGCTGACGGTACAATAATTGCCGGCGCACGCATGAAAGATGGAAGTTTCTGTGCCAAACGTGGTGTACGATACGGAGAAACAAAACTCCCCTTACATACCAATACCACACTTGTAACAGTTGCAACAAATGCAATTCTCAACAAAACAGCCGTTTACAATATGTGCAGAAGATCACAAACTGGTATGAGCAGGGCCATCAAACCAGTACACACCGCCCACGATGGCGATTGTGTTTTTGGACTTTCAACCAGAAAAGTACAAGCCCCGCTTGAGTTGGTGTTAGAGACAGCAGCTGATGTTACCGCCCAGGCAATACGGGCGGCTGTAGGCGCAAAGTAATACATGGAGAACATCAAATACTAATACTTGACAACCGCTGTTATTTTACTTACCGTTATGAATATGGCTGCCGTTCAAGAGGATTTTTCCTACCAACAACAACTTAAGTATCTTTTGGACCTGTCGGAACAACTGGCGCAAGTTCATGAAATGGATGAGCTTCTCACCAGAATCATTGCTCTAGCAGTTGAAGTCGCTGGAGCAGAAAACGGTGCTTTGTTTCTGCGAAAAGACGATACAAGCTCAGTAGCTGAGATGGAAGCCCGTGTCTGTATCATAAATGGCGAACCTGGAACAATAGATACGCTCAAATTTGCTAATTCTGCTGTAGAAAAAACTGCACGTGACGGAAAGGGCCTCTTACTTGCTGAAGGTGATGGAGATTTTGGCTCTATCATGTGTGTACCTCTCATTACCAGCGGAACAATTCACGGGCTGGTATACCTTGACAATAGCAAGGGAAATGAAAAGTTCACTGATGATAAATTTGAGCTGCTAAAAGCATTCGCTATAGAAGCCGCAATTTCAATCGAAAATGCCCGACTTTATGAAAGGGTCCAGGAAACTGCCCGGGTTGAACAGGAAATGGAAATCGCAACTGATATCCAGACTTCAATCCTCCCCTTTGTGGAAAATACTGATCACTACGAAATTAGCGCATTTATGCGTACGGCAACTGAGGTTGGCGGTGACTACTACGACTTTTTTCTGCAGGAAGAACCATTTTACGGAGTATTTGGTGATGTTTCCGGCCATGGCCTAAAATCTGGTCTAGTGATGATGATGGC
This sequence comes from uncultured Spirochaeta sp., assembly GCA_964398645.1. GTDB lineage: Bacteria > Spirochaetota > Spirochaetia > DSM-27196 > DSM-8902 > Spirochaeta_B. The sequence goes on from CAYNNU010000009.1 coordinate 23,822, forward strand.
TGAGGTTGCCTTTAATACAATGATGAAAGATCCCGATATGAAGAGCCGCGATCTTCCGGAATTGTACCAGACAATAAACGTAGCTTTGCATAAAAACATACAAAGTCGACTTTCAAAGGCTAGTAAGATTGGATCTGAATACAGCCATATGTACATGACCTTTCGCCTTTTCCGCTTTGATGCAGATGGAAACTTTGAAATGTTTGGAAACGATCACGCTGAGCCATTTGTTTGTAAAGCCAAAACCGGTGAAGTAAACGCAATTGAATCTTCCGGCTTTTTACTTGGAATAATGGAAGATGCAATTCAAGGAAACAGCAGCACAAAATTCAGGCTCAATTCCGGTGATCTGCTTGTATTGTATTCCGACGGAATATCAGAGGCAAAAAAAGCAGAAAAGAAGGGCAAACCTTCCAAAAATGCAGAACGTGATATGTTCGGCGAGGAAAAACTGCATAAAATTGTAGCAGAGAATAGAACTCGTACACCGCAAAAAATCATCGAAGCAGTTATTCGTGGCGTAGACAGTTAGATGGAAACCCAAGACGATGATATTACTATTGTAGTAATAAAACGGAAACCGAAGAAAAAGTAAGGCCATCTACCACAATACATATCAGCATTTTCCTGCATTGACCCCCTAGGCAGTTGTTGCTAATCTACAGCTCCAATGAAATACTTTATTCTACCCCTTGGCTGCCAAATGAATCTTTCAGATAGTGAACGCATTTGCTCGGTACTTGATTCAATGGGTTATACCCGTACAGAAGATGAAAAACAAGCAAATATCCTTGGTGTCATAGCCTGTTCTGTCCGACAAAAAGCAATAGACAAGGTGTATTCAAGAATAGCGAAATGGAGCAAGTGGAAAGAAAACCGCAATATCCTCACCTTTGCGTCCGGTTGCATTCTCCCTGCAGATAAAGCAAAATTACTCAAACGATTTGACATTCTATTTTCCATACAAGAACTCCCGCAACTTCCGGATATGATACGCCAGTACGGGGTTCCCACTGAGGCTTCTGCACGGCACGAGATTGATCCTACCAGCTTTTGGCAAATTCATCCTGCATATCAATCAGATTTTGAAGCCTACATTCCAATTCAAAATGGCTGTAATAAATTCTGCTCATTCTGTGCGGTACCATACACCCGCGGTCGCGAAGTATCACGACGAAGCCAAGACATACTTACCGAAGTATCTGAATTGGTTGAAGCAGGCTATAAGAGCATTACCTTGCTTGGACAAAATGTTAACAGTTATGGACTGGATAAAAAGAATTCTGAATTACGATTTCCACAGCTCATGCAAAAAATCGGTGAATTTGGTGCCAAAAGCGGCAAAGAATTTCGAGTCTATTTTACCTCTCCTCATCCTAGAGACATGACCGAAGACCTTCTTCATGTAATTGCAGACTATCCGGTTTTAGCAAAACAAATTCACCTTCCCTTACAAAGCGGGGATGACACTGTATTAAAAAATATGCGCCGTGGTTATACCCGGAAACACTTTATGGCTATAGTTGAAAATATTCGCCGCATTCTACCCTCGGCAAGCCTTTTTACCGATATTATTGTAGGTTTTTCCGGAGAAACTGATGAACAGTTCAATCAAACCCGCACCGCCCTAGAAGAAATGGCTTGCAACATGGCCTATATCGCAATGTATTCACCCCGCCCGGGCGCTGAGAGTGCAAAATGGGAGGACACCATTCCGCTAACAGTAAAAAAACAGCGCCTGCACATTCTAAGTAATGACCTGCAACGCATTAGTCGCGCCTATAACGACAACTGCATTGGAAATACCGTCCGCCTTCTTGTAGAC
>CAYNNU010000010.1:0-23793 GCA_964398645.1 uncultured Spirochaeta sp.
CTGTACGTTCAACCGTACTGGCAAAAAAAGGCGTGCTCTTTGTGGGTACCAAAAAGCAGGCACAGCTTGCAATTGAGCGTGAAGCGACCAATTGCGGGATGTACTACGTAAACCAGCGTTGGCTGGGTGGTATGCTTACCAACTTTTCCACCATCAAGAAATCATTGCAGCGACTCAAGAAGCTTGAAAAGATGGAAATCGACGGTACATTTGAGAGCCTGTCAAAAAAAGAAGTTGCGAAACTGAATAAAGAAAAATCCCGTCTCGAAAAGAACCTTGGTGGTATTAAAGAGATGCGGGACCTTCCAGGTATCATTTTTATTGTTGATACCAAGAAAGAAGCCATTGCAGTTGCTGAGGCTAAGAGAATGGGCATTCCGATTGTTGCGGTTGTTGACACAAACTGTAACCCTGACGGAATTGACTACCCTATCCCCGGCAATGACGATGCAATCCGCGCAATCAGTCTTTTTACTGAAATTATCAGCCAGGCGGTTACTGAAGCAGAAAATGAAATCGGCTTGAAAATCATTGAAAGCCTAGGCGATGAAGATGAAGAAGATGAAAACACTGAATCAGCAATTGAAACTGATGATTCAAGCGAAAGCGAAGTCGAGACAGCACCTGTTGCAGCGGCAATCAGTGGCGAAAGTAGCGACGACCAGCCCGAAGGCTTTGTAACCGAGGACTACTCAAACTACAAGCCGGAAGAAAAACCGGAAATCAAGATGGAGAAAACCCGCGAAGAAGCTGTAGCTGAAGACGCTGGTATTTCAACCGACGAGATGTACGAAGAGCAATAAACCGAAGATTTGATGAAGGAGATATTATCGTGGCAATAACAGCTTCTGATGTAAAAAAACTGCGAGAACAAACCGGCGCCGGCATGATGGACTGTAAGAAAGCCCTTACCGAAGCGGACGGTGATTTTGCAAAAGCAGAGAAAATTCTAAAGGAAATGGGTCTTGCGGCAGCGGCGAAACGCGGCGGCAGAGCAACTAGCGAAGGCAGAATTTTCACCTATGTAGGTTCTTCGGCAGCAGGGGTACTCGAACTTTCCAGCGAAACAGACTTTGTAGCCCGTAACGAAACATTCGTTGCCCTTGGGAATGACTTGGTTAAAAAAATGACCGAAGAAAACCTTACTGTTGATAACGAAGCTATCAAGGAACAGGTTGTAACAGCTGTTTCAACAATCAAGGAAAATATCAGCCCCAGCCGCTTCACCCGCATGGAATTTAGCGCCAACGAGGCCGTTTGTGACTACATTCACGGTGAAGGCGGTACCATTGGTGTACTGATCAAACTACAAGCCGATTCAGCTGATGCACTCAAACAAGATGAGGCAAAACAATTGCACTTTGATCTTGCACTACATGCAGCAGCCTACAAACCGCTGTACCTTTCAGAAAAACAGGTTGAACCTGCATATCTGGAAGAACAGAAAAATATCTTCCTAAAACAGGCGGAGAACATGGGAAAACCGGAAAAAGTAATGCAGGGCATTGCCGCCGGCAAACTCAAAAAACACTTGTCTGAAATCTGCTTTGTGAACCAAGGCTTTGTGAAAGAAGATAAAAAATCAGTTCAGCAGGTTATTGATGAATTAGGCAAAAAAATTGGCAGTACTGTTCAATTAACAGACTACATTGTCTACAGCGTAGGGCAGGAATAAACAGCCCATTTATTGCGGCGCCGAACTCGGCGCCGCCATATGTATGTATACCGGAGGGAATTATGAGTATAACAAATGCTGAAAATCGCATGAAAAAATCCATTCAGGCACTAGAGGAAAACTTTTCCGCAATAAGAACCGGACGGGCCTCGTCAGCCTTGTTTGATAAAATTTCAGTGGATTATTTTGGAACACCAACCCCGCTCAATCAGCTTGCAACAATCAGCACTCCGGAAGCTAGACTGGTTGTAATCCAACCATGGGATAAATCCGTTCTAGCAGAAATCGAAAAAGCAATACAAAAATCCGAACTTTCCCTGAATCCAAACAATGACGGTAAGGTTATCCGCCTGAACATACCGCCCTTAACTGATGACAGAAGAAAAGAATTGGTCAAGCTTGCCAAGCAAGAAGCGGAACAGGCTAAAGTTGCCATTCGCAACATCCGTCGCGATGCAAACGAAGAGTTAAAACAACAGCAAAAAGCCAGCGAAATCAGTGAGGATGAAGAAAAACGCCTTGAAACCCAGGTGCAAAAAATCACTGACGAAAGCATTAAAACCATAGACGCAATGCTGAAAGAAAAAGAAAACGAAATTACCGAGATCTAAGATGAGCACCCCTGCCCTTCCGCAACACATTGGCATAATTATGGACGGTAATGGCCGCTGGGCAAAAAGTCGTCGAAAACCACGAACAGCAGGCCACCAGGAGGGGGTTAAGGTTGCAAAACGGATAGTTACAGCAGCCAGGGATGCGGGTATTCCGTATATTTCCTTGTACGCCTTTTCTACGGAAAACTGGAAACGCGCCCAGGAAGAAGTATCTTTTCTCATCAATTTAATACATAACCATATCCGCAAAGAACTGGATTACTACCGGGAAAAAAGCGTGCGAATTACCCATAGTGGGGACATGAGCGGTCTTCCCAAAACAATCCAGAAAGATTTGCATGATGTGATGCAAGACACCAAAGACTATAATGGAATCACAGTAAACTTGGCCATAAACTATGGTGGACGCAATGAAATTATGCGGGCAGCACAAAAAATATGCATGCAACACAGTGGGAGGGATTTTTCACAAAGTCCTCTAACTGAGGAAGACATAAAAAATGCCCTTGATAGCAGCTTTATTCCCGATCCTGATTTAATAATCCGCACCGGCGGGGAAATGCGCCTAAGCAATTTCTTATTGTGGGGCAGCGCGTACAGTGAACTGTACTTTTGCGACAAACTATGGCCAGATTTTAATGAAACCGATTTTGACAAAGCCATACAGGATTTTCAGCAAAGACAGCGTCGATTCGGAGGAACATGTTAATGACAGAAAAACAAAAAAACATCAGAAACCGTCTACTGGTTTTTAGCCTTGGAATACCAACTGTTCTTGCAATTTTAATATTACTCCCCCACTTCAACCATCTCGCAACAACTCTTACGGTTATGCTTGTTTCAGCAATTGCCAGCTGGGAACTCGATCCGCTTTTTCCCAGCAACACGGAACAAAAGAATTCATACCGCCCATTAGCTCCCCTATTTGGTTTATTTTTTCCTGCACTCTGCTATCTTGAGCTTCAAGAAATCATTCCTGCAGAAAGCACAATCGCCATAGGAATGCTTCTTATTGCAATAATTATCGGCGCACAAGCCTTTCGCCGCCGGCCGGAAACATTTGCGAATATTCAAAACCTTGTGCCGGCTAAGGTTTTTTTACTCCTGTATCCAGGCGCGTTCATGGCCTATATTGTACGCACAGGTTTTTTAGAAAACGCCCCTGTGCTCTTAACCGTATTTGTAACGGCAGTTTTCCTTAACGATTCCGCAGCCTATGCAGGAGGCATGCTCTTTGGGCGCAGAAACGGAAATGTTCTGCCCATAAGCCCCAACAAAAGCATTGCCGGATTTTGCTCCGGCTACTTTGGCAGCATACTTGTTACGGTAATAGCGGCAAACACGATGCCGAATGTTTTTCCCGGCCCTATTTCCAAGGCAGTACTTTTTGGGTTCATCATTGGCACAGCATCCATTATTGGAGATTTGGGAGAATCAGCCTTAAAACGTTCCGCCACAATTAAAGATAGTGGATCAATTATTCCTGGACGCGGCGGTTTATTAGACAGCATTGATTCCATCGCCTTTGCTGCACCATTTTTTTATTACAGCTATCACCTGCTGTTTCTTTCGGGGGTATAATGCTGATAAGTATTTTATTAGGCGTTGCCGGCTTGGGCATTTTAATCAGCCTGCATGAATTTGGCCATTTTTATGCTGCAAAAAAACTCGGTGTTGGTGTAGAAGCCTTTTCAGTTGGATGGGGACCTGTTTTATGGTCAAAAGCCTACAAGGGAACCGAATACCGCCTTTCTGCTATCCCAATCGGGGGATACTGCAAACTAAAAGGTAGCGATAGCCTGCAAACAGCGATTGAAAACAACCTGCAAGAGGTCCCCCGTGAATCCGGCAGCTTTTATTCTGCCAAGTGGTGGAAACGATGCCTAATTCTAGCGGCTGGTCCTCTAATGAACATTTTCACTGCACTCATTCTTTTTTGGTTTGTCTTCGTTATTGGCTATACCTACCAGACCTATCCAGCAAGAATCGTTCTTTTTCAAGCTGCGCAAACGCCAGCTACAGAAGCAGGCTTACAAACAGGCGATAGAATTGTCAACATTGACGGCACAGACATTCAGACATTTGAAGACATTCGCAGATCGATTGGTGCCGCTGCGCATCAAAACATCGAAATCACATATATACGCAATTCGACAGAACATACAACATCTATCCGCCCAGCCCTTGATCCTGAAACAGGCTTGGGTAGAATCGGGATTTACCCATACATCCCACCGCAGATTTCTTCTCAGGCGAACTCAGATTTCTGGCGTTCAAAAGGATTTCAGGCTGGCGATACCATTATCCAACTCAACGGCCAAAGCATTGAGCATGCAATTCAATTTGAACAATTACTAAGTACGGCCCAAAAATCTCAGGCTCAATCAAACGTTATACTTATGCGGAATAATTCGGAAATTCAGCTTAGCCTTTCTCTTCCAAGCGAAGATGAAGCTCTTCCACCGCTAGATTGGCAAACCCTTACAGCTCATAGCCCAGAAGCAAATCCACTCAGCGGCATAGGAATAGCTGCCAAAGAAGTTTTCAGCACCTTAGCCTCAACAGCACACGGCCTTGTTCTCCTTTTCCAGGGTGTAGAAGTAAGCCAAGCCGTATCCGGGCCGGTCAAAATAACCCACATGGTAGGGGATATCGCAATAAAAGGATTCAGCCGCGATTTTTCCACAGGTGCAACTGCTGTTTTTCATTTTCTCGGTTTGATCTCTGTAGTCCTAGCCTTTATGAATCTATTACCTATCCCCCTACTAGACGGCGGACAGATCCTGCTCGTTCTCACACAAACTCTATTTCCGCGAATGCTGGCACCACGCTCAATTATGCGATATCAGAATGTCGGAGCAATTATTGTTTTTGCATTACTCGCTCTTGCTGTAACCAGCGATATCTTTTTCTTGTTTGGAGGCTGATACATGAAAAAAAAACCAATTATTTTGCTCGTATCAATTTTTTTCTTTCTCCTCTTGCAAGTACCTGTATTGGCAGATGAAATATTAATAGCCAGTAGCCATCAGGAAGCTGTAACCGGCCTCGGTTTTCATCAAGCTGCCAACTGCTTTGTTAGTGCTTCCATGGATGGGACAATTCGCACATGGACACAAAACGAGCAAAAACTTTCGGCAGTCATTCCTATAACCGAAGGAAACATACTGCAGATCGCCTTTCACCCAAGCCAGGCAATTATTGCCGCTATAGTACGTGATCTGGATGGTGCCTACCGGATAAGTGTTGTAAATGTCTGCAACCAGTCCATTCTTTATTCCATTGCGCTTGAGAGCAATCCAATCTACATGACCTTTTCGCCACAAGGAACCTATTTGGCTTATTCACTGCCCCGGATTAACAGCCTATATATACATAGCGCAGCCAGCGGACAACAACGAAGACTATTGCGCTCCGTAGAAGGCATAATGAACTTCTTCACCTTCTCGCGCTCTGAATCCAATATCATGACCTATCAGGCGGCCAGTGGAGAAATAACCTACTACAACGTGCAAAGCGGGCGAAACATCTCGTACTTTGCTTCTGCTCCAGGTATTGAATACCCTACAATGCTTGGTATTCGCTATCTTACTGGTATTCAAAATGGAAAACTCATTGTTGTTGACGCGGTTAGCGGCAGAACAATCGCAAATGCTCCCCTGCTTGCCCCAGTAAAACAACTGATAACCAGCCAAGAACGCAATGCCATCGGGGTAATCACGGCCGAAGCAAACAGAAGCCACATTGAAGAGTATATTTTTTCAGGCGAGGAATTACTTCCTTCCGAAAGAACAATTCGGCCATCAAATATTCAATTCGCCAATTATTCATCTGGAGATATCTTATTTGCAGATATGCAGCAACAATTGCTTTATCTAACTGAAGAACAATCAGACGCACGCAGATTTCAAGCGGTTCAAATTGCTCAAATACGATCTGTTACCGCAAGCGGAAATCAACTTTACATTAGCACCGATAGACACATAACAGCCATTGAATCTGATATCTTTAACCAAGCAATGGCAACTACCCTTACAATGGAATCAATGGATTCTGTACCTAACGTACCGGACAGGGAACACGCCGGACTGACTGCATTGCCTTCAGGGGAAATCCTTATCTGGCCAATTGATACAAAACGAGACATGACAATTAGTCGCTGGTTGCCGCAATCAGCTAGCCTGATCAACACTTCAATCCAGATAGAAAGCCCAATACAACACATTCATGCCGACCAAGATCAAATTCTTTTTTCTACACAAAATGGCAACATCTTTGAATATGGCCTTCCCGCCTTCGAACAGCGCGTGCAATTGCATACTGCGAACTTACAAACCGCAATTCATAGTAATACCAACATAATTGCCGGAAAAAATAATTCGAACGGGGACACATCGATGCTGATTATCAATCCAGAAACACTCGAAACAGTTCCGATAAATGATCCAGCTCTTATGGTTTTTGCTTTAGAAACCGACACAGCAAATAACCTATTATATTCCCTAGCCTATGTTGAGGTACGCGGAAACCCTGCTACCGTACTGCGCGTACACCGAAGCTCAAGTCCAGCTCGCTCTCGGGTTATTCACCGTTTTAACGGAGAAGATTTAGGTGCTATCCTCTACTTTGATCAAGCAAATGAACGTTTATATACCAACTTCGGGCAAAACGGCCTAGTGTACTGGAACGGCAGCCGATTTATTACAATTGACGAAAACGCAAAAAATCTTCGTGCCATCGGCAGCGCAGGTCCACTCGTATATGCGATCAATACCGCAGGAAAGCTTCTTTTCTGGAACGCAAGCTCAAGTCAATATCTTGGAGAGTTAAATTGTATAGATGATGGGTCATGGGTTTTACTTTCAAGTTTCGGAAGCTTTATTTCTTCGGGCGACTTTGATGCAGCAGAAAACTTAAGTATCCAGGGGCGCCCGGAAACCCCACTTAGTGAAATAGAACAACTAAGAACTCCCTTCCCCTGCGTCTTGCGAAACCAGCAAGACCGCTAAGATTAGATGGGAGGGTTTTCACTCACTACTTGAATTGCTTCAGCAACGGCTTGTTGTACTTCCTGTAAAAAGGCCTCATCCTGAGCTGCGCTAAACAAACGGCCAAGAAGATTTGCCCGATACCGTGGAGTAACCTTATTCATTGCATAGGTTGCCATATCCAGCAAACAATCTTCGTTTAACACAGCCGGATCAAGCTGATCCAAATTTTTATTCAATTCCTCAAGTACAAAGCGTTCGGATTCGTTTATCAGTTCATCGGGCGAAATATAGTTTTCCAGCTTCATGACGGCTCCAATCAAAAATCATCCATAATCAGCGTTTGACCACTCTTCAAATTTAGCATATTGACGAATAAATGCAAGATCAACCGTGCCAGTCGGACCATTTCTCTGCTTTGCAACTATCAATTCAGTTTTCAATACCGGCAAGGTCTCGCCATCTGCTCCGCTATCCGCATCTCCGCGCTCCCGGTGCAAAAACAATACAACATCGGCATCCTGCTCAATCGAACCAGACTCACGGATATTCGCCAAAGTCGGTCGTTTCCCTTCACTATCACGGCCAACCTGCGATAAGGCAACAATGGGGATGTCCAATTCGCGAGCTAACGCCTTTAATGATCGTGAAATTTCAGCAATCTGCTCATGCCGAGGAATTTCGGTTTTCTCAGGTTTTATCAGCGTCAAATAGTCGATAAAAATGATTTGCACATCCTGCTGACGTTTCATTCTACGCGCCTGTGCACGTAAATCTAACAAGGGCATATTGGGTACATCACAAAACCAAAGATCAGCATCATAAATACGGCCAGCCGCATCAAAAATACCATTAAAATCCTGCCCCCGCAGCATTCCGTTTCGAATTCTTTGTGCACTCACCCGGGCTTCCATCGAAATGATACGCATCATAATCGATATTTTTGACATTTCAAGAGTAAAGAACCCAACCTTCAAACGCTCCTGCATGGCCATACGATTGGCTAAAGAAAGGGCTAAGGCTGTTTTCCCGATTGAGGGACGGGCGCCAATAATAATTAAATCCGAAGGTTGAAACCCACTGAGCATATTATCAAGATCTGAAAAGCCAGATGGAATACCGGTAAATGGGTTATCCGATTTATAGCGGGTTTCAATTTTATCGATAGTTTCTTTTACAATATCACCGGCGCGGGCATAATCATGCTCCTGACGGTTTTCAGCTATCTCGAAAAGCTGTTTTTCAAACTCTTCCAGAATCTCTCGCGTTTTATTACTGTGATCTGCTGCAGAATCGGTAATAGTACGCCCCATAACAATGAGCTTACGGCGAATACTCTCCTGCTGGATAATATCGGCATAGTATTCTATGTTGGTGGAAGCGGGGACAGAATCTGTTAAGGATGCCAAATAGGCAGGTCCGCCAACCCGTTCAAGTTCCGCACGACCGCGAAGCTCTTCTGTGAGAGTAATAAGATCAACAACCTCGCCGCGATTATACAGCGATACAATTGCTTCACATATTTTTCCATGGGCTGGACGATAAAAATCAGCCGGGCGCAGCTTATGCATTGCCCGGTCAACAGTATCACGCGGGTTTAAGAGCATTGCCCCCAGGCAAGCCCTCTCTGCGTTTTCATTATGGGGTGGTACCCCTTTTTGATTTAGTGCTTCGTCACTATTGCTCATCGTCAGAATCCTGGGCGGAGTCTGCTTCCTGAGATACTTCTTCCTGGGATTCTTCTTGAGCTTCTTCTACGTCTTTGGTAGCTTCTACTGGCGCAGCTTTTTTGGGCTCATCTTCTTCAGCAACCACCTTGGAGCTACTTACAGCAACAGTAAGCTGCGCAGTTTCACCGCCATACAACTTAACTGCTACCTTGTAATTTCCTACGGCTTTAATGGTTTTTTCCGGAATCTCAATGGCTTTTCGCTCAATAACAATACCAGCTTTTTCCAATTCAGCAGCAATGGTAGCAGTGTTAACAGATCCAAACAGTTTTCCATTTCGCCCTGTTGTCATAGCGATAGCAAGGGGATTCGATTCCAACTGCCCCTTCAGACCCAAAGCAGCCTGACGTTTTTCTTCTTTTCTCTTTTCAATAGCTTCTCGTCGGCTTTCAATGAGGGCGATATTCGCCTTATTGTATGGCATCCCAAGTTTTCGTGGAATAATAAAATTACGGGCATAGCCGCTCTTTACTTCCTTGATATCCCCTTCTTCACCCAAGTTTGCCACATCAGTGTTCAAAATGACTTTCATCGGTCACTCCTTTATTCCTGTAACGTTCACGTATTCGAACAACGGTATCTACTGCACCTGTTATTGGCAGCAGCAGCAAAACCGTAATATTTACAATCGGTATGAGCAGTAAAAGAATAATACCGCCCATCCACAATAACCTTTTCCGGGGGCCGGTTTTTTTTCGGCTCATTACCTGCGCAAATACCGCAACCCCGACAAAACTGTACAGAACGGCAAGAAAACCAAACACATTCCATACAAAAACCGCTAGCAGTCCATTAACTTTGAACATGCCCGCAGCAAACAAGCCTATTGCAAGACCAACCGTCCATCGCGGCAACACAAGTTGCCGAAGGCGTTGGCGGTCTCCGCCCAGACTCGCCCCAAAATAATAATTCAGACACACCAGCAGGCTGATACCGCCACCGATCCCCTGAAACAGCATGGAAACCACCTGTTTCTGCAGATCCTGCAGGCTGATATCTTCAACCAGCATACCCTGGTCCAGCAAAAACTGATATTGCGCTTCGATCACTGACTGAAACAAGGGGCTTACCCGTGCATACATCAGCATTGGAAACACACACAACACCGCCAGAGCACAAGCTGCAGCGATGCGCCACCAGACATTCTGCCAAACACCTTTTTTTGGCAATAGACTCAACATGCCCAAAGCCAAAAAAATGGAAAACGGCAACAAAATATCGAGCATGATCAGCGTAGTGTCCCCATCAGGAACCGCTATGCTCATTATTTGAACGCCCTTCCACAGTGCTATGATGCCCAAACTCACCATAGCAGCATTCAAAAAAGCAGTGCTACCGCGCCGTACAGCTACCACCTGAACGGGTATGGCAAAAAACACCAAAAAAATCCCGGTCTGATGCAAAATAGCAGAAACAGCCCCAAGAAGAACTATTTCAAGCCACGGATTTCGACGCTCAACAGCACTCATCAGCTCTTACAGGCTCCTTAGCCCATTGGCAAAAGTGCCAAATGACGGGCTCGCTTGATTTCCCGTACCAGCAAGCGCTGATTTTTTGCCGATGTACCTGTAATCCGGCGAGGAAGAATTTTCCCCTTCTCGGTTACAAAACGGCGCAAAATTTCTGGATGCTTGTAATCAATTGTCAGATTCTGAGCCTTGATCTTATCTACCTTACGACGGAAAAACTTCCCTCCGCCACGACCTCCGCGACCTGCGCCACGACTGTCATCTCGATAACCACCATCACGATCTCTCTGATCATCCATTGAATTATACTTATCACTCATATTTCAATTCTCCTAATACTTCTCACAAATCGCCTAGAACGGAACATCATCATCAAAGCCACCAGGCTGATAATCCGAATAGGATCCTCCACCCTGATAATTTGAACCACCAGAACTCTGCGTTTGGCCACCTGACTGCATTCCACCACCAGATTGTTGTCCGCCGGGACCACCTAGTAGTTGCACATTGTTGGCAAAAATCTCTACTTTATTCCGATTGTTGCCAGCATCATCCTGCCAGCGGTTCTGTCGAAGCTCTCCCTGAATACCAACCTGCTTACCCTTCTGCAGATATTGCTGAATAGCTTCTCCCTGGCGGCCCATAAGCACCACATCAAAGAAGCTTACTTCTTCCACCCAAGAGTCGCCTTGCTTTTTTCGGCGGTTGATTGCAATTGAAAATTTACAAATCGCCAAGCCTCCGGCAGTCATTCGGAGCTCAGCATCACGAACCAGCCGCCCGACTAGTACTACCGAATTCACATCAGCCATGGCTTATGCTTCCTTCCGTACAACCAAATGCCGCAACAGCTCAGTCTGATACCGCAAAGCATCTTCAATACCGTCTGCATTTGCCGGTTCAGCAGTAAATTCATACAGGTAATAATGACCTTGTGTCTGGCGATTAATTTCATATGCCAAGGTCCGCATTCCAGTATCTTCTTCTTTTGTAATGGAAATATTGAGCTTTTTTAGCTCTTCGGTTACTGCGCTCTTACCCTTCTGAAATAATTCATCTTCAGGGCGGAACACACACATCATTTCATACGTCCGCATTGTATCCTCCTTGTGGACATAAATGACTGCCGACAGGTATACTATCTACACACCGGCAGTAAAGAGGTGAAAGGAACGTTACCATAAGCACCTTCCGCTGTCAAGACTACTACAAGCACCTGCGAGGAACCCATGGGGTATAAAACCAACTATGCCGACAATATTTTCTTTCTGAGTCAGTACATCAAAAATCTTCAGCAAGGCCTCAACCTTGAATTAGACCCCAACTATTTTCGCGACAAAATCCTGGAAGACATACTCTTTTTAGATTCATGCCTAGCCCGCTTATACTCATCTTTGCGCAACAGTAACTTTCTGATCACACGCAATGATCACTTGCGCGATTTACAACGGGCAATTTCACTTTTTGTAAAATTTATCGATAGCATCCTTGATAACTCCTGTACCTTCACTGAGTTAAAAAGCGCCAAAACCAAGCTTACCGCCTGCCGAATCGAACAAGAAAAAAATCGTAGTGATATCAGTAGTATTATTAGCGGAACCCCCACTGAAGAGGAATCAGAAGATACTGTCAGCCAGGATGAATTTCGCTTTTTACTGGAACAAGACTACGACAACGAAGAATAAGAACGCAACATCTCAACCAGTTGATCTGAGCGAATAGAAACCACATCCTTTGCGGATAGCCACTCTGGCCGAACATAGCCCCAATCCGCAAGATAGGAAGTAATTCGTCCGTCTGTAACCCGGCGAATATGATCAATATGATCATCAATAAAAACTGCCTTATCGACACCTGTACTATCAAGAAGATCGCTCATCACGTCGCTCTTGGAACGGGCGCCTGAAGAAATGACACGATCGCTATCTATTGCAATGCCGTCTAACATCTGTTCAACATACTCTTTCTTTTTCGTTGAAAGAATAAACACATCCGGATTTCCGGCGCACATCTGAAAAGAAGGCAGTATATGAGGATACATCCGGTGCAGTGAAATCCAAAAATCCCGCTCCCTGCCTACCAAATCTTCGCGCACTCTGTACATCAAGGCGCGGAACTCCTGCATTGCCTGTACACCAGCTTCAGCAATCCTCTGATCAAAATCCTTCTGACCACTAATGGGTCGCTTATTCGCCAATGCATCATGTATAACCAGATAATCTTCACCATGGCGAATAAACGGACGAAGCGAATCAAATATTTGACGATAGGCCAAATCAACCTTTAAGGGCTCGCTACCAAGATAATGTGTATAATATGCTATCCATGAAGACACAAAGCATTCCGAAACTGAGTCGCACAAGACACCATCAAAATCAAGAAACAAAAGACTCCGCCTAGACATGCCTCATCTTATTAAAAAAAATCTGCCTATACAACAGTATTCAATTTGTCTACTTGGCAAAAATGCTACAAAAATGTAGTATGATACGTATCAGGAGAATCGCGTGCCCCTCGTTGCAACTCAGTCGCATATGCAAAATAACCCAGAAGATCTCTCTTTACTATTCCAGATCAGTCAGATACTAGACCAAAGTATCGACATCAAACAGGTAATCAACCCTGTGCTGCGCGCTGTTGCCAACTCCATGAATTTTGATCGAGGTACAATTACCCTCCTCGACCGAAATTCCGGGGAAATCTTCATTGAAGCAGCCCTGGGGCTCTCGGCCACCGAGCAAGAGCGCGGTCGCTATAAATTGGGCGAGGGAATCACCGGCACGGTAGTACAAAACGGAGAACCCATAGTTATCCCAAAAATCTCCGAAGACCCGCGCTTTTTGAACCGAACGGGCGCAAGAAACACCGCAACCGGCCCAATTAGTTTTATTTGTGTGCCAATAAAAATTGGAAACGAAACAATCGGCGCATTTAGCGTCGATAGCACACACTCCAACGAAGAAGCCCTGGAGAAACAGGTACGCTTGCTCTCAATTGTTTCCTCGCTTATTGCCCAGGCAGTAAAAATCAGGCATGCAATTTTAGAAGAGCGCAACCAGCTCCTTGAAGAAAACACCCGCTTGCAGCAAGAGCTAAAAAAGCGCTATCAGCCGCATAATCTTGTTGGCAATTCCAAGGCCATGCAGGATGTGTACGAAATGATTGCTCAGGTATCCAAGAGTGATGCCACTGTTTTAATCCGTGGTGAAAGCGGCACCGGAAAAGAACTCATTGCGCAGGCCATACACTACAGCAGCCTGCGTAGCGCAAAACCACTGATTAAGGTGAACTGCGCCGCCCTCCCAGAAAACATTATTGAAAGCGAATTATTCGGGCATGAAAAAGGCGCATTTACTGGTGCGATCTCTACCCGCAAAGGAAGATTCGAGGCAGCAAAAGGCGGCACCATCTTTTTGGATGAAATAGGCGACCTTTCACCTGCAACTCAGGTTAAACTTTTGCGTGTTCTTCAAGAGCGCGAATATGAACGGGTCGGAGGCAACGAAACCATCAGGGCAAATGTCCGGGTAATCGCCGCCACAAACCGCAATCTTGAGGAACAGATGTTGGCAAATACCTTTCGAGAAGACTTGTATTACCGCCTCAATGTTTTTCCCATTCACATTCCCCCATTACGCGAAAGAAAAAGTGACATCTTATTGCTTGCAGATCACTTCATTGAAAAGTACGCTAGCAGCAATATGAAGATTGTCCGACGGATTTCTACCCCGGCAATTGAATTATTATCCAACTATCACTGGCCAGGAAATGTCCGGGAGTTGGAAAATGTCATTGAACGGGCAATTTTATTGAGCATGGATGAGGTAATCCATCCTCATAACCTCCCCCCGAGCCTGCAATCAGCCGAATCCAGTGACACGAATTTACACACCACCCTTGATGAAGCGCTCGAAAACCTTGAAAAAGATCTTATTCAGGATGCATTAAAAACAACAAAAGGGAATATGGCCCGCGCCGCTCGCATTTTAGGCATTACCGAACGGATTATGGGGCTTCGAGTTAAGAAATACGATATCGATTCCAGACATTTTCGTAGCTAAATTCTTAAAAACTACATTTTTGTATCTTTTGTTATTGCGCGTAACATCTTCGTACCATTCATCTAAACACGTTTAACCAAATATTTCTCATTTAAACCCTTTCTATACAATGATATAGTTAATTTTGTTTTTTTTATTCATATTATTTTGATATTTGGCACAGAAAATGCTTATAAGTTAGCAGATCAAAGATAGGAGGTCTGCACACCATGAACAAAAAACGTCTTGTTCTTCCAATTGTCATCTTGCTTGTGTTATTCACCGCCGGGAATGCTTTCGCGCTGGATAACTTTGTAGATGCACAACTCGCTTTCGATATGCTGTGGCTCGTTCTTGCCGCTGCATTAGTATTTTTCATGCAGGCAGGTTTTGCGATGGTTGAAACCGGCCTTACCAGAGCTAAAAATGCCGGTAACATTATCATGAAAAACCTTATGGACTTTGCCGCCGGTGCAATTATGTATTTCGCCGCAGGCTGGGCAATCATGTATGGCACAGAAAGTGTTGCCGGGCTCTTTGGCCACAACGGCTTTTTCTTAAGCTATTCACAAGAAATGCTCGAAGCCTATGGCATATCAAGCATGGCTGAACTGTACCGGGACTGGATGTTCCAGGTTGTTTTTGCTGCAACCGCTGCAACTATTGTATCGGGTGCTATGGCAGAAAGAACCAAGTACTCCGGCTACTTGCTGTATAGTGTCTTTATTACCGGTCTCATTTATCCTGTATTCGGTCACTGGACCTGGGGCGGCGGCTGGCTTTCATCTTTTGGTGTAGGTTTCTATGATTTTGCTGGTTCTACCATCGTTCACTCGGTTGGTGGATGGGCAGCATTGGTCGGAGCAATTTTCCTTGGCGCCCGTAAAGGGAAATATGTCAAGAAAAACGGTAAGACAGCCGTTAAGGCTATCCCGGGACATAACCTCCCGCTGGCAGCCCTCGGTGTGTTTATCTTATGGTTCGGCTGGTACGGATTCAATGGTGGATCGACCTTATCTGGTACTTCCGACGCTATCGCAGTGGTATTTACCACCACTACCCTTAGCGCAGCAGCTGGGGCAATAGCAGCCATGGCAACTACCTGGATATGGTTCGGCAAACCCGATCCTTCCATGTCCTTAAACGGTGCATTGGCAGGTCTGGTAGGAATTACCGCTGGCGCCGATGTGATTTCTCCAATGGGATCTATCATAGTCGGATTGTTAGCAGGTATCGTTGTAGTACTTTCGGTAGAGTTTATCGATAAGGTTCTACATATTGACGATCCGGTCGGGGCAGTATCTGTACACGGCGTCTGTGGTGCGTTGGGAACCCTCGCAGTTGGATTATTCCACACTGAAGCTGGCCTTTTCTACGGCGGCGGTTTTGCACAACTTGGCGCACAGTTCGTCGGTGTTGCTTCTGCATTCGTATGGGTAGTTATTACAGCCGGAATACTGTTCGGTGTCCTGAAGGCATTGGGCAAATTAAGAGTATCTGAAACCGAAGAATTGCAGGGATTGGATATCAGTGAACATGGCATGGAATCCTATAGTGGCTTCCAGATTTTCAGCACAATGTAAGGGGGATTACAATGAAAATGATTACTGCATTTATTCAGCCCCACAAGCTGAATGACGTAAAAGAAAAGCTGTTCGCAGCCGGTATATATAAGATGTCGGTAACGAACGTACTTGGCGCAGGCCAACAAAAAGGATACAGCGAATCTTACCGCGGTGTTTCAATCGAAGTAAACTTGCTGAAAAAAACACGCATCGAAATTGCGGTTAACGATGATTTCGTAAAACCCACAGTAGATGCAATTGTAGCCGGTGCTCGGACAGGCGAAATTGGTGATGGAAAAATCATGATTTCAGCCTTGGAAGAATGTATCCGCATCAGAAGCGGTGAAACTGGAAATAACGCTATCGGCTGATTTTCGCTTTCCGATTCTGTAAGATGTGTGCGGACGGGGATGTATTCCCCGTCCGCATTTTTTTACCCTAGTCGTATTCACAGCCACCCTCAAGTAGCATCAATCGCCCGCAGACTTTCGTAGATTTTTTTGTATTTTACATAATCCGCAGAAAATCGCTGATACTCACCTTTATTCGGGATATATTCTTCGGAATATCGAACCAAGTCATGTGCAATATCCACCGCTTTTCGGCCATCAAGATACGAAAAAACACAGGAAGCACAACCAATCAATTCTGCCTCCGGAATTTCAGGAACCTGTACCGGCACACCACACATATCAGCCTTCATTTGGTTCCAAGGGGCATTTCTCGCCTGCCCACCGCATGCCCGAAGCGCACGCACCGGCCCTACACTCTGCGTAAGCATTTCAATTGTTTCGCGCAAGGCATACCCAATAGACTCGACAACTGCCCGGCCCATTTCAGCCGCACCATGATCCGCACCAAGTCCATAAAAGACCCCATGATGAAACTCACGATCAGCATTCGCCCGTAGCCCAGGAAAAAACCAGGGAAATGGATGCCGAGCGGATCGAATGCGCTGAAGCATTTCAACATAATCAATTTTTTCCTGCCCAGTAAACCGGCGAAACCATTCAAAAAGCAAACCAGTAGAATTAAGAATTCCCGAAACATTCCATTTTTCCGGGGCAATGTGCGGCAAAGTTCGTAAGCGTGAATCCAGACACTGATTACTCGTACAATAATTTAGCCCTTCGGAACTTCCAGCCCGGTCACATACCAAGCCCTCTTGCAGAGTTGCCGTACCCAGTAAACTCATAAGAAAGTCACTTCCCGCAGCAAGGCATGGAACATCTGTCGGCAATCCAAGATCAGCCGCTACCGATTTACGTACTTGCCCGATCCGTTCACCTGGACGGGCAAATGGAGGAAACAAATTTTTATCAAATTCATAGGCTAAAATATCAGCAGAAGACCAGATAACTTCGTCAAAAGCTTTAGATGGACTGGCTGTGTGTAATTGCCCACTTAGGCGAAAGGAAATATATTCAGCACAGGATACAACCTTTTTTGTTTTTGCAAATTCCGCAGGCTGATGCTGTCGAAACCAGGCCAGCTTCGGCAAAAAAAAGGACGCGGTATCCTCTTGTCGTAGATCGCGCTTATCCAGCCACAACAAAACTGAATCGAAGGCCTGCCCTTTTTGGTCTAGAGGAATCAGGGTCGGCCCATTTCCACTAAATGCTACACCAGAAACGTTTCCTCGTTCCGGCAAACGACCAATTGCACGGGCAAAGGTGTGAAACAGGTTTTCGGGAGTTAGGCGGTCAAAACGACCATCGGGATACACAAATGGCTCACGGGCAAAGGACAACAAGTTTCCCTGCGAATCAATAATTGCTGCTTTTATGCTGGAGGTTCCAATATCCGCCACCAGACAAAGATCATTGTCCATAGATCGTTATAATGGCACCCCAAAACCGACAGGTCAAGCCAAATTGCCTAATGGAATTATCAATTATTTTACTGGTCAATACTGGCAGTAGTTTGCTATAATTTCAGGTATGAAAAAAATACTGTCACTTTCAATATACATTTTCGTAGGCGTATTATTGGCGCTAGTGGTTTCTGGCTGCAGCAAGAATACCACAGAAGGATTTCATGTTGGTATCTTTGTGCCCGGCTTTATTGAAGGAAGCCCAACCTATGAAATGATGGCAAGTGGAGCTAAGCAGGCTGCAGAAATCAACCCTGAACTAACGATTCGTATTGTCGAAGGCGGAATGAACCAAGCAGAATGGGAAGGTTCCCTGATGAGCATGGCCGGTTCACAAGAGTTTGACGTTATCGTTACCAGCAACCCTGCAATGCCAGAAGTCGCTCGCCGTGTACTGGAAGAGTTTCCCCATCAACACTTCATCATGCTGGATGCGAACGGCGGAAATAATCCTTCGATCTATGCTATCAGCTTTGACCATCAGGAGCAGGCCTTTCTTAATGGCTTTGCTGCTGGAATGATTAGCGCTTCCAATATGGAAAACACCCGCCCCGGGGTACGCGTAGGACTCATCGCCGGGCAAGAGTATCCAGTAATGAATGACCGGATTAAGCGTGGCTTTATTCTCGGCGCCAGAACCGCGAACCCTATGGCTCAACTTGATTTCAGAGTTGTTGGAAACTGGAACGATCCCGGAAAAGCCGCCGAACTAGCGACATCAATGATAGATGCACAAACAGATATTATTTTAACAATTTGTGGTGGCGGAAATCAGGGGGTAATTACCGCAGCAAGAGAAAATGGAGCATACGTAAGCTGGTTCGATAGCCCGGCTTATGAGTATGCACCGGGAATTATCGTTAGCAGCACCTATGTCCGGCAGGATCTTGCTGCCAGAGAAAGCATACTTGCCGCAGCACAGGGAACATTGCAGTACGGACAAACCGTAGTTTTGGGCATTTCTGACGGCTACATTGGCTTTGCCAGCAATCACAGTGGGTTTACAGAATATGTTCCCGAAGGAATTCAGTCGGCAATAGTTGAACTGGAAAACCGTATTCAAAGCGGTGAGCAGGATATCCCCGGAACCATTGAGTGACATAATCAAAATCCACGCCATACAAAAATATTTCCCTATCACTGGGGTACAGGCAAATCAGTCTGTTTGTATGGAACTATCGCCAGGAGAGATAATCGGCATAACCGGCGACAACGGCGCTGGAAAATCCACACTTGTTACTATCTTAGCAGGTGAAATCCCTGCTGATTCTGGCTACATCAGCATAAACGGCACACACCTGCCCAACGGAATACCACACCCAGAAGTAGGTCTGGTTCACCAGCACCCTGTACTTATACCCGACCGCCCTGTATGGGAAAGTATTGCGATTGGACATAAAACGAGCCGAATTTTTTGCCGAAAAAAGATTCGCCAACAGGTAGCACAGAAATTGGCCGAAATGGACATTGACCTACCCTTGGATGCGCCCGGCCGTGAATTATCTATCGGCCAAGTACATCTAGCAGAACTGGCAACGGTATTACTAAAAAAACCTCTTTTACTGATCCTTGACGAACCAACAGCCGCATGCACACCCCATGAACGAGAAATAATTTTTGATCGAATTCGCGCGCTTGAGGACACTGCAATTATTTATATAAGCCATCGTCATCATGAAATGAGACAACTATGCAATCGGGTTTTTCGGCTGGAAAATGGAACTCTACAACAAGTCCAACTGGAAAAAATCGAAAGCGAAAAAAGCACCTTTCGCAATACCATTGGAACAATACACAAACAACTTCCACCGGTTGTATCGATTCAGAATTTGAATGCGGAAAGCCCTGGTTTCGGGCAATTGCGTAACATTTCATTCTCTATCCGCCCAGGTGAAATTTTAGGCATCAGCGGATTCAGGGATCACGGCCTTTTACTCCTTGAAGATGTCATTGCCGGCAGGCGAAAATATCAGGGAGATATCAAAATTGGCGATGCCAGCATCAATAATCCAGCATCAGCCCGCCAAGCTGGAATGCGCTACATTCCCACACAACGATTTACCCGTGGCCTGGCATTACATTTGCCGGTAGTAGAATCTCTAAGGGAGCACATCCTACTCAGGCACAGTTCATGTCAGCAAACTGGAATCTGGAAGGAAAAACGGGTGCAGAGTTTTAGTGCTCAACTATTACACCGTGCTGATCTGCCGCAAGACAGCAACCAAGCCCTATCGAGTTTTTCAGGTGGCATGCGGCAACGCATACTTATTGCTCGAGAAACAGATGTAGAAAAGGCAGATCTCTCTTTTTGCCTAATCTGCGAGCCGGCAATAGGCCTGGACAAGGATGGTCGCGACCAATTATGGCATTCAGTACGGGAGCTTGCTGCACGAGGCGCCGCAATTCTTTTATTAAGCAGTACAATTGCCGAAATTCAACCCTTTTGCACTCGTATGCATTTGCTTTACGAAGGTCAATTATTGAAGAATCAAACTTTTAGCCCGCCAAAGACAGGAGCCCCGGCATGATTCAGCAAAACAGCTTCAGCAGTCTTCAACGCCGATTGCGGGTAGACCAACTCCACACACTTTTTCCAGCTATTATGGCAGCTTCCACGGTAATCCTTATTCTTATACTATTCTCAGGGCAACCCATTTTAACCCTTAGATACTTTTTTACCGCTCCCTTTTCATCGCCCTATGCATGGGGGAATCTTCTAGCTCAAACGAGCCTTTTACTACTTACCGGAATTGGTACGATTTCTGCATTCCGCTGCGGTTCGTTTAATCTTGGGGGAGAGGGCCAAATGTATGCGTCCTCAGCCGCCGCCATTGCAGTAGCCATTGCCCTAGAACGCTCAGGAGTCAATGGAGTAGTAGGAATTATTACACTCCTACTGACAGGCACCCTTTGCGGAGCCCTTATTGCTGCCATTTCCGGATATGCAAGAATGCGCTGGGGTGCAAGCGAGATGATCAGCAGCTTTCTCACTGGTAGCGCTCTTTTTCCAATAGTTGACAACCTTTTTCGTGGCCCTCTGCTTGACCCGCAATCAAACCTCTTACAAACCGTTTCAATTGCCTCCAAATTTCAATTACAAGAATTACTATCCCCTTCGCGGCTTTCCTTCGGAGCAGCAATTGCCTTCGCAGTATGGCTTTTTTCCAGCATCTACTACGATCATGGAAAATTTGGAACCCGCTTAAGATTAAGCGGAGAAAACCCGGAATTCGCCCTTACTGAAGGACTCAATGTAAAAAAACTGCGTGCCCAGGGATTCATTCTTTCTGGCGCTTTTCACGGCTTAGCCGGCGCCTTACTACTTGTTGGTATGTTCCATTCCGGTATCATCGGTTTTTCAGCCGGATATGGTTGGAACGGCATCGCTGTCGCACTCATCGCTGCAAACAGACCTAAACGTCTTCTGCCGGCAGCACTTTTCATCAGTTTTATCACCAGCGGAAGCCAACAAGCTGCCGCCTTGAGCAGTTTCAGAATCGATGCAAGCCTATTTCTACAAGGAATATTATTTTTACTAATCACTATTCAATGGCGTAATGCGAGGAAAAATCATGAGCACCATACTCTTTAACACATTTCTTGCCGGGGTACCGCTGATTATTGCTGGTTTGGGAGCTTTACTTTCGCAAAAAGCCGGTGTTCTGAATATCGCCATAGAAGGCGAAATGCTTTTTGGAGCATTCGCCGCTACCATAATCGGGCTTGTTACCGGTAGCCCCCTACTCGCTCTGCTTACCGGCATACTTGCCGGAGTTGCCGCAGCGTGGATACATGTAGCGGCTGCAATTGGCCTAAAGGCAAATATTTTCATTAGTGGCCTAGGAATAAACCTGCTAAGCATTGGCATAATACCAAGCCTTTCAAAGGCCATTACCGGAACCCGAGCTGTTTTACGCCTGCCTCCTGGATTTTCCGGCGCCGCCTTCACGAATATTTCAGGCATACTATTGGCAGCAGCAACAACAACAGGCTGCGTTGTGCTCCTATATTATTCCCGCTACGGCCTAGAGCTGCATGCGGCAGGGAGCCAGCCCGAGCTTTTGCACCGACGAGGAATACCTCTGCGACGCATTCAAAGCATTGCATTACTACTTTCCGGCGCAGCTGCCGGTCTGGCCGGCGCCTTACTTGTGTTACGAATTGAAGCCTATGCGCCTGGAATGAGCGCCGGACGCGGGTGGATCGCACTTGCGGCGGTCTTTTTGGGCTTCGAAAACCCCTTTGGCCTTGTAGCCGGGGCGCTCCTGTTTGGCTTTATCGACGCCACAGCAAGTACTATGCAAATCTACTCAGCCATCCCCAAAAGTCTGTTAATCGCAATGCCCTACGCAATCACCCTTATTGCATTCATTCTATCGTCTGCTATTCACCAGAAACGTCAATGCGCGCGTGGTAGAATCCAGGTATAAGACTATCTATTGCTTCCCTCACAGCTTTTTGCCGATTTGCGACCATATCTGTCAATTCGGTCAAGCGCTGTAAAACCGCCTGTGGTGCGGGATTGCCCGGGCTACCAGCAGCCGTCCGTGAAGCAATTACATCATCAATTGACATGCTCTGGACTTTATCCAGGTTTGTTCCAACCTCTCGATACGCATCGCGGAAGCTCCATCCCTCCTGCACCAGCTGCAATGCCGCATCTGTAGCGAACAATTCAGGAGTGCAGGCATCCCGCAACGCTTTTTCGTTTACTTGAAGCTGCTTGATTGTCAATTGTATGACGGCTGTACTATCGGCCGCGATTTCCAAACTACGCAAAACCGGCTCTTTGGTATCCTGAAAATCTCTATTGTAACCGGAAGGCAAACATCGGATGATATTCTGCACCTGTTGTAAATAGCCTGACACCATCCCGGCCTTTGCCCGTAGCAATTCCAATCCATCAGGATTCTTTTTTTGCGGCATAATACTACTTCCAGTACATAATTCCACCGGAAGAGAAACGTAGCCAAGCTCTGGCAAACTGAAAAAAATCAAATCCTGAGCAATTTTTGAATATGTTTGTTGCAACTGTTCCAGCGCCTGCAACAGCAAGCCTTCAAACTTGCCACGGCTGTTATTCACATAAATAGTATTCTCAAGGACCTTTGAAAAACCCATCTGTTCCGCAATAAAATTGCGATCGATTGGTAAAGGAACCCCATAGCCAGCAGCTGCCCCTAGCGGAGACCGATCAATCCGTTCCATGCAATAAAACAGATGATCAAGGTCATCCAGCATTTCCTCGGCGTATGCCTGGGCCCACAAACCTATTGTTGAAGGCATGGCAATTTGCATATGCGTTCGACCGGGCATTGGAACGGCAGCATTCTTTTGAGCAAAATCCAGCCATGCAGACACAGCTTGTAAGCCAGAAAACATGATATCCAGCACTGAATCACGAAAAAAAAGCCGGGTTGAAGTAAGTACTTGATCATTGCGGCTGCGACCTGTATGAATTTTTTTTCCTGCATCGCCTAGACGTCGCACCAACTCGGCTTCAAGAGCCGCGTGTCCATCCTCCAACTCCCGAGAAATGGGAAACCCATTTTCCGCAGCCTGCACTGCTATGGCCCTCAACTCCGTCTCCAGACTTTCACCCTCTTCACGGCTGAGTATTCCGGCGCGTACAAGCCCACGAGCATGAGCAATACTACCGGCGCAATCATAGGGCACCAACTGCTCATCCAAAAGATAATCCCGACCAACGGTAAAGCGCTCAATCAATTCATTTACTTGATCATTTTTTTGCCAGATTTTTGCCACCTGCTCCTCCACAGCGAGAATACCGCCGCAATGGCGATACTGTCAATCTGTGGGAGCATGCACAGCCATCTGT